>JAOUNI010000002.1 GCA_029881035.1 Gammaproteobacteria bacterium | reverse complement strand
ATACCGGCGGCTTTGGGTTCCGGACAGAACACATATCCCAATGATGTAAACTTTCGACGGCGCCGTGGTACAGGCTGAAGCGTTCCGGACAGAACACATATCCCAATGATGTAAACTAGGTGTTGCGCAAGCCATTGTTTTTACAGTGGTTTGCGTGTATTTGATGCGAGCAATTTTGGCTCATATTTAAAATAAATCGAACTGGTCAGGTGATTTTTTTACAGGTTGCTTCGCTTTCCCGCTATACGAGATGATGCGTTCGTATTGTTTGTCCGTGAAATGTAGGATATTGACTTTTCCTCCTTCTGGCAAGGCGGCTTCGACTCGTTTGCAGTAGGTTTCCATTTGTCCCTGACTGGCGCAAAACCGCATATAAACGGAGAACTGTACCATTTCAAAGCCCATGTCTAGCAGGGTGTTACGAAAAGCAGTGGCGGCTTTACGTTCTTCCTGTTCGACAACCGGGAGGTCAAACATGACTGCGATCCACATGATTCGATAACCGCTTAGCATGGTTCACCAGTCATCAGACAGGCTAGCCGCAAGTGTTAATGGTAAGGCAGGATAGGGTAAATCGAGTTCTTCTCGCTCACCAAGATAAATCTGGGCGAGGGATATAGCAAGGCGCTGCATGCATACTGTTGTGGGTGTTGTGCCTGAACTGGTTTGCATGTCATCGTAAAGCGAGCGCACGAGGATTCGTTTGGTTTCTGCGGTCACCTGCTCTTTGCCTGCATTACTCATTTGCCAGACAAGTAAATCGACGAGAGGACGGAATGGCTCCATTAAATCATCGACCAGGCGCATCGGGTTGCCTTCATTGGAATGATGTACGCCAATAGTAGGGTGTAACCCGGCGGCGATGATGGCGCGTGCGGTTGCGGCGCGGTAAATAGTGTAGCCATAATTCAGCAGCCCGTTAATGCCGCTGGCATTTTTGTCGCGACGAAATGTCTTGCCAAATAGTAGTGACCAGTAGCGTCTGGCCGCCTGCGCTTCAATATTGTTTGGGTCTCCCGAGCGTATTTTATTGACCAGTACGGCTACGGGTACTGACGCCTGACCTGCTGCATCTAGCGCGGCCGCCTGTTGCTGAATTTTTGATTTAATCAGTTCTGACCAGATACGTTTGTTAGTTGGTTTTTTTGCAGCGATCTGCGCATCAAAGCGTTTGGCCTGCTGGTAATGACCGTCAACCGGCCATAGCATGCCCACGGCATTGTGATTAGCGGCACAGAGAACAAAGGGTGCGCCACGTTCTGCCAGTGCAACCAGAAGATTATTGGAGTAACTAAGACCATGTGCATTGGCTATAACTGCTGTTATGTCATCCAGTGGGATCTGGCCTAGCTCTTTTCTTTCGCCATCAGTATCCTGAACGACCAGAAAACCTCGTGAGACAAACATATAGCGTTTGTCATCAGCCACTTCGATGATTCGTCCGATCATGGATCAACTCTTATAGCCGGGGTCTCGGAGTTCGCCTATCTCTGACACAGTTACACGGCGCCCCTTGGCTTTTTGTAGTGAGCCAGCCATCTTGGAGATGTAGGAAAATGGTTCGTTCTTGTCTCGGTTACGTGCATCGACATTGGCTTCATTGTGTTCGCTCAGAAAGATCTGACCATTGCCACTTATTTTGGCTACGCGCATAGTTCTAGTGGTATCACCAACATTTAACCTGACGTAATCGTTAATCATGAGTCGCATAACAAGGGGATTGCCGGCTTGGCTGGTTAATGGGTTTCTTAGTTGCCTGAACCCATTGTCTTCACCCATTTCACGAATGATCTGGTAGGCCTGGAAGGTGGAGACAACATCGCCATTCCATTTGCCTTTTTCGTCACGCAAGATTTCAAGGCAGTAGTTACTGCCGCCGACATAGCCCTTGTAGGCCTTTGTTTCGCCATCTTCATTGAGATCATGGCGTGTCTTATTGTTTGAACTATTGATCATGACCAGCTTTTGATTTTTGGTTTCGCGCTGCTTTATGCTTCCGTCCTCGGGTTTCACGCTTCGAGTGGCCATCCCTTCTTTGTTTATGCCCCAGGCGGATGCCTCGTGCATGGCGCCCTGATAGCCATGATCAGGTTTGTGGCTGACATAAATATTATTTAAACCGCGCTGAACATCTGCCCGAAATGTCGGCCATGGGTATGGCATCTCGTCGACAAGCTTATTGAGTTGATGTTGTCTGGCGTAAGCACTGGCTTTGGAAAACCTTTGTAACAGTCCCTGGTCGGTGATGGCGACTACAGCAGCATCAACAGCATGATGTCTGTGGTCGTCCCTGTTTTTATGGTCATCGTTAGATAGAAGGTCATTAAGGCCATATTTTCCGCGCAAGAGTGCAGTCATTCTTCCGGGGATTGCACGCACCATATTTGGTGGGCAAACACACGATAAATACTCTTTTGCGATTCGTGAAAGATAAGCGGTGTCATTGAGCGCCCTGGCAAGAAAATCTTTATCGTTACGGAGCCATTGCTGGTATCCATCGGTGGTAAATCGTTTAGATTTTGCTTTAGGCATGAGTGCCGCACGCTCGAGAATGAGATTGTAGTCGTAACCCTCTAATGCCTGTTTGCCAAATGCGTCATAAGGTGTTTTGTTACCCTTGTCCCGATTGGCACGACGCGTTGATACTGTTTTGTTGTTTAAACTATCATCGAGCGTTATTGAGTAAGGCAAAATGTGCTCAATTTCAATTTCACTGGAAAGTAGTTTGTTAATGCTGATTTGCTCGCCTGAGTATGGGCATCGACGGTTTGCAGCATCTTTCGGATTGAGTTCTTTCCATAGCTGCATTTTTTGCGAGAGCTCGCGTCGTTTGGATTTGTCCAGATTGTTAGGGTTTAGTCCTAGTGCTATACAGGCTTCCTTGATATTTTCTTCATTGCGATCCTGGTTTAGTTTTTGTTCCCGCTGAATTTCATTTTTTCTTTCACGATTTAATTTTAATTCGCGGGTGACCTCAACAATTATTTCGCTTGGGTGCCCATAGCGTTTGATGATCGCATTGACGACTTTTCGTATTTCATTTAGCCCGATATGAACCGTAGGGTTGGCAATTTTTCCATAGCGTTCTTCATCATTTTTTGGTTCGTCTTTTTCAAAGGCGACATGTCGTCGCAAAGGGATACCGTAGTAGGGGAGTTGTTCCATAATTTCCCCTGTCTGGTGTGCATGAGAAAGTGCGCTATGGCTTTCAAAGCCTGCTTTTTCAACTGCAGTAGAGTAGGGAATAACGTCTTTTTCTAATTCAGGTAGTATGTGATTCAGTGCTTTTTTGCTGAGACTGCCATAGCCTTCTGGCAGATTGGTGTTAGCAATAAGTTCGGCTGTGCTTTCATCGATGTTTGTTTTCTTGCACAACCAATCGACCAGTTTTCCCAGGCTTTCTTCGTGTAATAAATGGTCTACAATTTCGTCCTGCTGATCATGGGTAAAGGTATGCCACTGCTTGCTAAATAATTCTTTCCTGGAAAGGATGATAGAGGTTCTGTTTCCTTTTAGCCTGTCTCGCTTAATATCCTCAAGATTGAATTCTACTGTGCCAGATAAATTAAGTGCCTTTTTGATTTTTGTTTTGAATGTGGCATCACCTTGTTCGAGAAGCTCAACAACGGCATCACGTTGCTCCAGTGTCAAAGGTTGCTCTTTTAGTTCGCCTGTGATGATGCGCAGGTTGTTCACCTCCTGGTAAATACGGAATCGCTGAGTGCTTGGTAAAGCCAGGGGGGCGCGTTCTTCTTCAGGCAACAGGGTGCAGCGCCCCGGTTTGACAGGTTTGAGTGGTCGTTGAAATAACAGTATGTCTTTGAGTTCCTCTTTCGCTTTTTCATTGAACAGCGAAGGATTAAAGCTGGATTGTTTAGACCAGAGCTCATTAAATTCATGTTCAACCATGGCGCGATCAGCATAGAAATCATAAGCCCGGTCTTTTTGGGTTTTGCCATGTAGTCGAGCACGAACACTTTCCCCTTTTTCATGTCGGTTTGCCAGCCATTCTCCCAGTGTCTTGCAGTCTTCCTGGATAAGCTTTTCTCTTAGTGTTTTGATGGCAGATTTAAGTGCACCACTTTCATTGTCATTTTTGTCGGTTTTGCGGTTACTCAGGAAACCCCGTCGCTGGTTGATGTGGAATAGTGCGCGTGCAAATTCTTCTCCAGTAAGTGTCTGATACAGGCCCTTTTTACGTAGGGCATAGGGGTCTAGATTGACCAGTGCCTGCCTTTTATTTTCTTCCTGCGGGAAGAACTGGTGATTAATTAGCGCATTCAGCATTCTTTGTTTACGCTTGAGTAGGCGATCACGTCGCCGCCTTGCCTGTCTGGCTTCTCTACGTGTGACCGCAAGTGAGCTGCCGTCTTTGGGATTGCGGCTATCTGAGAAAATTCTTGTGCCCATGCGGATAATGGCGATGGGTTCTTCCGATTTGTTTAGCCTGATCAGGCACCAGCCGATTGATGTTGTCCCAATATCGAGACCTAAGCGATAGCGCATTTTGGGTAGCATTAATGAGTCCTCCTAGTTGACGGCTATGTAGTTTGGGGCTATCCTCAGTGACGTTATATCATTGGGATATGTGTTCTGTCCGCTAACAAGCAGAAAGATGCACTAAATGAGAGGTCGCTATATGCGACCTCTTTTTCTTTATAGCATGTTTTAGTCTTATGATATTAACGAATTATCTATTACTAATTCGTATTTTTATTCAAAAAACTATCAGGTTGTTAACACTGTATCTGAAGTGTCCAGTGTTTCTCCATGTTTAAACTTTATCGACAGGCATACTGCTAATGGGAGTATTTCTCTGCTTCGCGCTGATTGAGCTGGTTGAGCTGGATTTCAATTTCGTGTGCGGATGAGTATTCGAGTATCTGTTTTATTTTTGGTCGCAAGCGAGAGATTTTGCTGTGGTTAATGATATGTTTGATTTCCAGCAGGGTATTTGCCTGTACGCTGAAATATTCCAGTCCCATGCCTAGTAGCAGACGCGTATATTGTGGGTTGCTCGCCATTTCACCACAGAGTGAAACCGGGATGCGCGCTTTTTTCCCCGCATTAATTGTCATCTGGATCAGTTGCAATACAGCTGGGTTGAGCGGGTTATATAAATAGCTAACTTCATCATCAATACGATCTAGTGCAAGTGTATACTGGATCAGGTCATTAGTGCCGATAGATAAGAAGTCGAGCTGTTTGGCAAAAGCATCGGCGGAGAGTGCGGCTGCGGGTACTTCGATCATGGCGCCCACTTTTATATTTTTATCAAATTGAATATTTTGTGTGCGTAGTTGTCGTTTTACTCGTGCAATCAGGTTGAGTACTTGCTGTAGCTCTTCAATATTGGTGAGCATGGGGATCATCATTCGTACTGGTCCCAGGGCAGCAACACGAAGAATTGCACGTAGTTGTGGTACAAATGATTCCGGCTCTTTCATGCAACGACGAATAGCGCGTAGGCCCATGGCAGGGTTGTGTGCCATTGGTCCCTGGTCAACGCTGTCCTGTGTTTCTTTATCGGCGCCCAGGTCAATAGTGCGAATGGTCAACAGTTCGCCCTTTAGTCGAAACAAGGCGCGTTTATATGTTTTGAATTGTGTTTCTTCATCTGGCCAGGTGTTTTTTTCGATGAATAACATTTCGGTGCGATAAAGACCAACACCAGTGTTGTCGAAACTTCGTAGTGTTCGGATATCTTCGGGGCGATCAATATTACCGTGCAGCGTAATGACTTTGCCGTCGGTTGAAACGACAGGTGCATCCCTGAGATTATGTAATAAGGATTTACGAGCAATCTCTTCTTTTTGCAGTGCCCGGTAATGTTTGAGTGAGTGTTTGTCGGGCGAGTTGATGACCATGCCCTGCAGACCGTCAATGATCAGTATTTCGCCAGTTTTGATGAGCTGGCGCGCAAAATGGGCGCCAACAATAGCCGGGATACCAATATTTTTAGAGAGAATAGCAGTATGAGAAAGCTGGCCACCAAACTCGGTAACAAAGCCTGCAATTTTTTGATGTTGCAACATTAAGGTGTCGGCGGGTGTTAAATCATCGGCAATAATGATGCGTCCTTTTAGCTGCTGACCATCAGGAATATGATCAGGTGCATCGGCCAGACAATCTTGAATACGTCGGACAACGTGCAAAACATCATCTTTGCGGGTGCGTAAATAGGCGTCTTCCATTTCATCAAAGACTTTAACCAGACGCTGGCTTTGTAAATATAAAGCCCATTCAGCATTGCATGAAAGTTTTTTAATATTGGCAACTGTACCTTCATCAAAGGTAGGGTCTTCCAGCATTAATAAATGTGTATCAATGAATGCCAGGATATCAGCAGGTGTATCGACTGCTATTTTATTTTTTATTTTGTGCAACTGGCTGCCGGCTTTAGCCAGCGCTGCCTTAAATCGCTGTATTTCTTTTTTTTGTTGGCTTACGGGGACATTATATTCATGCACTTCCTGATGTTCGCGTGAGTACACGTAGGCTTCACCAATAGCAATGCCGGTTGATACTCCAATTCCGTTGATAAGAATGCTCAAATAAATGCTCCAGTTAATTTATTTATATTCATTCATCTTCATCAAAGCGATTATTAATTAATTGCTCAAGTTGATTGAGACTTTCTTCTGCATCTGCGCCCTCGGCATAGAGGGTGACCTGTGAGCCTTTGCTGGCAGCCAGCATCATAACGCCCATGATGCTTTTACCGTTAACACGGCGACCTTTGCGTTCGATTTCTATCAGGCTTTCAAAAGTGGATGCCAACTTAACAAATTTAGCGGCAGCGCGAGCGTGCATGCCCAGTTTATTGATGATCTCAATATCACGGCTTAATGACATGAGTGGCTCTCATCATAATGTTGTTCAATGCTTTGGCGTCCGCCTTGAATAATTTTTTCTACTAGTTCAGTCAATGGCAAACTCCGGTAATTGATGGCTTTGATGATCATGGCTAAATTTAGCCCGCTGATTAGTTGAGTGTTTTTATTTGAGATAAAACAGCTGGCGATGTTGCTGGGTGTGGCACCATAAATATCGGTAAGGATTAACACTTCTTTGCGTTGATCAAATTGATCAAGTTTTTCCTGTATATTTTTTTTGATGGTGTCGACGGATGCGTCCATGGGTACTTCTACATAAGCAATATTAGTTGGCCGGTCATTAACAATGGAGGCGGCGGTATTCAGCAGATTGCTGGCAATACCTTTATGTGAGACTAATAACAGGGCAACGCTCATTGCATCTCCCGGTGCCGAATGGATACGTGTTCAATAATATCTTTAAAATCATCACTTAATTGTTGTGCGATGAAAACAGAACGGTGCTGGCCACCAGTACAGCCAATGGATACAGTGAGATAGTAACGATTTTGTTGTTCGAATTTGGGGATCCAGTGCTGCATGAATTTTCGAATGTCTTCGAGCATATCTTGAACTTCATCGTGTGATTGTAAAAATGCAGCGACTTCTGGATCAAGTCCTGTTAGAGGGCGTAGATTTGATTCCCAGTGTGGATTGGGTAAGCAACGTACATCGAAGACAAAATCTGAGTCAGTCGGTGTGCCATGTTTGAAGCCGAATGATTGAAATAGTAAGGAAAGTCTGGCGCCGCTATCTTTGGCAATTTGTTGTTTGATCTGGTCACGCAATTGATGAACATTAGTGTAGGTGGTGTCGATAAAAAGATCGGCTTCAGATGCAATCTCAGTTAATAAAACACGCTCAACCTCAATGGCTTCATACAGGGGCAGACCTTTGGTAGTTAACGGATGTTTTCTACGCGTATCACTAAAACGTTTGATGAGAGTGTTAAGTTCTGCCTGTAGATAGATAACTTCGAGCTGGATATTTTTTTTGCGTAACGGTTTGATGATTTCATTGAATCGACGTAAATCATTAGCTTCACTTCGAGCGTCAATGCCTACTGCTATATTTTCGTATGGCTGTAATGTTCGGTTGGAGATGCGTTCGACAAAATCGGGCAGCAGTCCGAGAGGAAGATTATCAACACAGTAGTAGTCTTCATCCTCTAAAGTATGAAGTGCCACCGTTTTGCCGGAACCTGATAGCCCGCTGACTATAACAAGTTTCATGAGATTATAAGGTCTGGCCTGAGTCGATGGCTATTTGCTGAAGACGCATTAGCTCTCTGGTAGCATCATAACCGCTATGTCGTAATATATGATTGCGTACAGCCGCTTCAACTAGTACCGCGAGGTTACGCCCAGGTGCTACCGGTAATAATACTTCGGGGATATTAACTCCCATAATTTCACGCATTTGTCGAGAGCCTTCAAGGCGATCGATCTGTGCCAGCTCTTCTTTAGATAAACGTACCATATGAATAATAAGACGTAGATATTTATTAATTTTTAATGCATTGTTGCCATACATTTCGCGGATATTGAGTACGCCAAGTCCACGTACTTCCATGAAGTCTTTGAGTACGCTGGGGCTCCTGCCATCAAGAATGTCAGGGCCAATACGGGTCAGCTCGGGTGCGTCATCGGCAATCAGTCGATGACCGCGTGAAATAAGTTCGAGGGCTAATTCGCTTTTTCCGACACTGCTTTCGCCGGTGATTAACACGCCTGTGCCTAGCACCTCCATGTAAACACCATGAACAATTTGTTTGTCAGAAAATAGGTCGTGTAAATAAAATCGTGCAGTATCGACCACTTCATTACTGTGTGTTTCGCAGCTTAACAATGGCACATGCCCCTGATTGGCAAATTCAATCAGTTTGTCAGGAACGGGAATGCCATCAGCCATAATGATGGCAACAGAATGGTCAGAAAAAAGTTGTCGCAAAACACTATTGCGAAAATCTTCATCAAGATTTTGCAAATAATCACATTCAGTTTTACCAATAACCTGAATAATATTTTTATGAATTAGATTTAAGTGACCGATTAAAGTCGCATGGTCATTGACGTTGACTTCATGAAGTGGGCGATTCGGATCTTCCTGACCGGCAACCCATTTCAACTCAATCTTGCTGGAAAGGTTGACAATAATCGATTCGGCAGAGAAGAGTTGAGTCATGGTTTTTTTACGAGGCCTGTGATATTGCGTCCCAACTGGTCAGTCGGTGATAAAGCTCTGCATTGCTATCAGCGGTGCGTAGATTCTGGCAAAATTTTTCATCGTTAAACATGCCTGCTAGTCCGGCAAGAATATTGAGGTGTTCATCCGTGTAATGTTCTGGCACCATCAGGGCAAATAGCAAATCTGTCGGTTGATGGTCAGGGCTGTCAAAATCAATACCATTTTTTGTGCGTATGAAAACACCAATAGCCTGTTTGCATAAGTCTGTTCTCGCATGGGGCAGGGCAATACCATGCCCCAGCGAGGTCGAGCCCAGTTTCTCTCTTTCAGTTAAAAGCTGGAATATATCAAATGATTTATCTGCATCAGTTTGAGTGGCCAGTAACTCAGCCAGTAATTCAAGGGCTCTCTTTTTGCTGACAACGTCAGCGTTGCAGATGACGGAGTCAGGGCTAACAAGATCTTTTAAGTTCATTAGTCTTCAATAGGTGCTTCAACGTGTTTATGATGCAGGTGGTTAGTGATTTTTTCCTTGTGTTTTTTGACCTGTCGGTCGAGTTTGTCAACTAGTGCATCAATGGAGGCATACATGTCGGGTTCATTAGCCTCGGCGAAAATATCATGACCACTCATATGAACAGTGGCTTCAGCTTTTTGTACATTTTTTTCAACGCTCAGGATGACATGAGTGTTACTAACTTTATCAAAGTGGCGCTCGAGTTTTTCCATTTTTTCAGTGACATAATTGCGTAGAGAGTCGGTGATTTCAATGTGGTGGCCGGTCAGTTCAATTTGCATAGTAATGCTCCAGTAGGTTTAAGCAAGACGCTTTCTCTCATTTGAAGGAGGAATCATCATCGATTCCCGGTATTTTGCCACAGTTCGACGTGCAACATTAATACCTTCTTTGATTAGAAAGGCAGAAATCTTGTTGTCGCTCAGGGGCTTTTGTGGATTCTCATTCTCAATAAGTTTTTTCATCATGGAGCGGATAGCTGTTGCGGAACATTCGCCTCCATCCGATGTGGTAACCCGACTTGAGAAAAAGAACTTAAATTCGAACACTCCTCGAGGAGTGTGCATGTATTTTTGTGTGGTCACACGCGATATTGTTGATTCGTGCATCTCCAGTTCTTCGGCGATGTCACGTAATATCATTGGTTTCATGCCTTCCTCGCCATATTCCAGAAACAGACGTTGGCGTTCAACGATGGCTTTACCAACACGCATGAGCGTTTCATTTCGGCTTTGCAGGCTTTTGATAAACCAGCGCGCTTCCTGCAGGCTATTTTTGAGCTGTGAATTGTTGTCACCACGGCCAGCAGCTTTCAGGTGATCGGCATAAATCTGGTTGACGCGGATTTTTGGGGCTGTTTCCGGGTTGAGTTCAACACGCCAGCGACCGTTGATTTTCTGTACATAAATATCAGGAGCTATGTAGTGGGTAGTGCTGCTGCTGATGATAGAACCCGGTTTGGGGTTGAGCGTCTGGATGAAACTGATCAGTACATGTAGTTCTTCTTCACTACGACGAGTTTTACGTTGTAGTCGGGCATAATCATGAGCACCAATCAGATCAAGATAGTTTTCGATCAGCATTTTGACATCAGCCAGTTCGGGGGTGTCGGGGGCAAATTGTTCCAGCTGCAATAACAGGCATTCACGTAGATCACGTGCGCCTACACCGAGTGGGTCAAAACGCTGGATACGATGCAGCATTGCTTCAACTTCATCAAGCTCAATGTCGAGCTCATCGACCAGACTCTGATAGATGTCTTCAACGGATTCAGTGAGATAACCATCTTCATTAATGGCGTCAATGATGGAGGTACCGATTAATAGATCGGTTTCACTGGTGGGGCTATTTTGCAGTTGCCAGAGTAGATGGTCTTGAAGGTTTTCATCCCCGGAAGACTGGTTCTCAAGGTAGTCATTGCCGCCGTCACCGGTTGAGCTGCTGGTGTTGCTGGGAGCGATATCGTATATATCACCCCAGTCAGTATCAACGGCTAATTCATCTGGGATATCCTGGTTTCTTTCCATATCCAGATGAGAATCATCTGTGTCACCAGTGGTGTTCTCGCTATCAGCGGAGACCTGTTGTATTTCTGTGCCAATAGCACTGTCACTGTTATCACTGGGGTAAATGTTGTCTTCTTCCAGCTCCAGCATTGGGTTCTCTTCGAGAGTCTGCTGAATTTCGGCCTGCAAATCGAGAGTGGAAAGTTGTAACAGACGTATGGCCTGCTGCAACTGTGGCGTCATCGTTAGATGTTGGCCAATATTGAGTTGAAGTGAAGGTTTCATTTTATAGGCAGGCCCCCACTACTGACGATTTGGAGTGGAAATCTGACAAAATCAGAATTATTTGTAATGTCGACATGGTGCTGAGTGTAGTTACTGTTGTTATTTGATGCTCATACATGTCTTATAGCTGAAAATCACGTCCAAGGTATACATCACGTACTTGTTGATTGGCTAAAATCTCCTCCGCGCTGCCCTGAGCAATAATTTTGCCATCACTTAAAATGTAGGCCCGCTGGCAAATGCCCAAAGTTTCGCGGACATTATGGTCGGTAATGAGTACACCAATATTGCGCTCAATCAAATGTCGGATGATTTTCTGTATTTCGATGACTGAAATCGGGTCAACTCCGGCAAATGGTTCATCGAGTAGGATAAAAGAGGGTTGAGAAGCCAGAGCACGCGCAATTTCAACACGTCGACGTTCACCCCCTGACAGGCTCAGCCCGGTGGATTCTCGGATATGCTGGATCTGGAAATCTTCCAGAAGATCCTCCAGTAGCTGCAATTGGGCTTTTTTATCGAGTGACGGATTGTGCTCCAGAATGGCCATAATGTTGTCTTCGACGGTTAATTTTCTGAAGACGGATGCCTCCTGTGGTAGATAACCAATGCCTTTGCGCGCCCGCGCATGTACCGGCAGGTCGGTGATGTCTTTTTCGTTTAGATAGATTTGTCCGCTATCGGTCGGCACTAATCCGACCACCATATAAAAGCTGGTGGTTTTACCTGCGCCATTGGGTCCTAACAAGCCAACGACCTCACCGCTATTTATTTCAATTGAGACATCATTGACAACAGTTCTAGTTTTAAAGCTTTTAACCAGGCTTTTTGCACGGAGTATCGACACTATGGTTTCTCTGTGTTGGCTGGAGTGGTCGTATTGTCTTTTTTCGGTGTCAGCGTGATATTGACCCGTCCTCCTGATGGTTTATGTTCATCATCACTGCCAGCGATTACGATTTTATTTTTGGTATCGTAGACGATGCGTTGACTTTCTATAGTATGGTCGGGTTGTTCCAGACGGGCATCTACTGTCATTACTAGTCGATGCTGATCGGTCAGATACTGCATGTGTTGGCTGGTCGCATGAATTTTATTTTCGGTATCTTCATCCTGGCTATATCGTGCAGGTTGACCATCAACGTTAATTTCCTGAATCTGATCCTGTTGTCGTAGGATGGTTACTTTTTGTCCAAGTAGCTGGATTGTTCCCTGACTGATTTTGACATCACCTTCATAGATGCTACTCCCTGTTTCCATATCAAATTGCATGTAATTCGCCTGAATTTGAATATTCTCTTCAATCTCACTATTGGTAGCAAGTCCCACAGGAGCGTGCAATAACATCAGCGTTAATATGATCCTGTGATATGAAATTGAGCGGATTTTATCTGATTTGAACATAGTTGCCTTTAACGCTGTTGAGTAGTTCAAGCTTCCCGCTAGCATTATTCAATATCATGCCCGTGGATTGTAGATTAAATTTCTGCTGAGTAATGTTCACTGTTTGTGTGCTTTTGGCAGTTTGTTGGCGGGTATCAATTTCCAGTTGCTCAGTTTCAAGTCGTATTGGTTGTGGTTTATTTTGTTGTTGTAAAATAACCTCACCAAGGAGTGTGATGCGTTGATTAGTATCATCAATCTCGCCTGATCTGGCGCTAATCATCCAATGATGCTCCCCCTGTGTTAATTCTATAACGGGTGCTTCGATAACGGCGTATTCATTATCATTATAGTGTTCGAGTTTATTAGCTTTCAGGATATATGCAGGCTGGCCATTTTCATCCATTGCAGTAATGGTGAAATCACGAATGAAAACATTGATATAGTGCGGATCGCTGCTTTCCAGGGTGTTGATCACCTGCTTATTTTCCCAGATTTTTGAGCCCCAGAAAATCAGCGCTGCAATAGCAATGATCGATAAGGAAACCAGTCGTTTCACAAAATTAGGACTCTGTCGTTATTTGGCTATGTAGAGATAGGATTTGAGTTTGTCAGCTAACGTGCCCTGGGCTTCGAGGATGAATTCACAAACATCCCGTACTGCGCCATAGCCACCATTTCGAGGCGCAATCCAGTGAGCGTGTTGTTTTACGAAGGGGTGGGCATCCTGTACGGCAATAGCAAAACCGACACGTGACATTACCGGCAGATCGACCACATCATCACCAACGTAGGCAATTTGGTCAATTGAAAGCCCGACTTCTTTCATCAAATCTTCGAAGGCTGGAGTTTTATCTCGATAACCCTGATATACCAGCTCAATACCAAGATCCTTCATACGGTGTGCCACTACATTGGATTTGCGACCGGTGATAATCGCAGCTTTAACACCGCATTCTTGCAACATGCGCATACCGTGACCATCTTTGGAGTTGAAAGCTTTGTATTCCTGACCATCGTCGCCCATAAACAGGCTGCTGTCGGTCATTACACCGTCGACATCAAAAATAACCAGTTTTATATTTTTTGCTTTTTCAATAATGTCCTGCACGAGCAGCTCCTGTTGATTGTTGCTTCAGACCACGCCAGCACGTAAAAGGTCGTGCATATTGAGTGCGCCGATGAGCTTGTTGTTTTTGTCGGTGACCAGAATGCCGTTGATATTGAAGTCATCCATGAGCTTAAGGGCTTCGACGGCCAGATCGTGTTCATCGGCCGTCTTGCAATTGGTAGTCATCACGGCTTCGATGGGTGAAGTATGAATGTCGATCCCTTTGTCCAGTGAACGGCGTAGGTCACCATCAGTATAAATACCCAATAGCTGGTCGTTGTCGTCAACGATGGCGGTCATGCCGAGGCCTTTGCTCGTCATTTCCAGCAGTGCTTCTGAGATGGTGGCCTGTCGGCTTACTTTAGGCGTTCTATCATCTTTGTGCATGATGTCGCTAACATGGCATAACAGGCGGCGACCCAGACTGCCGCCAGGGTGCGAAAGTGCAAAATCTTCCGGGGTGAAACCACGAGCCTGCAACAGTGCAACAGCCAGGGCATCGCCCATGACCAGTGAGACTGTCGTGCTTGAAGTAGGCGCCAGCCCATGTGGGCAGGCTTCCTGTGCCACGCTGACGTCCAGGTTAACATCCGCCAATGTTGCCAGTGGTGACTGGGTATTGCCTGTTAGCGCGATGAGCGGTACACCGAAGCGCTTGATAATGGGGATGATGGTTAATATTTCTGTGGTATTGCCTGAATTGGACAGGGCGATAACCACGTCTTTGGGGGTGATCATACCAAGATCGCCATGGCTAGCTTCGCCAGGATGAACAAAAAAAGCCGGGCTGCCGGTGCTGGCTAGTGTCGCTGCGATTTTGCCACCAATATGCCCCGATTTACCCATGCCGGTAACTACAATGCGGCCTTCACAGGTGAGCATTAATTCACAGGCTCTGGAAAAATCATCATTAATGCGCGATTTCAGTGCCTCCACCGCGTCTAGTTCGGTGTTGATAACGGCGAGTCCGAGCTGTTTAAAATTGGCATTTTCCAAATCTGTCATTGGCATGGTTTTTTAGTCATTCTGCTTGTTTTAAGTGTTGATATATAGTGATGGTTAGTCGCCAATGTTAGTGGATCGCGGTGAAATATAGCAGAACTTGATAAGCGCAAAATGCGGATAGCAATATGCCACCTTCAATCCGGTTGATACGCCCGAGACCTTTGAAACCATAGGCCATAATAAACAGAGTAATGGTCAGGGTAAAGACTACCGGGATATCACGTTCCAGAATGCCTTCGGCCAGTGGTGCCGGAGCCAGTAGACCGGGCACAGCGAGTACTCCCAGGGTATTAAACAGGTTTGAACCGACGATATTGCCGATGGCAATATCGTGTTCATTTTTTAGAGCACCAGCAATGGTGGCAGCCATTTCCGGAAGACTGGTGCCAATGGCGATGATGGTCAGGCCAATGACCAGTTCGCTGATGCCCATGGCGGTGGCGATATTGACCGCGCCCCAGACCAGTAGTTTAGAGCTGGCGATGAGCAGGGTTAAACCTGCGATCAGCCAGAAGATGGCTTTGGGCATAGGTACGTTGCATGGAATTTCGTCGTCATATTCGTCTTCCATGGCATCATGATTACGTTCGGTGAGCGCCTGATGCGTAATCCACCACATAATTAAAACCAGTGAGCCGAACAGTAACAAACCGTCGGTGAATGATAGCTCACCATCGATTAATAACGTTAGTGAGAGCAGCATGGCAACAAGCAACAGGGGGAGCTCTTTTTTCAGAATGCGTGAATGTACGTTCAGCGGGATGATTAGCGCCGCTACGCCCAGAACAAGCGTGATATTGGTTATATTTGAGCCAATGGCATTACCAATGGCCATAGCCGGGCTACCATCAAGGGATGCGAAACAGGCAATTAACATTTCGGGTGCTGAGGTACCAAAGCCGACGATGGTTAAACCTATCACCAGTGGCGAGATATTCATGTTTCTGGCAGCAGCAGCGGCACCAAAAATAAAGCGGTCAGCGCTCCATACTAGTAGAGCTAAACCGGCAATAATGGCAATGCTATTGATGATAAGGCTTTCGGCGGGCATAAATAGTTTCTGTTTTGTGGGCCGTGAAGAATACGCTAATGTGTAAATCAAAGACAAATTATTTAGTCTCGCCATTATAAGCGAACTAACGGTGGTTGTTGAGCGGTCACATTTAAACAGGTGCATGAACAGGTTCAAACGCATACAATACGCGCCTATATTCATCATAAAGCGGTGCAGATAAAAGTGATAAAGCGGTGTTCTAAAGGATTAATAGCTTGAGTGAAGTCCTGATAAAGATTCGTGGGCTGAAATTCAGCCGGGGCGACCGTGTTATTTTTAATAATGTGGATATGGATATTCCGCGCACAGGTATTACCGCCATTATGGGGCCGAGTGGTACTGGCAAGACAACGTTGCTCAAACTGATTGGTGGTCAGCTAAGACCAGATGCGGGCTCTATCGAAGTGGATGGTCAGAATATTCATCAACTGAAAACCCGGGAATTGTACGAATTGCGCAAGCGTATGGGTATGTTGTTCCAGAGTGGAGCATTATTGACCGATTTGTCCGTTTTCGAGAATGTGGCTTATCCAATACGCGAACATACCAAACTTAATGAAGCTATGGTGCGTCAGCTGGTATTGCTCAAGCTGAACGCTGTCGGATTGCGTGGTGCCATGGATTTATCGCCAGCAGAGCTGTCAGGTGGCATGGCTCGGCGGGTAGCTATGGCCAGAGCTATTGCACTTGATCCGATGATGATTATGTATGATGAGCCGTTCACCGGGCAGGATCCCATCTCCATGGGAGTACTGGTGAAACTCATCAAAAGCCTGAATGATGCGCTGAATATTTGCAGTATTGTAGTTTCACATGATGTCTATGAGACCATGTCGATTGCAAATTATGTCTACATCATTTCTGCGGGTACAGTGGTTGAACATGGCTCGCCTGAAGATATCCATAGCAGTGACTCTGAATGGACGCGGCAGTTTATGGAAGGTCTGGCGGATGGGCCGGTCCCCTTCCATTTTGATGCACCACCTTTGTTTGATGATTTGTTTGCTGTCTCGGAGAGAAGGCGTGGTTAACAATTTACTGGATCGCATACAGGCGCTGGGGCATGGCACTCTCGCTGCACTGTCTCGTTTAGGGCGTGCTAATGTTTTTTTGATGGCAGTATTCGCTGGCCTGAGCGGAATGTTGATGCGTCCCGGGTTACTGGTTAAGCAGTTGTTTTCTGTCGGTGTGCAAACGCTGATTATTATTGTCGTCGCCGGTTTGTTCGTTGGTATGGTGATGGCTTTGCAGGCTTATTACGCATTGGTCGATTTTGGTGCCGAAGACTCGGTGAGTGTGATGGTGGTGTTGTCATTATTGCGTGAACTTGGGCCTGTCATTACCGCCTTATTATTCGCCGGTCGTGCGGGCTCCGCACTGACTGCCGAAATTGGCTTAATGAAGGCGACTGAGCAGCTTTCCGGTATGGAAATGATGGCAGTGAATCCGGTTGAGAGAGTGGTAGCACCACGATTTTTAGCAGGTGTGATTTCTATGCCGCTGCTTGCAGCTATCTTTAGCGCCGTGGGTGTTATGGGCGGCTATCTGGTGGCCGTTCAAATGTTGGGTCTGGATTCCGGGGCATTCTGGTCACAGGCTCAATCCAAGGTTGAATTATTTGAAGACCTGGGTAATGGAATGATCAAGAGCCTGGTATTTGGTTTCGTGGTTTCATGGATTGCAGTGTTCGAAGGTTATGATTGTATACCCACGTCGGAAGGTCTGGGGCAGGCAACAACCCGTACTGTGGTTTATGGTTCATTGGCTATTCTGATACTGGACTTTGTGCTGACAGCGCTGATGTTTAGTAAGTAGAAGTATTTGGAGAATTTAAGAGGTATTTCATGAATACACGTACATTGGAATTACTGGTGGGTTTATTTGTAGCAGCAGGATTGGCAGCTTTATTCATGCTGGCGATGTCAGTCAGTAATCTGGCCAGTTTTGGTGGCGATGAAGGTTATATTATTAAAGCCCGTTTCGACAATATTGGCGGCCTCAAGGTGCGTTCACCCGTATCCGCCAGCGGTGTTCGCATCGGACGTGTTACCGATATCAGTTATGATTCAGAAGGTTTCGAGGCGCTGGTGAGCATGTCCATTGACCCTCAGTACAATACTTTTCCTATAGATAGCTCGGCCAGCATTCTGACTTCGGGGTTGCTGGGAGAGCAGTATATCGGTCTGGAGCCGGGTGCTGAAGAAGAATATCTGGTTGCGGGTTCGATGATTGATATCACTCAATCAGCACTGGTGCTGGAACAAATTATTGGCCAATTTTTATATAGCAAGGCTGATGAATAGTATCCCTTTAAATACTTTGAAGGAGAAAGTGAATGATTAAATTACAGTTTGGACAATTAATAAATGCACTGATTATTTCGGTGTTATTGATCAGTTCGGTTGTAATGGCAGCTGAAATTGAGCCACCTGTGGATATGCTTAAACGTGTTTCGGATGACGTGATAAAGGTGTTAAAAGAGAAGCGTGAAGCCATTGATGCGGATCCCAATGTTGTTTACCAGATTGTGGATGAGCATATTCTTCCTCATCTTGATGATGTTACGCTGGCTAAACTGGCTTTGGGTAAAAACTGGAATAAGGCGAATAATGAGCAGAAAATTGAGTTTGTGGATCAGTTCCGGACCCTGTTAATTCGCACTTACAGTAAGTCACTACAGGAGTTCCGTGATCAGACTATTAATTTCTCACCTTTAAATGTGGCTTCTGGAGAGGATAAAGTCACGGTTAAATCTGAAGTGCTGCAATCAGGGGGCCCTGCTATTCCTGTGGATTATCGCCTGCGACTTAAAGATAACGAGTGGAAAGTGTATGACATTATTATTGATGGCGTTAGCCTGGTGACTAATTACCGCGGTACTTTTACTCAGGAAATGCGTAAAGGCGGTATCGAAGCGGTGCTAAAAATGCTGCAGGATAAAAATGCCCGAGTCGCTGAAAAACCAGTTACACCAGAAACGACAAACAGTGATGAGTCACAACAGAAATCCTGATCATGGCTATTAACAAAACATTGACCGCCGAATTATCTATGCTGGATGGCAGCGTTAATATTAGTGGTGTGCTGAATTTTGAAACAGTACCGACATTGATGAAACAGGCTGAACAATTATTTAAAAATCAGGACAAAATCAGTGTTGATCTGATCAATGTAACTGATAGCAATAGCGCCGGTCTGGCTTTGTTGCTAGAAATGGTGCGGACAACAAAATTACAGAGTAAATCGATTAATTTTAAAAATCTACCAGAGCAAATATGTATTGTTGCTAATGCTTACGGTATTGATTGCGAACGGGAAGCTTTTTTAAATTCCCAATTTAATTCCTAGGATTTCTTTACATGAATAAATTAATAATACAGGGCGGTGTAACGCTCAATGGCCAGGTTAGAATTTCTGGTGCTAAAAATGCGGTATTGCCGATACTGGCTGCTACCCTGTTGTGTGAAGGTACCGCTATTGTTGAAAATGTGCCGCACTTACATGATGTCACCACCACAGTTGAATTATTAGGCGCCATGGGTGTACATGTTGTGATTGATGAAAAGCTCTGCATCGAAGTAGATAGCTCAACTATCGAGAGTTACGTTGCACCCTATCATCTGGTTAAAACCATGCGTTCTTCCATTCTTGTTTTAGGCCCTTTGCTGGCGCGTTTTGGTCATGCTGAAGTATCGTTGCCAGGTGGCTGTGCAATTGGTTCGCGGCCAGTGAATCTGCATATTAAAGGCTTGCAGGACATGGGTGCGAAGATCGAAGTTAAAAATGGCTTCATCATTGCCGATGCCAAGCGACTGAAAGGTGCTCGTCTGGTGATGGATATGGTGACCGTTACCGGTACAGAAAATCTGATGATGGCAGCGACGTTGGCTGATGGCATTACTACGATTGAGAATGCAGCGCGTGAACCTGAAGTCGTTGATCTGGCCAATTTCCTGATTGCTATGGGTGCGAAAATTCAGGGTGCGGGTACGGACACGATCACCATTGAAGGTGTCGAAAAATTGCACGGTACCCGTTACCGGGTTTTACCCGATCGCATCGAAACCGGCACTTATCTGGTGGCAGCTGCGATTACTGGTGGCAAGATTATGGTGAAGGATACTGAACCAAGATTGCTCGATGCAGTGATTGATAAATTACGTGAAGCCGGTGCTGATATCGAAGTTGGTGAAGACTGGATATCACTGGATATGCACGGCAAGCGACCTAAATCAGTGAATGTACGTACCGCTCCTTACCCTGCGTTCCCCACTGATATGCAGGCACAGTTTGCGGCTTTGAATACAATTGCCGATGGTGCGGCGACGATCGTTGAAACCGTGTTCGAAAATCGTTTTATGCATGTACAGGAATTACAACGCATGGGTGCTGATATCGAAGTTGAAGGTAATACTGCCATTATTCGCGGTGTTGACAAATTATCAGGCGCTCCAGTCATGGCGACTGACTTACGTGCTTCTGCAAGTTTGATTTTAGCCGGCCTGGTGGCAGAAAACGAAACTGAAGTTCAGCGTATTTACCATATTGATCGTGGTTATGAAATTATTGAAGAAAAATTGGCGCTTCTGGGTGCGAAAATTCGTCGAATACCCGCTTGATATTCAAGCAGATTGTTAAAAAATACATAATTATGATTACTATTGCATTATCTAAAGGCCGTATTTATAAAGAGACGCTTCCCTTGTTGGAAGCGGCTAATATTATTCCGGCAGAAGACCCCGAAAAAAGCCGTAAGTTAATCCTTGATACTAATCAGGATGACGTCAAACTGGTGATTATTCGTGCCACCGATGTACCTACTTATGTGCAGTTTGGCGCGGCCGATATCGGCGTTGCAGGTAAAGATGTATTGATGGAACATGGCGCAGAGGGTTTATACGAACCGGTAGATTTGAGAATTGCAAAATGTAGATTGATGACTGCGGGATTGGTCAATGTTGATTCAAGTAACGGAAATAAAAATGGGCGTCTGCGTGTGGCGACTAAATTCGTCAATGTAGCTAAACGATTTTTTGAATCACGAGGTGAACAGGTTGAAGTTATCAAGCTTTATGGATCAATGGAATTGGGTCCAATTGTGGGTCTGGCCGATTTAATCGTTGATGTGGTTGATACAGGTAACACTTTAAAAGCCAATGGTCTGAAACCGATGGATCACATTGCCGATATTAGTTCACGCCTAATCATCAATAAAGCAGCGATGAAAATGAAACACGCAAGAATTAGTGACATCATTGAAAAAATAAAAGCAGCGGTAGAGAAAAATGCCTGAGATTCGTCAACTCAATGCCAGCGATAAAAGTTTCTGGCAACAACTGGATGAAGTATTAGCCTGGGAACAGTCAGCTGATAGTGGCGTCGTTTCCGTGGTCACTGATATTCTTGCCGACGTTAAAAAACGTGGTGATGCAGCATTACTTGAATACACACAAAAATTTGATCGTGTGGCTGCAACATCAGCTGACCAGCTGGAGCTGAGCCCCGTTACTTTACAAAAAGCACTGGCGGCGATTAATCCTGAGCAACGCGAAGCATTGGAATTAGCCGCAAATCGAGTACGTGCTTATGCGCAGCATCAGAAAATGGAATCCTGGTCTTATACCGAAGCCGATGGCACAGTGTTGGGCCAGAAAATTACACCCATGGATAGAGCGGGTCTGTATGTGCCCGGTGGTAAAGCCGCTTATCCTTCTTCCGTCTTGATGAATGCAATCCCCGCAAAGGTAGCCGAAGTACCCGAATTGATTATGGTGGTGCCAACCCCGGGTGGAGAGACTAATGATCTGGTATTGGCCGCCGCAGCTATTTCAGGTGTCGACCGAGTCTTTACCGTGGGTGGCGCACAGGCTGTTGCTGCGTTAGCTTATGGTACTGAAACCATTCCTAAAGTTGACATCATTACCGGCCCCGGTAACAGTTATGTTGCGACGGCCAAGCGCATGGTTTACGGTGTTGTCGGTATCGACATGATTGCCGGCCCTTCTGAAATTCTGGTAGTGTGTGATGGTAAAACTGACCCAGACTGGATCGCTATGGATTTATTTTCGCAGGCCGAACATGATGAAGAAGCGCAATCTATTTTAGTTACTACTGATGCAGGTTTTTTACAAAAGGTAAAAACTAGTATTGAAAAGTTATTGGCCGAAATGCCTCGTAAAAAAATCATTCAAGCTGCATTGCAGAATCGGGCGGCATTTATTTTGGTATCGAATATGGATGAGGCGATTAAGGTAGCCAATCATATCGCACCGGAACATTTAGAACTCTCAATTGAGAATGCAGAGCAGTGGGCGCAAAAAATACGTCACGCTGGCGCTATCTTCATGGGACGCTATACCGCCGAGGCGCTGGGTGATTATTGTGCTGGCCCGAATCATGTCTTACCTACTTCCGGTACTGCGCGTTTTTCATCACCACTGGGTGTTTATGATTTTCAGAAACGGTCCAGTTTGATTGCGTGCTCAGCCCAGGGTGCTTCAGATCTGGGCAAGTGTGCTTCAACATTGGCCCATGGAGAAGGTCTGGTTGCGCATGCCCGATCTGCTGAGTATCGGTTTATTAAGGGTTAATCCTTTAAAGGTTAATTTTCAGTTCGTGGATGTGCACTGTCATCACGCAGGTAAAATTTTATCATCCTATAGTTTTGGTGTTTTTTTACTACTGTGACACTCCGATAATGCGCACTGCCGTATTACATGCCTCATTCTGTTTTTCTCATTAGCATCCCAAATATCGGCATATGTTCTATACTTCGCATAACAAGAAGTTATTATGCGTAGGGTGTGTATTGCATAATATGAAATAAAGAATTATTTGGTCAGAAAGTTGTTCTTTGTCATAACGGCCCCAGATAAAAGCTACAAGCCTGGCATTTATTCAATGGGGGAGTTGAGATTTTTTGATATCTCGGGAGGGAGGGATTCCGGTTTTATTTGCCAGTCGCATAGTTTTAAAGAAGGTGGTGTTCAATGACTTTGGGTACGCGCATCAGTTTTGTTGCAGCTTCGACTATTTTGCTAGTAGTGGCCGTAATCATTATAAACGCCAGAATGTCTATTGCTGAGGTCGAAGAAAGATTTCGCGATGAGGCCATTACAGGCAAGACAGTTTTATGGTCAAAAATAATCAGCAGTCAAGCTGACCATATGCTATCCAATATTCAAATTTTGAATAGTGATCCTGAAATTCTTGCGGCACTTAAGAAAAAAAATAAGGCTGATTTATCAGCCAATGTACTTGCTGTCTATAAGCTACTGAATTCAGATAAAGTTCTCGATCGTATACAAATCACAGATATGAGCGGTGATATTTTGTACGCTTTACCCAATGCTTCTTCAGGAGAGACCCAGAAGAATACGGTGAAAGCGGCGCTGGAAAGTGGCAACATCAGTTATGGTGTAGAACTGGACGATAATGATGCGCTGGTAATTTCTGCCGCATTTCCACTTTATTCAAAGGGCGTTCAAATCGGTGTGGCTGTATATATGAAAAATCTTCAGGCAGCATTAGAAGATTTCAAGAAAAATGATAATTCTGAAAATTTTATCGTGAATGTAGATGGTGATGAAATTTATACGACGCAAGTTGATATGTTTTCTAAGTTGCGAGTAGCTCTACCAGAGCTGGGTAAATATTCAGTTTCAGTAGGCCAATTTAATGAACGTTTATATACCATTGTAATTCAGCCTGTGGTCAACTCAAGTGGCGATGCTATTGCTTATCTTGTGAGTGCAAGGGACCGTACAGAAAGCTATGAAGATGAGCAATGGATTGTAGCAGTAACCTATAGTTTTAATGGTATGTTGTTAATCTGTACTGTTTTAGGTCTGTTCTGGTACCTGAAAAAATTAACCGAACCTTTAGTAAAAATTTCAACTGCGATGGAAGAGATTGCAGATGGTGATGGTGATTTAACTCAACGCATGCCAGCAACGGGTACTGAGGAATTGATTAAGCTAGCAAGAGCATTTAATAAATTTGTAGATAAGATTGAAAATGTAGTAAGTGATGCAAGAGTTAATCTGAATTCAATTAACCATCTTGCCAGACAAACGGCGGATGGTAACGCTGATCTGGCCAGGCGTACTGAGGCAGAAATGTCGAATTTAAAAAAGGCGTCTGCTTCTATGAAAGCGATGACCAATTCTGTTAAACAAACGGCAGACCTTTCTGAAGGTGCTGCTGATATTTCCGAGAATGCAAAATCCCGGGCGCAGGATGCCGCATTAGCATTAACCATGGTTATTGGCTCAGTGGAAATGATTGATAATGGCAGCGAAAAAATGGATGGCATTATTCAGGTTATTAATGAGATTGCTTTCCAGACAAACCTGCTCGCTCTTAATGCTTCTATTGAAGCTGCACATGCGGGTGATAAAGGTAAGGGGTTTTCAGTGGTGGCGAGCGAGGTGCGTAATCTTGCGCAACGTTCGGCTAGTGCTGCCAAGGAAATTGGTACATTGATCAGAAGTAATATTGAGAATGCTAAAGAAGGTTCTGCCCTAGTTGAACAGGCAGCAGAAGCACTAGGTGAAATGTCGGGTTCAATTCAAAAGGTGGCAGCCGCCATCTCTGAGATTTCACGTACCTGTCGTGATCAGGCGAATGGCATTGATCAGGTTAATCACGTTGTTCTTGAAATAGAAGAAATAACTCAACAGAATACTTCTATGTTAGATCGGATCGCAATCGCCAGTGATTCGGTGGATCGACAATCCAACGAGCTGAATAACATGATGCATTATTTCAAGATTGGTCAGGTAGAGAAAGATTCTGGTTCGGATCTTGTAGTTGGGGATTAAGTTTTAATTTCTATGGCTCTCTCTAACGGATGTGAGAGGCCGCAGATTTTTTCAAGTTGCTTTGATCTTCTGTTCCAGTGGTATTGGCTGTAGCTAGACGCTGCTGTCAGGTTATGAATTTGGGGAAAACGAGATTACTTATTAGCAGTAATTATTATTTGAGTTTCTTCTTTTTTGCGGCTTCAGTATTTTTGGATTTATCACTAAAAATAAACTTCCCTGCAAGCACGCATCCCTTCATGCCTGGATCACAGATTTTATTTTCTACACGCTGGCATTTGCCATTTATCTCGTGTGGGCAACCCCAGCCACCACTCATGTTTTATACCTGTTTGTCTTTGTCGATAAAGTACCGTTGACTATTATCCCCGTGTTATTAGATTATTTCAATTGCAAGAATGGGAGATAAAAAAAGACCCGCTTGCGCGGGTCAAAAACTCTAGGAGAGTTAGGAGTTATTTAGTGTTTAACGCTAATGCGTCTAGCCTGGGCAACTTCCTGTTTGGGAATAGTGATTTTTAGAACGCCATGTTCCGAATGGGCTTCAATTTTATCCGCATTGGCAGTCTCGGGTAGAGTGAAGCGGCGATAGAAAACGCCATACTGTCTTTCGACGCGGCGGAAGTTTTCCTTCTCGGTTTTTTCTTCAGTACTGCGTTCACCTTTTATGGTTAATACGCCATTTTCCATAAAAATATCGATGTCTTCCGGTTTTACGCCTGGAATATCAGCCAGTAGTTTGAAGCTGCTTTCGTCTTCCGTGATATCAACAGAAGGTGTCCAGTTAGCAGTAGCTACATTGGCATCATCTTCATTCCTGTAGCTGGCTGATGTACCCAGCTCGCGATTGAGCTGGTCAAAAATGCTCCATGGATTGTATCTTACTAAGCTCATGTTGTTCACCTCATTCAGGTTGTTCATTGTATGTGCTTACAATTTGTGGATGGTTTATTTTATTACAAGCCCTGAAAATAATTTTTTTTGTGTGGCCGGGTTTGATACCATCCAGTTTCTAATTAAATAAATGAAGAGCGTTGCTGTGACAGATAAACTTTTGAACTGGATTCGACCTGAGATTCGTGCATTGAACGCTTACCACGTGGCGGATGCCAGTGGCCTGACCAAGCTGGATGCGATGGAGAACCCATATACGCTGGAAGAGCTAACCGGGCATTGGCCGGAGGTGCTGGCAGCGGCGGAGATCAACCGTTACCCGGACCCTTCGGCGTTAGTGTTGCGTGAAAAACTGTCAAGGGTGATGGGCGTACCCGAGGGTACCGCGACGGTACTGGGTAACGGCTCGGATGAGCTGATTCAGATGCTGGCCATGGTGGTCAGTGGTGAGGATCGTTGCATCATGTCGTTTGACCCCGGTTTTGTTATGTACAAGATGATCGCTGAGTTTGTCGGCATGCAGTATGTTGGTGTCCCGTTGGATGAGCATTTTGAACTGGATATGGCGGCAACGCGGGCGGCAATTAAAAAACATCAGCCGGCGATTATTTTTATTGCTTACCCGAATAATCCGACGGCTAATTTATTTGCTGAAGCTGACATTGAAGAAATTCTGAGTATTGCACCGGGCCTGGTGGTGGTAGATGAGGCTTATCATCCGTTTGCGCAAAGTAGTTTTATGCCAAAACTGATTGAGTATGAGCAACTGCTGGTGATGCGCACGGTATCGAAAATGGGGTTGGCGGGGTTGCGTCTGGGCATGCTGGCAGGATCGCCCGCGCTGATTCAGGAAGTCGATAAAGTGCGTCTGCCATACAACATTAATGTGCTGACTCAGCAGGCGGCCTGCGCTGCGCTGGAACATGTTGCAGTGCTGGATGGGCAGGCTGCTTCGATCAGAAACGAGCGTGAAGTCATGTTGAAAGCTTTATCAGCGATAGATACGGTGGAAGCCTTTCCCAGCCGGGCTAATTTTATTCTGTTCAGGTTGCTCGGGCACGATGCTGGTGCAGTGTTTAATCAGATTCGCGAGCAGGGTGTTTTGATTAAAAACATGAACGTTCAGACAGGAGCTTTAAAAAACTGTCTGCGAGTAACTATTGGCAAGCCGGAAGAAAATGCAGCTTTTCTGTCTGCGCTGACTAAAGCACTGGCTGCCTAGACGATGGGTTTGCTTATTCCTGGCTCATCATCGGCCGTTGTCCGAGTACAGCTTTAATCTTGAAGCTTTGACGCTGGCGCAGCCCCTCGATTTCAAAATCATCGCCCGGTTGGCCGGCGGCGACAATATTGAGTACATCCTGAGCTGATTCTATACTTTGTCCGTTCATGCGAGTAATGATATCTCCCGGTTTTAAACCGGCTTTATCACCGGGGCCTTGTGCATCAACATCGGTGACTAAAATGCCAGTAATGTCCTTGAGCCCCAGTTTATTGAGAATCGGCGAAGTCAGTGCTTGCCCACCAACGCCCAGCCAGCCACGCACTACGTAACCATGAGTGACAATTTGTTGTAACACGCCGATAGCCAAATCTATTGGGATGGCAAAACCAATGCCATTAAAACTACCGGTTTTGGTGAAGATGAGTGAGTTGATACCCACAATTTCACCCCTGTCGTTGATTAGCGCACCACCGGAGTTGCCGGGATTGATAGCGGCATCGGTTTGTAAAAAGTTTTCGTAGGTGTTGGCGCTGACCTGTGTACGACCAGTGGCGCTGATGATGCCTTGAGTGACGGTCTGGCCGATTTCAAAAGGGTAACCAATGGCCAGAGCAATGTCACCGATATTGAGTTGGCTAATGTTTGCAATTTGAGCCTGTGGCAGATCGGTAAGATCGATTTTTAATATGGCCAGATCAGTTTCCGGATCATCGCCGATGAGGTGTGCGATGGTTTTTCTGCCGTCATTCAATGATATCTGAATGCTTTCAGCATCTTTGATGACATGGTAATTGGTTGCAATATAACCGCGTGCATCGACAATAACACCCGAGCCTGAGCCGATGCTAGTTTTGAAACGGGGCGTGTGCGGTGAATTCTGGCCGAGAAAATTTTCCACTGTTTGTTCGTTATTGCTAAGTTCCGGTGTTTTCTTCAGCCTGGCTACCTGAATACTTACTACAGAGGGCGCAGCACGAGTAACCGCCTGTGAAAAGCCGGTATTTGATGTCTGCTGATCTGGTTGCTGATTTTTGTCTGGGATGGAGAGCTGAATATAGCCCTGAAGCCATAGAAAAATCAGGCTAAGAAAAAGACCCAGTAGTCCCCAGTTAAGAAAATAGCTGAAAAGTGAGTATTTATTTTTCATGGGATTATGTAGGTTATTGTTTTTATTGCGTTTGTTATAAAAAACTTGGCGGCATGGACAACATAAGATAAGCTACCGCGGCTTTGTGATGGGTTTGTTCCATTTTAAACTCCTTACTCGTTCTGATTGTATGTCACTTTTGAGCTGATTCAACGCTTGATTACCGCAAAAGTACAGCAATAGCCTAATTTAATAATGCGGAGATTTATAAATGTCTACCGATACTGTAGATGAAGGTAAGCGCCGATTCCTTGTCACATCCACCTCTGTTGTGGGTGCAGTGGGTGCTGGTTTTGTTGCCGTTCCTTTTTTGTCTTCATGGATGCCTAGTGAACGTGCTAAAAATGCTGGCGCGCCTGTAGAAGCCGATATTAGTCGTCTTGAAGAAGGTCGAATGATGACGGTGGAGTGGCAGAGCAAGCCTGTCTGGATTGTTCGACGTTCTGAAAAGACATTGGCTGATCTTGAGAAAAATAACGATAACCTGCGTGATCCGGCTTCAGATAATCTTGATCAGCAGCCTGAATACGCAAAAAATATGCAGCGTTCGCGTAAGCCGGAAATTCTTGTGCTGGTTGGTATTTGTACCCATCTGGGTTGTTCGCCCACTTTCCGTCCGGACATCGCACCGGCTGATCTGGGTGAAAACTGGATGGGTGGTTTCTTCTGTCCCTGTCACAGCTCAAAATTTGATTTAGCTGGTCGTGTATTCCAGGGTGTGCCTGCACCGACTAATCTGGCTGTTCCGCCACACTATTATGTAACCGATAATACGATTTTAATTGGTCAAGACGGGGAGGCGGCATAATGGGTAAGTTACTAGGTTGGATAGATGATCGTTTCCCATTGAGCAAAATGTGGAATGAGCATCTGGCTGAGTATTACGCACCAAAAAACTTTAATTTCTGGTACTTCTTTGGTTCATTGGCGCTATTAGTGCTGGTGATTCAGATTGTTTCCGGTATTTTTCTGACCATGCATTACAAACCTGATGGTGAGCTGGCGTTTGCCTCTGTTGAATACATCATGCGTGATGTACCTTACGGCTGGTTGATTCGTTATATCCACTCAACGGGTGCTACCGCGTTCTTCATTGTGGTTTATCTGCATATGTTCCGCGGCCTGATGTACGGTTCATACAAAAAGCCACGTGAATTAATCTGGCTGTTCGGTATGTTTATTTACCTGGCATTGATGGCTGAAGCTTTTATGGGTTATTTATTGCCCTGGGGCCAGATGTCTTACTGGGGCGCACAGGTAATTATCTCCCTGTTCAGTGCGATTCCAGTGATTGGTGATGACCTGACTTTATGGATTCGTGGTGACTTCGTGATTTCCGATGCGACGCTGAATCGTTTCTTCGCGCTGCACGTGATTGCATTGCCATTTGTTATTGTGTTCCTGGTGATTGCGCATATTCTTGCGCTGCACGAAGTCGGTTCCAACAACCCGGACGGCGTTGAGATCAAGAAGAACAAAGACCCAGTTACGCATATCCCGCTGGATGGCATTCCATTCCATCCTTACTACTCAGTAAAAGATATTGTTGGTGTGGTGGCGTTCCTGTTCTTCTTCAGTGTAGTGATGTTCTACTTCCCTGATGGTGGTGGTTACTTCCTTGAGCATGCGAACTTTATTGCTTCAGATCCTTTGAAGACACCAGAGCATATTGCTCCGGTTTGGTATTTCACTCCGTTCTATGCAATTCTGCGTGCGGTACCTGATAAGTTGATGGGTGTTGGTGCCATGGGTGCAGCGATTGTTGTGCTGTTTTTCCTGCCGTGGATTGATCGCTGCAAGGTGAAATCAATTCGCTACCGTTCAAACCTTTACAAAGTTAACCTGGTTATATTTGCAGTAAGCTTCGTTGTGTTGGGCTGGTTGGCGATGCAACCGGTTAATTCAACTATCACGTTGATGTCACAGGTCTTTTCTCTCCTGTACTTTGCATTCTTTGTGGTGCTTTACGTGACTTCGAAAAACGAGCAAACAAAACCTGTACCGGATAGGGTTACATCATGAAAAAATATATCCTGATATTAATATTGGCTATTTTTCCGGCAACATCGTTTGCATCTAGTGGTGTGCATCTTGATGCTGCGCCGATTGATATATACAACAAAGATTCAATCAAACGCGGCGCAAAGGGTTTTGCAGACTATTGCTTTAGCTGTCATTCAGCACAGTTCATGCGTTTTAATCGTATTGCCAAAGATACCGGCATGACCGAAGCTGAAGTGCGTGAGATGATGATTTTTACGCGTGATAAAAAAGGCGAAGTCACAAAAACGGGTGATCTGATGACGGTTGCTATGACCAAGGATTACGCTAAGAACGCTTTTGGCACTGCCGTTCCTGATATCACTTTGACAGCACGCTCACGCGGTGCAGACTGGTTGTATACCTATTTGCGTACTTTCTATGTAGATGCAAATCGCCCCACAGGCATGAATAATCGTGCTTTCCCAGACGTGGCTATGCCGCATGTGCTTTGGGAATTGCAGGGGATAAATAAACCTGTTTATGTGACTGAAGACCATGATGGTGTTTCTGTCGAACGTATTGAGGATTTTGAGACGCTACAGGCTGGTTCAATGACAGCAGAAGAATATGATGCTTTTGTGGCTGATCTGGTTAATTTCATGGTGTATCTGGCCGAGCCGGTACAAACGGAGCGCAGGGATTTGGGCTGGAAGGTGCTGATTTATCTTTCAATCTTCTTTGTATTTGCCTATCTGTTGAAGAAAGAATATTGGAAGGACATTCACTAAATAAACATCTGTTTGTGTGAATAAATAAATCAACCTTAAGGCTGAATAAATGAATTTGTATACAACCGGCACATCGATTGAATGTCACAGAACGCGCATTGTTCTTGCTGAAAAGGAAATTGTGCATGAAATTGTGGAAATCGATCCCAAAAATTTGCCTGAGGATTTGATAGATTTAAATCCTTATTGCACTGTGCCGACTCTGGTTGATCGTGATCTGGTTCTGTATAACTCACGCGTGATCATGGAGTATCTGGAAGAACGTTTTCCTCATCCTCCTCTGATGCCGGTTGGTCCTGTGGCGCGCGCTCAATCAAGACTGGCTTTGTTCCGTGTAGAGAACGACTGGTATCCATTGGTCGATATTATTGAGACCAAGGCTGAAAAAGCCGTGACTAAAGCACGTAAGGAACTGGCCGAGAGCATTGCTGCTACAGCGGACGTGTTCTCAGCCATGCCATTCTTTCTGAATGATTGTTTTACCATGGTGGATGCCAGTATTGCGCCTATTTTGTGGCGTTTGCCGCACTATGGTATTGAGTTGCCTAAGGCAGCTATGGCAGTTCAGGAATACGCGGATCGTCTTTTCGAAAGAGAAGGTTTTCAGTTGAGTTTGACTGAGTCTGAGAGAGAGCTGCGACTATAACGTAGCCTCATTCTTGGCGGAAAGCCGCCAGCCCTGATGTAGTTTTCTGTAGATTCCATTAAATCAGTATGTTATTTTGAAGCGAAGGTTTCATTGCGATTTTTTTGAATTACTGTAGCGGCCGTTTTTAAACTATGACTTCTAGCCGACCCTATCTTATACGTGCCATGTATCAATGGATTGTTGATAATGGTGTGACGCCTCATTTATTGGCTGATGCCTCTGTGGATGGTTGTCTGGTTCCCGATGGTTATATTCAGGACAGTAAGATTGTATTGAATATTGCACCCATGGCGGTTAGCGGGCTGATGCTAGGTGATGAAGGTATTAGTTTTGGTGCTCGTTTTAACGGGGTTTCAGAGTCAATTTATGTACCAATAAATGCAGTCACTGCGATTTATGCCAGGGAAAATGGACAGGGTATGATGTTCTCAGATGACGATGAACCATCACCAGATAGGGGCTCTGAAGAATTCAAGATGGGTAATAATTCTGAGCCCGAGCACGAGCCTGATCCAGATAGACCAAGACCCAATTTGCGGATTGTGAAATAGACTTTATGCCGTAGCTGTTATCAGTTTAAAGCAAACCCTGCACATCATAATCACATAGCCACTTTGTTTTATATTTCAATGCCGTATTTTTGTATCCACCGCCATAGTGTGGTGCGGTTTACGCCCAGTACCTTTGCCGCTTCGGCTTTATTGCCATTAACCTGTTTTAATGTAGATTCTATTTCGAAGGCATGTTGAATTGCATTGTCTTCAGCGTCATGAATCGGCTTGTTCAGCTTAAGGCTATGTTCACGTATATCCTGAGGCAGGCTTTCAGTTCTTACCTGGCCATCGATGGCACAAATTAGACCATGTTCTACCGCATTTTCAAGCTCACGTACGTTCCCGGGCCAGGGGTAATCCATCATCATACGAGTGGCTTCGTCGCTACAAGTAATGTTGGCAGGGTAACCTCTGGCCACTAACTGGGCGCAGAAGTGTTTGGATAATAATATAATATCGCCTGGTCTTTCTTTAAGTGAAGGTATGGTTATGGGGATAACGGCCAGTCTATAAAATAGGTCGGCGCGGAACTTGCCCTTATCTACCATCTGTCTTAGATTTTTGTTGGAGGCGGCTATAATACGTACGTCAACGCGTACGGGCTTATCTGAGCCCACCATTTCGAACTCCTGATCCTGAATGGCTCGTAATAGTTTTGCCTGTAGATGCAGGGGGATCTCTCCAACTTCATCAAGAAATAATGTGCCTTTGTGTGCGCTCTGAAACCTTCCTGGGCGACCTCTACTGGCACCGGTAAATGCCCCCTTAACATGGCCGAATAATTCAGATTCAATCAGGGTTTCTGGTATAGCTGCACAGTTCACTTCCACAAATGCCTCTTTTGATCGACTGCTTTGAGTATGGATCAATCGTCCCAATTGTGTTTTACCTGTGCCAGACTCCCCTTGTAGCAGGATAAAAGCATTAGTTGGGGCAATTTGATAGATGCGATCAATAATTTCCAGCATGCGTGGATCCTGGCTGCTCATCTGTTTGCCCATGGGATTGAGCACGGCTTCCATATGCCGTGCGTCTGTTCGATCTCTGAACAGTATGAGGCGGTTTTTCTCTTTGTGATCAGGGCTGGTAATCAGGCGACTAATAATTTCGACCAGTCGATTGCAGCCATCATGATGAAATTGTTGTTCGAAGCTAATAAAGTTGTCACTGGGTTTACCGGCAGCATCGGTTTCACCCGCGTCGATAGCGGCACGTAAGATAGCTTTCTGTAAATTAAACTTACCTATGTCGTGTAGTTTATTGATCGGTTTGTTGGGTTCAATGCCGAGTAATTTAAATACTGCTGGGTTATGGTATAGAACGTTACCTAGATTATCAGTTACTATGACACCTTCATCGATGAATGAAACAATGTTTTCCAGTAACAGGGCAAAGTTGGGTTCACTGGGCTGCATTAGACGTTCCTTAGTAGGGGAAAAATTATTATCTAATCACAGTGTTGCAATTATTGCGGTGTTGCGCAACAATGTTTCACCCAATATATCCTTGGTTTTTACATGTATTCATCCACTTAGTGACATTAGTCAATAAAAGTATTGTTGCATGATGGAACAATGAGCAACAATTGTTTGATGTAAATCAATGAGTTGGGAGTTGGCATAACTCTTGCTATGTCAGATATGGGTCGTTAAATTATTTTGGAGAAATAAAAAATGTTTAAAGAAGACTGGATGAAGAAGTTTCAGAATGCCTGGAATGCTGAACCTGGATTGGCAGATGCACTTAAACAGATAAATTTTAACTCTGTAATTGCTTATGGCTTCACAGGTGAAGAAAAGCCTGTAGGTGTTATTACTGTTGAAAACGGTCATGTGGTTTCAGCTGGTGAGTATAACGGTGAGACGTTGAACTGGGACTTACGTGCATCCAATGAGCATTGGGGTAAATGGGTGAAGAGTCCACCGGGGATGATGGGGTTAGGTATGGCCTATACCACAGGTAAGCTGAAATTTTTAGTTGGAGATTATGGCGCTATGATTAAAGATCCTCGTATGGCCGGACCCTTCATCAAAAGTTTTGCTGTCATGGCAAAAATCTAGATACCGTCTATAGATTTCAATCTCTTTAAGTTTTGTGGGGAAAGCAGTAATGCGTAACAACCAGTGGTTTACTACGCGGCCGGCAGATAGTGCTTATTTATTAAGCCGATTATTGCTCGCAGTATCATTAATAATATCTTTTCAGTTGCAGGCCGAAAAAGCCTATTATCGGACAGATAACAGTAATCAGTCGGCGCATACGTCAGGCAAAGTTTTCTACCCGACTGTACAGCGTGGTGGTAAGCAGCATGGATCCATTATCACTGTCACCAATGCAAAAACAGGTGCACATGTAGTATTGGGCGGTACTGTTAAGCCTTATAGAGAAGTGACCTTAACTGCTCAGACTCCAGGACGGGTTGAGTTTATTGCAGGTAGTGAAGGTGAATGGTTTGACGAAGGCCAGATTCTGGTCGCTATTGATGATGACGATGTGCTTGCGCAGCGGCAACAGGCAATGGCTGACCTTTATGGCAGGTCATCAACATTACAGGATGCACGAGCTCAATATTCCAGGGAGTTCTGGGCGCCACAGGCTTTGCAGCAGCAACAGCAGCAAACTGCACCAAGCATGGGGTACTTCCCTTCCATGTTTGAAAAATTTATGGGTTTTGGTGGCGGCCCATCCTCAGGCGGTTATCCATCATATAACGGCTTGAATCCATGGGTGGTCCGTGATGTGGATCTGTACTCTCAGGGTACGCACGTCGATCAGGCGCAAAGTGGAATTCACGGTGCACGTTCGCGTATTGATGAAATAGATGCGCGCTTACGTGATACACGGGCTATTTCGCCATTTGAAGGCGTTATTGTGAAGAAAGTTGCAGAAGTCGGCGACACGGTTCAGCCTGGCCAGGCTTTATTGCAATTTGCGGATATCCGTTTTCTGCAGCTCAAGGTTGATGTGCCTGCCAGACTGGTGTCGGCACTGAGTGAAGATATGGTCGTGCCTGCAAAATTGGACGTGGGTGATACTTACATTGATGTGCGCGTAGCGCAAATTTTTCCTGTCGCGGATTCACAGAGACACACTGTGGTTGTGAAATTTGATTTACCTGAGGGCGTGCCGGGTGGTCCAGGTATGTATGCTGAAGTAATGATCCCTGATGTGAACACACCTATTGCCGATATGCCAATTATTCCTTCCTCCGCCATTGTTCGGCGTGGCAGTTTACCAGCTGTATTCGTACTTAATCACGAGGGTCGTGCCGAGATGCGACTAGTACGACTGGGTGATGAAGTTGATAATGAAAATGTCGCTGTATTATCTGGTATTAGCCCTGGGGAGCAAATTTTTGCTTCACCATCGCCGGGTATTCGATCAGGCTGGACGCCTGATTTCTCTAAATAATAATCCGTTACACATAGAATATTTTTTTAAATCCGGCTGAATAAAAATGTCAAATGAAATAGACGAAAAGAACCTGCAGGATGATGATCTGCAGCTAGACGAAGCTAATCTTGGTATCGCCGGGCGTATTGCCCGTCAGTTTATAAATTCACCGGTTACCCCTCTATTAATGCTGGCCTTTTTGGGTATTGGCATACTGGGGCTGCTGTTTACTCCGCGTCAGGAAGATCCACAGATTTCCGTGCCCATGGTGGATATCTTTTTTCAGTATCCCGGTGCTTCGGCAGAACAGGTGGCCAGTCTTGCGGTTAATCCGCTAGAACGCATGATCAGTGAAATACCTGGTATGCGTCACGTTTACTCTGCCAGCGCGCGTGGTCAGGGTATGGTGACAGCGCGTTTCAGAGTGGGCGAAGACTTTGGCGAATCGATTGTCAAAGTGCATGATAAATTGCAGTCGAATCTGGATAAGATTCCTCCAGGCGTTTCAATGCCTCTGGTTAAACCTGTAGGTACTGATGATGTGCCAGTAGTGACTATCACTTTATGGTCAGAAGATCAGGGGATCGATGATTCTGTACTACGTACCCTGGGACTGGATGTGCTACAGCGCCTTGAGGAAGTTCCAAATTCAGGTAAAGGTTTTGTTGTTGGTGGACGAGCAGAACAAATACGTGTTGAGGTTTCTCCAGAACGTTTGAGTGGTTTTGGGATTAGCATAGAAGATGTTGCCAACACAATTAAAACAGCGAACGCTGAACAATCTGCGGGTAATGTGGAAGGAGATAATGACAGCTTTCACGTTTATACAGGCGCATTCTTAAAAAGCGCACAAGATGTTTCTAATCTTGTTGTGGCGATCAGAAAAGGTTCACCGGTTTATGTGCGTGATATTGCCTGGGTTTATCAGGCGCCTGAAGAAACTAGCAAGATGGTGGCTTTTTCAACTGGGCTGGCACATGATGGTTCAACTCCCGAGACTATAGATTCACCAGCAGTCACTATCGCAGTGGCAAAGAAAATTGGTTCTAATGGTGTGTCAGTTGCAAATCAGTTGCTGGAAAAACTTGAATCCTTAAAAGGTCATCTTATCCCTGATAATGTTCAGGTTAGCATTACGCGTAATTACGGGAAAACAGCCAACGATAAGGTTAATGAGTTACTGATAGCATTATTTGAAGCCACGGTCGCTGTCAGTATTTTATGTTTAATTGGCCTGGGACTTCGTGCTGCATCGGTGGTCATTTTTATCATACCACTGGTCATTTTAATGACGGTGTGGTCGGCGTGGTTTCTTGATTACACCATTGACCGTGTGAGTTTATTTGCCATGGTCTTTACCATCGGTATTCTGGTCGATGATGCCACCGTGGTAGTCGAAAATATTTTCAGGCGATGGTTAAAGGCAGGAAAGACAACCACCAATATTGCTATTGATGCGGTGCGAGAGGTTGGCAATCCAACCATCCTGGCAACATTGGCTATTGTCGCTGCTTTATTGGCAATGGGTTTTGTTAGTGGTTTGATGGGGCCTTACATGAGACCCATCCCGGTGCTAGGTTCGGCCGCTATGATGCTTTCATTATTTGCAGCATTTATTTTTGTGCCCTGGTTTGCAATGCGGGTTCGTCCACAGTTAGGCGCACTGGAAAAGGCAGAAAGGCGAGAGGAAAAAATTACAGCATGGATTGGTAAATTTTATGACCCTTGCATGAATCCATTATGTAATAACAGGGCATTGGGTTTGATGTTTCTGTTTTTATTAATTGCGGCAACATTTATTGCTTGTTCATTGTTTTACACCCAGGCAGTTACTGTAAAGATGTTGCCTTTTGATAACAAGCCTGAGTTTAATATTGTGATCAATATGCCTGACGGAACAGCAATGCCAGTTACGGCTAATGTGACTACGCAGCTCGCGGCAAAACTTCGTGAATTACCAGAAGTGACATCAATTCAAACCTATGTAGGCACGGCCTCTCCGTTTAATTTCAATGGTATGGTGCGCCATTACTATTTAAGGCAGGAGCCTTGGCAAGCTGACATCCAGGTCATGCTGCTTGATAAGGAAGATCGAGAACGCGCGAGTCATGAAATTGCGGTTAATGCACGTGAGTTGATAAAAGATATGGCTGACAGTTTAGGCGCTGATATTCAGGTTATTGAAATGCCGCCAGGCCCGCCTGTATTACAGACAGTGGTTGCTGAAATATATGGACCTGATGCAGAGACGCGTCGTCAGGTTGCTCGCGATATGACTGAAATTTTCAGGGAAGCTGAAGGTATTGTTGACGTTGATAATTATATGGCGACGCCGCACGATTACTGGCGTTTTGAGGTGGATACTGAAAAAGCAGTACGACGCGGTATTTCTGTTGACGCGATAAATCGTAACCTGGCTATGGTTATGGGTGGCTACAAACTAGGTGATGTGAAAAAAGGGGTAGTACTGGAACCAACTTATATTGTGATTCAGGCGCCTATGGGAGTGCGTTCACAAATTAACCGCCTGGGTAATTTGCCAATTACTGGTGTTAATGGTGAAACTGTGCCGCTTTCTGAGCTAGGTCGTTTTATCAAAGAAGAACAGGACCAGCTTGTTTATCACAAAGATTTGCGTGATGTTGAATACGTTACGGGTGAAATGCAAGGACGTCTTGGTGCGCCAATTTATGGCATGTTTGATGTGGAAGATATTCTCGAAAATTATGTGACACCTGACGGTGTCACCATGACTGGCATGCCAATGGGTTTGTTAGGACCGCCGGATGATAGTTTCGAAAGCGGTTTTGAGTGGGGCGGTGAATGGACCGTGACCTATGAAACATTCAGGGATATGGGCGGCGCATTTATGGCGGCCATGTTGCTGATTTATGGACTGATCGTCTGGGAGTTCAAGAATTTTACTCTCGGTGGTTTGATTATGGCACCTATCCCGTTGACGCTCATTGGGATTATTCCTGGGCACTGGTTTGCGAATGCGGAATTTACTGCCACATCTATGATTGGTTTTATCGCGCTGGCAGGGATCGTGGTGCGAAATTCCATTTTGCTGGTTGAGTTCGTCAAGCATGAGGTGGCCAATGGCGTGGATATTAAGGAGGCAGTGGTGCTGGCAGGTAAAGCACGTATGCGTCCTATCCTGATCACGGCGCTAACGTTGATGGCAGGTGCCTATATGATTCTTGATGATTTGATTTTCAAGGGCATGGCCGTCAGTCTGTTATATGGTGCGGGTGTCGCCACGGTGTTAACTCTGGTAGTGATTCCGTTGGGTTGTATAAGTGTCAGCAAGCAGTTCTATTTGCTGGCAGGCATGGAAAATCCCGCTATTAAAGTTAAAGTAAGTGAGCCTGAAGCTCCGGCTTATCAGTTACCTTTATGGTTAAGAATCTGGATGCAGTTAATTAATGCGGTGACATGGGCTTTCTATATTGGCCGCATGATTGTCATGATGGTTCGCATGGGTATACAGAGTTTGCTTGCACGATTCAGTAGTGACTCAGGTGGTTCCGGTCCGAGTTCACCAGATGGTGGCGGCTCAGGCTCATCAGGAGGTAATCCCACGCCCGCCCCAGTTTCTTCATCGGTAGTTTCAGGCAATGATGGAGATGTGAATCAAAGTTCCTCACAAACTCAAACTAGTGACCAGAATCAGGCTGTCAACAATGAGGTGGTTCAGGAAAAAGTAGGTGACGCCAAAGTATCGAGGCCGGTGGTGAAAAAGAAGACTGCAGCACAGAAGAAAGTAGCAGCTGAGAAAGCTGCGACTGCGGTGAAAAAAAAGTCAGCACCTGGGAAAAAAATCGCATCCATCAGTGAGTCATCAGAAGATAAAAAAAATACAGTTATCGTAAGTGAAAAAAAGATTGCAACGAAGAAGAAAAGACGAGGAATCCGTCTTAATCCTGGATTGGAAACAGAATAAAAGAAAATTATATAAGGCAACCGCATGAAAACAACAATATTAGTATTAATGACTGCTATGACAATGGCAATAAATCATTCAGTTTTTGCTGGAAGCTATGAGAATGTGATGCCACCTCCTGGCCCATATAAATCAGTTGATGATACTGATCAATATACTTCAGATCAGAGCGTTCAAAATTGTTCGCATATGAGAAAAAATTATGGGCATCCCTCTGCACAATCCAACCAGTTAAACAGTGAGGTGCCAGATTGGGTGAAACAACGCCAGGCTCAGATGGAGCAACGAATGAAACAATCAAATATGCAATCTCAGAATCGGCCAAATCAACAGCCACAATGGAATTATAATCAAATGCAACCAGCGCCAAATACTTATTCAGGTCGTGCTCCCGGCGTTCAAGATAATAGATTTCAGCAACCTTTCCCTTCTGCACGTGGCCCGGTTTACGGTCCTGGTGCTGTGCCGCCAGAATATTATCAGCAACCAATGTATCAGGGGCAACGGTACTAGTTCCATTGTTGAAAAATATGATGCAGGTTAGTTTTTTGTTAAATGAATTGAAATATAAGATACAGAGATGATGTTATGAATATAGCTGACAATAGTTATTTGAATAAAATTCTTATATTGCTGCTTGTTAATAGTGGTCTTTATCTTCAGCCAGTGAGCGCAACAGAGTGGAAGGAAGATTTTGTATCAAAATCAAGTTTTTCAGACTTTTCTCCACCTTCTGTTGACCCTGATTTTCGGAATAGTGTCGGGGAAAAGCAATGGGGAAGTGGTCGCTCTTTTAATGAAGATAATAAAGTTCGTTATTCACCGGTAACGACCAAAAATCCATGGAAAGCAGTTAAATCTACTTACTCTAAAAAAACGTTTTCTGGTCAACGGCCATGGGGAAATATTCCAGATCGGAAACCGAGCAATAAAAACAATATGAAGCTTCATGATCAGCGATTTAAACAATGGAGTCATCAGAATGATTCCTCATATCGTAATAATTTTGTATCGGCTGATCCATTCACTGCTTACGGAAGATCACTGCTACCTTTAGGCGGTGCTTATGGTTATCCAGGAACGATGCATCACAATCCATTAATTACACCATCAATCTATCCGGGTTTAATTTCGAACGGACTAGGTTATGGCGGTTATCCTGGCGGTTCTTATCCGTACACAGGTTTATTATCCAGGCCAAGGTTCTGGTAATACAAACATTTTTAAAACTGGTCACGTGCGGTGCTCTCTGCGACATGATTCAGTTAGATTTGGCCAGAGAGCAAACAGTTTAATATTTAAATTGTGTCTTTTAATAGCCTTCAGAAGAAGGGGAGAAATATTATGAAAAACGTGAAAAAAGTACTGTGTGTTGCAGCGGTAGCAGCTGCTCTGGCTACGCCTATGACAGCAAATGCCTGGTGGGGTCCCTGGAATAATAATAACAATGGTTGGGGCAACAACAATAACAACTGGGGTAATAATGGCAATGGTTGGGGTAATGGCAATGGTATGGGCGATTTCCTTGGCGATGGCAATTTTGGCTTCAACATGAGTGGCAACTCAAATGCTCGTGGTAGTGGTTATGGTAATGGTGCTGGTGACTACTACGGTCGAAATAACTATAACGGCTATAACGGTTATAACAATGGCTACGGTTATGGCCCTGGTCCTGGTTATGGTTACGGCCCCGGTCCTGGTTATTATGGTCCTGGTTATGCTCCTCAAGCAGCACCTGCACCAGCACCTGCTCAGTAGTCAGTGAAGTATGAGTGTTCACAGGGATGTGACAAACTCGGTTGAAGTTAGCAATATGCAAAATAAATGGTAGCGTGTTATGGGTGCTCTGAGAAAAATCCTGGTTATAGCTTGTTCGGTGTTTATAACCGGCAATACATATGCTGAGCCAAAAATTGTAGAGTTTTCAGCAGATGCAGTGATTAGTGCGCCACAACAGAACATGAGACAGACCAAATTATTTGTGAGTGAAAAAGCGGTTAGAAATGAGTCTGTAGTTAACGAACAAGTGATTGTCGAAATTGTTTATCCGCAAGAGGGTAGGGCAGTCCTTATTAACAACCCATTGAAATCATATGTGGAGAAAGTGTTTGATAGGCAAAATAATAAGAAAAATAATGATACGCCATGTGATCAAATATCAAACGCAATATGTGAGAAATTGGGTAATGAAAACATCGACGGACACGATACAGAAAAATGGCAAATCATCTCTGAAAATAGAGGAAGAAAATTACGGACTCTTCACTGGATGGATATAAAAAGAAAACTTGCGATAAGAGAATTTTTTCCAGATGGTTCGGTGGCAGAGTTAAAGATGTTACAAAAGGAAAAAATAAATGGACGAAATACCGAAAAATGGCAGCGAACGTTGAGTCGTCCAGATGGAAAAAGTGCAGTATCTTACCAATGGTATGACCCGGGCCTGAAAATCGCCATAAAAGAAGAGTTGCCAGGTGGTTATATTAGAGAGCTAAAAAATATCGTGGTCTCCAAACAGCCAGATGATTTATTCAGTGTCCCCGGAGACTACGCAAAAATAGTATCTCAGCCAGATGTTCGCCCTGAATACACTAACAGGTGAGTACAGAATGATAACAGTCATCGCAAATCTTAAAGGTGGATCAGGCAAAAGTACGGTTGCATTCAATCTTGCTATCTGGCTGAAGATGAAAGGTGAAGTCGTGGTTGCCTATGATCTTGACCCTCAACAAACATTGCATGATGTTGCATTGGTTAGGAGAGAAGATGATATTGAGCCTGAGCTGTTAGTAAGTGTTGCAGATAGTAATGATATTTGTGGGACATTAAATAATCATTCGTGTCATGTTTTAGTAGATGTGGGTGCGGCTAATATGGATGCGATGAAAGCAGCTATAAGCATTGCTCACCGAGTTATTGTTCCAGTGCAACCGAGCCAGCCTGATGTATGGGCGACGCAGAGATTTTTGAAAATAATTAATGATGCATGTGGTGATAATAATCATCCAGAATTAGTTGCATTTATAAACAGGGCTGATACGCATCATGCCGTGAGGGAATCCGATGAGGCAGAACAGGCACTAAAAATGCTGGAAAAATTCAGGGTAATTCCATACAGGCTATGTCAGAGAACGAGTTTTAGGCGTACCTTAAGTGAAGGGCTTTCAATATTTGAGCTTTCAGGGAAGAGTAAAAGTGCAGAAGAATTTGATCAATTGGCGCATGCGCTATATCCAGATCTAATAAATTAGATATGAGGCATAAAAAATGAAGGTCTTAAGATTTTTAATAAAACCAATAAAACTTGTTGTATTGCTGCTAGCATTTTCAGCATTAATTTATTTCCGTTCAATAGTATTTCATGCAAACGTCAATCAGCATATTAATACGGCACTTTCTTACGCGGAAGAAAAATTCAAAATTTCAATTCCATCATATTTGGCTGCGAATATTCAAGGAGAAGTAGCTGTTCAAAAGGAATGCGAATCGATCGTGGATAATGTTGCCGTAAAGGATGACAATGTAGAAACAGTGTCAGTGGCTATGGAGTCAGGTAAAGATATCGCTACAGATGAGAAAACCGAGGGGGCAGCGGCCATTATGGAGGTGTTGGCTGAAACTGTGAGCTCAATAAACAAAAAAGTTGATATGCTGTTTGATGCAGATAAGGCATCTTTTGCTATTGAGCCTGCATCGAACAATGATGAAAAGGATAAGGTATTGGTTTCGGTGGAACAAAAAACTGATAATTTAGTTATTAGTAGTAGGGAAAATACCAGTGTTTCTGCAACTGATAGCGTATCTATTGACGCAAAACAAGGTTTGTTTATGGCAAGGCAGTTATTCTGGAAAGGCGAGATACACGATTCTGAGAGAGGCTATCTAGATCTTCTTAATATTGATGATAGTGACCCGGATATTTATGGCGAATTGGGTAATGTTTATTACGCTCAGGGTAAATGGAAACAGGCGGCTGAGGCTTATTATGAGGCGGCAGTTCGTTTATTGGAGCGAGATAAGAATGAACAGATGGGGCAACAGGTCAATTACTTGTTGAGGGTTATTCAGGGTCTTGATGTGGTCAGTGCGGAAAAACTCAGAAATAAGATTTCCGGGTAATATTTTTTTGAATTAAATAAGTGGTAAATACAATGTCCGACAAAAATGCGCACCCTCATAAGAAAAAGAACGTAAGAGACGTAATTATAGAATCAATCGAGTGCGAGCCAGGAATAGAGGGCTGTACTGGTGACCCAGATACATGTCCTAATGAGCCGAATCGTTGTGACAAGAAGTTATCTATGTTTGGTTATTATGATGACACGATAAAAGATAGTGTTGAACACGTCTTAAGTGAAAGTCTGAATGAGTTAACTAAAACATTTACCGCTAGTACACGTCGATGGGAAATGATTGTTTTTCCTGCTATGTTTGCTTTCATTGTCTTAGCGATATATGGATTCTTTCTTATTAATAGTCTGACCAAGGATGTAGGCGCTATAGCTACTGAAATGAATTCAATTAACGGTACTATGCAGGCTGTTGTTATCAATATGGAAAGGCAAACATTGACGATACAGGAAATGAATGGCTATGTAAGAAGTATGAGTGTATCAGCGGGTCAAATGAGTCATGAAATAGCGGTGATCAACAACAGCGTATCAAGACCTATGCAATTTATGAATTCGTACACACCCTGGTAAATTATTAAATTGAAAGATTAGAGGAGTAGACTAATGGTTATTAAAAATGATAGTACGGCCAATAGTGAAGATGGTGACAGTATTGATAAGAAAAAAACAAAGAAGATAGCGAATAAATTAAAGGCGATGGGAATGATGTCATCAGATAAGAAATCTACGGTAAGTGAAGCTACCCCTAAAACAGAATCACATATAATCTCATCTGCCTTAATGGCATTAATTGTGGCCATACCTACTGCTACTATAGTGGCTTACATAGTTATGCCACAGCAATTAAACTCTTTGCTCTCATCAGACAATAATTCCTCATCTGCTATTGTTGCTGATGCCAATTTAAATTATTTTCAGGTGCCATCGATGGCTAACGGAAATCGTGTTCAGCAACCTGAGTGGGTGACTCAGCAACGTGCAGAGATGGATAAGCGTCGCGTAGAATTTGAAAAACTAAATGCGGGTAACTATCTCTCGAATAGAGCTTCATCCGAGCCGCCACAATGGATCAAAGACAGGCAGGCGCAAATGGATAAGCGTCGCTCCGAGCTTGAAAAGCAGAATGCGGGTAATTATCAGGCAAATCGAAATGCATCAGAGCCACCACAATGGGTTAAGGATCAACAGACACTGATGCAGCAAGAGCAGGCGAGGTATCAGCAGGAGTGGGCTAAACGTTCAGCTAACATGCCGTATAACGGCGCGCGTGAGATGCCTGGTTACATGAATTATCCAGTTAATAGCTATCAGCAGCCCAATCAGGCGCCGGTTAATATGGCTGCGCAAAATTCGGGTTGGAATTATAATGGTCAACCACAGCCCGTAAATCCATATGGTTATAATAATAACCCTTATTATGCCCCAAATAATGCGCCCAACGGATACTATGGTTATCCATATTGGTAATTATCAGCAATGGTAAGAGTTAAATTTTGAAAAGTTAATTCATGCGTTCTTCTGAACAAATAGAAGAACGCGTGGTTAATTGTCGAATATTTTAGTCTAGCCAGCCAATCCTAGTTGATGGTCAATAAGATCACAAAGGCAATGGATCACCAGTAAATGTACTTCCTGAATCCTCGCAGTTGACTCGCTGGGGACACGAATTTCTACGTCACCAGGTGATAGTATCGAAGTGAGTTCGCCACCCTGTTTGCCACTTAAGCCCACAACTAGCATTTCTCGCTCATGTGCGGCTTGAACGGCTTTGTTCACATTGATTGAGTTTCCGCTGGTGCTAATAGCAAGCAATATATCACCGTGATGACCTAGTGCTGTTACCTGCTTGGAAAAAATCTGCTCGTAGCTGTAATCGTTAGCGATAGATGTAATGGTAGAAGTATCTGTGGTGAGTGCCATCGCGGCCAGACCAGGTCTTTCCATTTCAAAACGATTAAGCATTTCTGAGGAAAAGTGCTGGGCATCACCGGCTGACCCGCCATTACCACAGGAGAGGATCTTGCCACCGCTGAGAATGCACTGAGTCATGATTTGCGCTGCTCGGGCAATCGGTTCGGCCAGCATATCGGCTGAAACTTGTTTGGTGCTGATGCTGTCCTGAAAATTTTTGTTTATTCGTTTGATTAAATCCATAGTATCTATTCGTATTGGTCTTACTTAAAAGGCATCTTTAATCCACTCGAATGTGTAGCTGTCTTCGGTGTTCTCACTGTGCGTATTTTGAAGCTTTTGTGACATGGCGACAACGTCAATACGCCCATTTTTTAATTTTGTTTCATTTTGCATATATTCTTGTGCGGTTCTTAAAATGCGTTGTTGTTTTTGAGTGGTTACGCTTTCTAGACCATTACCGTAGAAATTATTTTTTCTGTAGCGAACTTCTACAAATACCAGGGTATTGCCATCCTGAAGAATGATATCAATTTCACCTCTATGTCCACGATAGTTTCTGGCCACGAGTTTGAGTCCCTGTTGCTTGAGATATTCGCAGCACGCATTTTCAGCGTGTTGACCTTTATTATGACTGGTCTGGTTCAATCGCAGGTAAAATGGTGGGTGCGATAGTCGTATTGAAATAACCTGCGATGCCTTTTCTGAATTTTGCCCAAAGTAATTCCCTGTGCAGGCGGTTATTATCATCTATATAGATATTGCCTGTTTGACCTGCAAAACGAGCGTAGTCATATTTCGATAGCAACTTCAGATTATAAAGGAGGTGATAACTATCGATACCCAGGGCAAACAGGCGAGTGTAGTTTTGCTGTTCAGACCAGTATTCGTTAAAAGTTTGGTTTAATTTATCTTCGCCCACCAGTGTCCATGGTAAATCACAGAAAGTCAGGTCGTTAAGATCAAGATCGGCGGATTCATTTTTATAGCCGCTGTAAACATGAGATGTTGAATAAACAGGAATATCACCCGCATGGTGAAATTTGAATGCAGGCATGATGCTGCGTGCAGAGCGAGAGGTGGCAGCTAAAAAAATCATATCAATATCTTGTCGGCGATAGGGCGTGTACTTGAGTTCTGTGCCAAGTAGCTGCTGTAGATCTTTATGACGGTTGTTGCTGTCTTGCAGATTTAGAAGCAGCTTGATTGGTTGACTGTAATCGTCGATTTTGTCATTAAAAAATTGTGATGAAAGAACCGTGCCACCCAGCTCTGTATAACGTTGCTGAAATGCAGCTTTTAAACGCTGTCCCCATGGGCCATCAGGTACTAGTATGGCTGCTTTGGTTTTATTTTGACGAATAGCTAGTTCGGCGACCTGTCGTGCTTCATCTTCAGGCAGTAAACCAAACTGGTACAGATTATTGGCAGTACTTAAAGATTCTTCAGCGTAGTTTAAGGTGAGCAATGGAATTTCAAATTCATTTAATTGTGTCAGCTGATTAATGATGGTTTTATCAAGAGGGCCAATGACGTAATTAGCCCCATCCTGTACTGCTTTTCGATATAGAGACATAAATTCCAGATCTTTTATACCAGTATCGTAGAAACGAATGGTGGGTTTATGTTCCTGTTTGATATCTGCATAATAAGCACTTAGAAGGCCGCTTTTGATAGCTTCCGATGCCGCTTGATAAGGACCGCTAAGAGGTAAGAGTACAGCAATAGCCTGAACCTTAGTTTGTGTATTAACGTGTTCTTCTAACAGCTCAGTTAAGAATGTTTTGCTGACAGGGTGTTCAGGAAATCGTGTATTCCAGTCGAGAATATTATTTTGCAGTTGCTGATTATTGATTTGAGCAGTACGAACGATTTGAGTCAGCTCAATCCATCCCTGTAAAGTTTTATTACTGGAGCCTAATTTGTTTAACACAACTGAAGGCAAAGCATTCAGTGCTGACCAGATCTCGGTGTGATTATTTTCACGTTGTTTATCATCTTTATAATAATTGTCGATTTGTACGCGTGTTTTAATCGCTTCGATCAGGTAACCCATGGCGGTGTTAGCTTGAGCACGAATTTCACCGACTTCAATAAACTGGGGAACAGTCATTCGTGTTTGTTTGGGCAATAACTCAAGGCTTTGAGCTGGGTTGTGATTGGCCAGGGCAATTTTTGCAGCCAGTAATTGAATCTGAATTTGGCGTGAATCGGCCATATCTTCGGCTTTGATATTCTCAAGCTGATTTTGCGCAGAAGAGATATCGCCTCGTTGATAGAGCAGCTCCGCTGCCTTCATTAAATATTTTTGCTGAGTTTCACCGGTGCTTTCACTGGCGAGCTTAATATAGTGCTCGGGTGTCTCCTGTGCGGTAACGTCTAGTTTTTCTTCAATAGCCTGATCGCGAACTGCTTCTGAGATGAGATCATCCACACTTTTATCCGGGGCAAGGCTACAGGCACTGAGCAGGATAAAAAGCGGTAATGTCAGATGTTTAATTAAAGCTGATTGGGGCAAAATATTCAAAGTAGTAGGTCTGGTTGTTAGCTTATCAGAAATCAAATGCTCGGAATGGGTGAATAATCAGTGCGAGTCAGACACCGAATCCGTTAGTATTACGGGTCAATAAGTATGTTTTGCAGGATGAGCCGTGTCAATCGAAATTTCGCCAGAAAAAAAACTCAGAGAAGGGTGTGGAACGCTTTATATGGTGGCTACGCCCATTGGTAATTTGGGCGATATCAGCCCGCGTGCTGTCGAGACGCTCAAGATAGTGGACCTGATTGCTGCTGAGGATACCCGGCACAGTCAGCGATTGCTGAGCCATCTGGGGGTTACAACGCACATGCAGGCCTATCATGAGCATAATGAGGAATATCAGACCGAGCGTTTGATTGGTCGATTGCGGCAGGGCGAGTCGATTGCGCTGATTTCAGATGCAGGCACACCGCTGGTCAGCGACCCTGGCTATCGCCTGGTTGAGCAGGCGCATCTGCACGGCATCAAAGTAGTGCCTGTTCCCGGTGCCTGCGCAGCGATTGCAGCGATGAGTGTGGCGGGCTTGCCAACCGACCGATTCAGCTTCGAAGGCTTTCCTCCCGCCAAACAGGCTGCTCGGCTGAGTTACCTGCAGGCGCTCAAGGAAGAATCCCGTACCATGGTGTTTTATATTTCCTGTCATCGGGTTATTGAAACATTACAGGACATGGTCACTGTATTTGGCGAGCAACGGCTGGCGACATTCGCTCGGGAGATCACCAAAACATATGAAACGATTCGTAAGGCGACGCTGGCTGAGCTGTGTGCATGGGTTGCCGATGATGATATGCAGCGCAAGGGCGAAATCGTGCTGGTGCTGGCGGGTAATGTTCAGGATAAATCAGAGCACCCGTTGCGCGACCAGATATTGGCTGTGCTGGTAGATGAGCTGCCAGTCAAGCAGGCCGCAAAAATTGCCTCACGAATAACGGGTGTCAATAAAAATGAATTGTATGAGGCAGCTCTGCAGCTGAAAAAACAAGATGTTTAAAAAAATTATTCTCAGCTTTGTTTTATATGCGATTTTCAGTTTTCAGGTTATTGCCAGTGAAGACAGGGCTTTGTTCTGGCGGGTCGATTCGGGCGCAGCCACGGTTTACCTGTTTGGTTCGATCCATTTTGCTAATGACAGTTTTTATCCTTTGCGTGCAGAGATTGAGCGGGCTTTTGATGCATCGGAAAACTTAGTGGTAGAAGTCGATATGAATTCGCCGGGGGCGACCGCACGTTTTCAGCATTTGATGCAGAGCGAAGGTTCGTATTCGGGCAATGAAACACTCAAGGATCATTTATCGAAGAAAACTTATGAACAGCTTCAAAATTATTTGAACGAGTCAGGTATCTCTCCCTCCATGGTAGAGAGACAGAAGCCCGGTATCGTCGTACTGACTTTGGCGGCGATACAGGCCCAGCAGGCAGGGTTGAAACCGGAGCAGGGTATCGATGTGCATTTTATGGAAAAGGCGAAGAACCATAAAAAAATTCTTGCACTCGAAACCATGGATGAGCAGTTAAGAATATTTCTTGATATAGAAGATGCAGACCTGTTGCTGCAGGATTCGTTTTATGCCCTCGAAACGGTAGAGGAGGAAATGGATACGATGATCAGTGCCTGGAAGCAGGGCGACGAGAAAGCCATACAGAAATTATTGTTCGACGATATTCTTAACGAGAATGCGGCGATGATTTCGCTATATGAGCAGTTATATTTTCAGCGCAATATTAAAATGACCGAGTCGATTAAAAGTTATTTAAAACAGAAAGGCCGGTATTTTGTGGTTGTCGGTGCGGGGCATTTGATCGGTGATAAAGGCATCGTGCAACAGTTGCAGAATGCCGGTTATCACGTGGTTCGCCAGTAGCCCAGGTAAAAAAATTGGCCAGCAATTGCTGGCCAATGATTAATCGATACCCAGTTTCTTCTCAAGATAATGGATATTGGTGCCGCCAACCTGGAAGGCCGCATCGCCCAGAATTTCCTTATGCAAATCAATATTGGTTTTGATGCCGGTGATGCTGATTTCATCCAGCGCGCCCCGCATGCGGGCAATGGCGATGTCACGGTCATTGCCATGAGCAATCAGTTTTCCAACCATCGAATCATAGTGAGGTGGCACTGTGTAGCCGCCGTAAATATGTGTATCTACGCGTATGCCAGGGCCGCCGGGTGGATGATAGCGTTCGATCATGCCTGGTGAAGGCATAAAAGTTTTTGCATCTTCGGCATTGATGCGACATTCAATAGCGTGGCCACTAATCTTGATGTCACTTTGTTTGTAACGTAGTTTTGCACCCGAAGCGATATAAAGTTGCTCTTTGATAATATCAACACCGGTGATCATCTCGGTAACCGGATGCTCAACCTGCACGCGCGTGTTCATTTCAATAAAATAGAACTCACCATCCTGATAGAGGAATTCGAAAGTGCCGGCACCACGGTAATTTATTTTTATGCAGGCATCGACACAGCGTTGGCCAATTTTCTGGCGTTGCTCTTCGGTGATGCCGGGTGCAGGCGCTTCTTCCACCACTTTCTGATTTCTGCGTTGCATTGAGCAGTCGCGTTCGGCCAGGTGAATGGCGTTACCCTGACCATCAGAGAGCACCTGAATTTCAACGTGACGTGGTGTCTCCAGGTATTTCTCCATGTACACCGTGTCATTGCCAAAAAATTGGCCGGCTTCCTGTTTGGTGAGCGCGATCGAATTTAATAGTGCAGCTTCAGAATGCACCACACGCATACCGCGTCCACCACCGCCACCAGCAGCTTTAATGATGATAGGGTAGCCAATCTTTTTGGCCAGCTTTATATTTTTTTCGGTATTGTCGCCAACCGGACCATCGGAACCGGGGACGCAAGGTACTCCGGCATCCTGCATGGCTTTAATGGCGGCCACTTTGTCGCCCATGATTCGAATCGATTCCGGCTTGGGGCCGATAAAAACAAAGCCACTGTTTTCTACACGTTCAGCAAAATCAGCATTTTCTGACAGGAAACCATAACCGGGATGAATGCCTACAGCATCGGTGACTTCCGCTGCGCTGATAATAGCGGGTACATTTAAATAACTCAGGTTCGATGGAGCAGGGCCGATACAGACTGATTCATCAGCCAGGCGGACGTGTTTAAGATCGCGGTCGGCTTCTGAATGAACAGCCACCGTTTTTATGCCGAGTTCACGACATGCCCGAAGAATTCGCAGTGCAATTTCACCGCGATTAGCGATAACAACTTTAGCTAGCATAATAAATATTACTCGATGATGACGAGTGGCTGGCCGAACTCAACTGGCTGGCCATTTTCAACAAGAATAGCCTTAACCACGCCGGCCTTGTCGGCTTCAATCTGGTTAAGAATTTTCATGGCTTCAATAATGCAGACAGTGTCGCCTACCGATACTGAATCGCCAATATTGATAAATGGTTTAGCACCGGGTGATGCCGCAGAATAATATGTACCCACCATCGGTGACTTGACTGCATGGCCACTTGGGATGGCACTAGCACTGCTTTCTTCAGCGGCCGGGGCAGCGACAGCGACGGGTGCTGGTGCGGGCGCAGCAGCATAGTGAATAGGCGCCGGTGCGCCTGAACCTGAGCCGTAACGTGAAATACGAACCGATTCTTCGCCTTCTTTAATTTCAATCTCGGCAATACCGGATTCTTCCAGTAATTCAATTAATTTTTTGACTTTGCGAATATCCATTTGGATCAACCTCTAGTGAGTTGTTTTAGTGCAGCTTGTAATGCAAGCTCGTAACCGATGGCGCCCAGACCTGATATAACGCCAACAGCAATGTCGGAGAAATAAGAGTGTTCACGGAACGCTTCACGGGCATGTACGTTAGAGAGATGGATTTCAATAAAAGGAATCTCAACTCCACTTAAAGCATCACGTAGCGCTACACTGGTGTGTGTGAAAGCAGCGGGGTTCATCAAGATGAACCGTACCTTGTTAGTTTTGGCCTGATGAATTTTTTCGATCAGCTCAGCTTCTGAATTACTTTGCATGCACTCGAGACTAAAGCCCTGTTGAGTGGCTTGCATTTCCAGTCTTTTGTTGATGTCATCAAGTGTGTCGGAGCCGTAATGTTCCGGTTCACGGATGCCTAATAAGTTCAAATTAGGGCCATTGAGGACGAGCAGGTCGGGCATTATTATGTTCTTGATTGCCAAATATTAACGGTGGCTGATGATTTTGCATAAAAGAAGTAAATTTGTCCATCATTTCGGCGAAATTATTGGCGAATTTCGTGAACTTGGGCGCAGTTAGGATTTTATATTGAGCTTTTTCAGTAGTTTCTCTGCTCTGGTCTTGCTGAGTTCACCGGTAACTTTGTCGCTAATTTCACCTTTGCGATTGATGATTACTGAGTAAGGTAGTGCCCCCATACGGTTACCATAACGACTGGAGAGTTCGACGGCTTCAAATTCTGCCGCTATAACCGGGTAATTGATCTTTACTTCATGAGCATAAGCACGAACGGCTTCTTCGTTATCAACGGCGATGCCGATCACCTGAAAACCCTGTTCACCATATTTTTTCTGTAACTCAATAAAGCCCGGAATTTCACTTAGACAGGGTGGGCACCAGGTAGCCCAGAAATTCAGCAAAATAATTTTTCCATCCCAGTCTTTAATGTTTCTGATTTGGCCATCAAGATCAGTCATGGCAAATTCAGGTCGTATTAAAATTCCATCATCAGTTTGTTCGTTGTTATAAATAGTATCTTGATTGAGATAACGTTGTAGGCCATAGCTTGAAATGGTCGAGATAAACAAGATGATCAGGATTGGCAGAACATTTTTGGGTTTGAGCATCACTGAATGGCACTACGCTGGATATGTTGAGTAAATTGCTCTGCTTTCATATAGCCGACAATACGGTAGTTTTTCAGCTCGTTACCGTCACGGTCAAAAAACATAATGGAGGGCGGACCGATAATACCAAAGTGTTTGTACAGTTCACGGTCTTTTTCATCATTCGGCGTTACATCGGCCTGCAGCAAAACCATACCGGCCAGTGCCTGCTGGACCGCCGGGTCAGAAAAGGTCAGTGCTTCCATTTCTTTGCAGGAGACGCACCAGTCGGCATAAAAATCGAGCATCACCTTTTTGTTCTGCGCTTTAGCCTCAGCCAGTGCGGCATTCAAACCTTCGACACCTTTGATCTGTTTGAAATTCAGGTGCGCCGATGCCTGCTGGTTTGATGTGGCCTGTGTCGACAGCGAGGTTGCTGAAGCACCCAGTCCCTGTAATGGCTGGAAAATGCTGCGGTTGCCGGCCATCATGCCAATGAAAATGGCGATGCCGTAAATGAGTAGGATAATACCCAGACCTTTCCAGAGTTTGTGCCAGCCAGATTCGCCTTTATTGAGTGTGGTGAGTGCGCCCATGTAGATCGCCGAGATGATCAACAGTGCAGCCCACAATGTCATGGTGGCAGCCGGCGGTGCGACTCGTTCCAGCAACCAGATGCCCAGACCTAGCAGCATCACACCGAATACGGCTTTGGTGGTTTCCATCCAGGTGCCGGCTTTGGGCAGTATCTTGCCAGCGGATGCGCCGAGCAGCAGTAGTGGTGCGCCCATGCCCATGCTCAGTGAAAACAGCGCCATGCCGCCCAGTACGGCGTCACCAGTTTCTGCAATATAAATCAGTGCTCCGACCAGGGGTGCGGTAACACAGGGGCCAACAATCAGTGCGGAAAGAAAACCCATAATAGCGGTGCCCAGCAGAGTGCCACCACGCTGGTTATGGCTGATTTGGGTCAGTTTGGTCTGTATAGCTGACGGCATCTGTAAATCGTAGAAACCGAACATGGAGAAGGCCAGCGCGACAAAAATGGCGGCAAAGCTGCCAATGATCCACGGGTTCTGGAACCAGGCCTGAATATTCTCACCTGAGAGTCCGACCAGAATGCCAATGATTGTATAAGTCGAAGCCATTGCCAGCACATACACCAGCGACAGGGTGAAGGATTTCTTCACGCCCTGTTGCTTATCCTGACCGACAATAATGCCCATCAAAATAGGAATCATCGGGAACACGCAGGGCGTGAAAGCCAGCAAAAGCCCGGCCGCAAAAAAGGCCAGCAAAGTCAGCCAGATGTTGCCCGAGCGAAGTGCATCGGACATTTTGTCCTGTTCGGAAACCTGTATAGCCTCTGCTACGGAGGCTTTAGCTGCTGGTGTCGCGTCCACGGGTTTTTCATCTGATGATTCGGTTGTGGCCGTTTCAGATTCAGCAGTGACTGCACTGGCCGCTAACAGCGTCGCCGTGACCGTTTTAGTCTGTGGCGGATAGCAGATGCCAGCGATCTCCGAGCAGCCCTGATATTTAACTTTGAAAACCACCTCTTTATCGCCACTACCGGTATAGCGGAAAGGCAGGGTGGCTTCGACATCCTGATGAAACACAAACAGTGTTGTATTGAAGATCGGGTCGTCTTTCGATTCTCCCGCGGGGAGCTGTAGCTCACCGGCTTTAATATCAACATCTTCAACCTGAATCTGGATTTTATCTCGATATAAATAATGGCCTTCGGCAATCTGCAGGCGTGCGATAAATGCACTGCCTGTGATTTCGGTGCTTAACCTGAAGGCTTCATTAACGTCGAGAATGTCATCCTGATTCATACCGAATGAATCAAATAGGCCAGAGCCACCTGAAGCGATTGCAGGATGCTGGAACAGGAAGCTGATCAGTATCAGGGCGGATAAAGATAAAAGATGTTTGACTGGTTTCATGGGAAACTCGAATGCTGTAAATGTTTAATTAAGTGAGCGATCTACATTAAGGATGACAGACCACCAACGTTTAGTACACAATATGTCCATCAAGTTCACAGCTTGCTCTTGTTTGGTTATCGGACATAGACCAGTAAAGAGATAAATGGAACCTTATGAACAGAGCATGGATCATAACAAACAACCGCTTAAAAAAATCTTAAATACAACTAAATCGCTTCGGCTTATTAGCCGACATAATCAACAGGAATCCTCATGTTTAGACACTGGCCACTACTCTTTATAGTCATACCACTGGCTGAACTTTATCTTATTATTGAGGTGGGAGGGCAGATCGGTGCCTTCTGGACAGTAATGATCATTATTGGTACTGCCGTTATCGGTGTTAATTTGCTGCGTGTTCAGGGCTTCAGTACTTTAAGGCGGGCACAGAAGAATATGGAGCAGGGTGCGATGCCTGCCATGGAAATGATGGAAGGCATCGTTCTCGCAGTTGGAGGCGCTTTGCTGATCACCCCGGGTTTTCTTACCGATACACTGGGTTTTATCTGTTTGATGCCAGCAGCTCGGCAGGCATTAATTCGTGCCGTGATAAAACGGGGTAACGTACAGATGCACGGTTTTCATCAATCTTCGAGTTATCAGTCGTATTCAGAGGTGCATCCCAAGGGTAATGATGGCGGTCGTACCCTGGAAGGTGAGTTTCATCGAAAAGATGACTAAAATGTTATCTTGCTTCTTTTTAGGCGCCTCGGCCTTGTAATCCAGTAATTTATCCACATAAGTTGGCTCAGTACAGAGTTCTATGTCGCTATGGCCTTGACTCTGGTCGTTTCGTCATTATGATTAGCACTCACCAAGATAGAGTGCTAACTTTTTTATAAACAGGGGAATAAATCAAGTGAAAAAATTGAAATTACGTCCATTACACGACCGTGTTGTCGTTAAGCGTATGGAAAAAGAAACCACCAGTGCTGGTGGTATTGTGCTTCCTGGTTCAGCTGCTGAAGCACCACAGGCAGGCGAAGTACTGGCTGTTGGCAAGGGTAGAATCACAGATAGTGGTGAAATCCGTGCTATGGATGTGAAAGTGGGTGATAAGGTTTATTTCAGCAGCTACGCTGGTACCACCATCAAAGTGGATGGCGAAGAACTGCTCATTATGAAAGAAGATGACATTCTGGCAGTACTGGCCTAATTCATAGCTGAAAAGCTTATTCAAAGTTAAAGAATTTTAGAGGAAATAAAATATGTCAGCTAAAGACGTAAAATTTGGTGATGATGCCCGCATCCTGATGGTGAACGGCGTCAACATTCTGGCCAACGCGGTCAAAGTTACACTGGGTCCTAAAGGCCGTAACGTAGTATTAGAAAAATCCTTCGGCGCACCGACCGTGACTAAAGACGGTGTTTCTGTTGCCAAAGAAATCCATCTGGCCAACAAGTTCGAAAATATGGGCGCACAGATGGTGAAAGAAGTTTCATCACAGACTTCAGACGTCGCTGGTGACGGTACTACCACTGCAACCGTACTGGCTCAGGGTATTGTGCGTGAAGGCATGAAATCTGTGGCTGCCGGTATGAACCCGATGGACCTGAAACGCGGCATCGACAAAGCAGTCACCGCTGCAGTTGAATCGCTGAAAAAAATGTCCAAGCCCTGCACTAGCAACGAAGCTATCGAGCAAGTGGGCACTATCTCTGCAAACTCTGATAGCAGCGTTGGTTCAATCATTGCACAGGCCATGGCTAAAGTCGGTAATGAAGGTGTTATTACCGTTGAAGACGGCACATCACTCGAAGATGAACTCGAAATCGTCGAAGGCATGCAGTTTGATCGTGGTTATCTGTCACCTTACTTTGTTAACAAACAGCAAAGCATGAGCGCTGAACTGGAAAATCCATTAGTGTTATTGTTTGAAAAGAAAATTTCAAACATCCGTGACATGCTGCCAATACTGGAAGCGGTTGCTAAAGCTGGCCGTCCACTACTGATTATTGCTGAAGATGTTGAAGGCGAAGCACTGGCTACATTAGTGGTTAACACCATGCGTGGTATCGTCAAAGTTTGTGCTGTGAAAGCACCGGGCTTTGGTGACCGTCGTAAAGCCATGTTAGAAGACATTGCTGTTCTGACTGGTGGTGTTGTTATTTCAGAAGAAGTGGGCATGTCACTGGAAGCAGCGACACTGGAAAATCTGGGTTCAGCCAAACGCATTACTGTGACTAAAGAAGTCACCATCATCGTTGATGGCGCTGGTAAACCAAAAGATATCAAAGCACGCATTGAGCAGATTCGCAAACAGTCTGAAGATGCGACTTCCGATTACGACAAAGAAAAATTGCAGGAACGTCTGGCTAAACTGTCCGGCGGTGTTGCTGTCATTAAAGTCGGCGCTGCCACTGAAATGGCAATGAAAGAGAAGAAAGACCGTGTTGACGATGCATTGCACGCCACCCGTGCCGCTGTTGCCGAAGGTATCGTACCTGGTGGTGGCGTGGCTCTGATTCGTGCCTGTGCCGCCGTTGATAAAGTTAAAGGTGACAACCACGATCAGGATATTGGTATCGCTATTTTACGTCGTGCTATGGAAGATCCATTGCGTCAGATCGTAGAAAACGCAGGTGACGAAGCGTCTGTTGTTTTATCCAACGTTGCTGCCAAGACAGGCAACTACGGTTACAACGCAGCCACCAGCGAATACGGCGATATGGTCAAGATGGGTATTATCGATCCAACTCGCGTAACACGTTCTGCTTTGCAAAATGCAGCTTCGGTTGCCGGCCTGTTGATTACTACTGAATGTATGGTTGCTGATCTTCCTAAAGAAGAACCAGCCAGTGGTGGTGATATGGGTGGCATGGGTGGAATGGGCGGCATGATGTAATGTTGTCTTTCTGCTAATCGCAAAAAGCTAAAAAGCCCCGTTGGCAACAACGGGGCTTTTTTATTGTTTAATAAAAAACGCTCGTCATTCCCGTGTAGGCGAGAGCAGTGGTGCATGGATGCACCGTTAACGAACCTAAGGATGGAATCCATGTTTGGGCTTTTGTGCAAATACTAATTTTAGTAATAAGCCTTAATCTTGGTAGTAGTGGGTATTCGCACCCAGGGGTAAGCACTCTTTTTTCTACAGCCAAAAAAGCCCCCCCTAAATTCGCTGGGAGCGAATTTGAACAGCTGTACCATGATCTGATCACGATTATTTTAATCAGACGCATGTTTCATGAAATGATCGTTAAGTTTGTCTCTGGATGCCTGTTTTTCCTGGGTTCAGTTAAATAACCCCTTAAAGGTTTTCATGCCTTTCTGCATCATTTCATCGATCTGCTTTTGATCAGGTTCGTCACTATTTTCTCTTGCATCTTCATCCATAACATTTTCGAACTCCTGTGTTTCCTGCTGTTGTTCTTCTTCCATTTCCATCTTGTTCTGAGCTATACCTTCTTCAATTTTTTTAGGTGCATCAGGATCTTTCATTAATTCGATCATTGATGCAACCATAGCGTGGTTCATGTCATCGGATTCTTTGTTATACGCAATATTAATATCTTTAGGTAACTTGAAAATATCTGCGGGAATCGATGCGTTTTTATCGATTTTTGTTGCGACAGTTTTTGTTTTTATTCCCATTAGATTTGAATCCATCTTGAGTAAGATCGGTGTGCCACTCATTTGGCAACTTGTGGCTCCCATTATGGTCACTAGATCACAGGTATGGCCAAGGTGTTCTCCCGCTTTTAATTTGACTTCGCCGCCCATCTGCAGCGCCATATTCATGCCAATTGTTTCAAGATTCTTCATAACGACCTTACGGTCCGATGATGAAAGTTTTTCTATTTCTTCCTGCATGAATCTTTGTGGATTTGTTATTCTGGTGGCGGTTCTTTTATCCTTGTCGATATTTACAATAGAGTCATGTGTCGTGATTTCGATGGTGTCCGTTATTATAGTGACGAACATTATCTTGCCTTTGCTTTTGGTGATTTTGACTCTCTCGTTGCCGAAATCCCGTATGTACAGGGTTTCATTTCCTTCCTGTGAACCGTTGATATTGTAATGGATAACGGCCTTCTCGAAAGGCAGGTGTAATCGCCAGGGACTCTCTTTTGCGAAAACCGGGGTAGTATTCAAGAAAATTACAATCCCGGTAAGCAGCCATGCTTTAGTAATTTTATTCATTTTAGTGTCTCCTTTTTAATAAAAATGTTGACAGGTAAAGAATAAAAGCTATTTTCACAAAAGTACACAGTTATTGCACATCTAGATTCTTTCTGGTGAATGTTTTAGCTCCACAACATTGATATATGTCTACTTTTTGGTAGCGGCGCTATATAGATCAAGCTAATATGTTCACCTAAAATAAATAACGAAATGGTTTTTTTAAATGCGAATAATCCTCTTAATATTTATTCTGTTATCAGTGCTACCTACAGCTGCATCTGCGGCTACGCCCGGTGAAGTTGAGGTCGGTGATTTTTTGCGTGAGGCGACGTTGCGTGGATTTAATGGTAAGACGAATACATTTGCTGATTTTAAGGGCAAGCCATTGCTCATTAATGTCTGGGCTAGCTGGTGTGGTCCATGTCGGTCGGAGATGGGCTCGCTGGAGCGGCTGGCGAAGCGTTATAACGGCAAAGAGTTCAACGTGATCGGGGTTTCGACAGATGACTATAGCGACAGAGCCGAGGCTTTCATTAAGCAAACAGGTATTACCTTTGATAACTTTCTTGACAGCAAACTGATGCTGGAAAACATGCTGGGTGCGAATACTATTCCATTAACTATTCTGGTCGATGCCGAGGGTCGTGTGTTGCAAAAAGCGCGTGGTTCATACGAGTGGGATAGCCCGGAAATAATCGAGGCAATAGGAAAAATATTTCGCCTCAAGTTGAAACAAGAGACTCTATAACGGGACTGTGTATCCTCACAACCACACTAATTAAAATTTTAACAGCGAGTGTCAATCATGAAAATTAAAATAAGTTTTGTCGTATTACTTTTACCTTTCTTTATTACTGCTGGTTGTGACTCTGAGCAAAAACCGCCGGCCGGTAAAAATGCTGAAACGATATCAACGGCACCAGCAGCGACTGAAGTCGCAGCACCGACAGCTGCTCAGGAGTCAGCTGCTGAAAATAAAACGGTTGAACCTGTAGCGGAGCCAGTTCAAAAAGCAGCGCTCAGCGGCGAACAGGTTTATAAAAAATCCTGTGTCAATTGTCATGGTGCAGGTGTCGCTAATTCGCCCAAACTGGGTGACGCGGCTGCCTGGGCTCATCGTATTGCCAAAGGCAATGACGCACTCTATAACTCAGCAAAAAAAGGTGTTGCTGGAACGGCTATGATGGCCAGAGGAACCTGTGGCGCATGCAGTGATGAAGAGCTGGAAGCGGCGGTTGACTTCATGGTGTCAGGATCAAAATAACTGTTTGCGGTGAAATATTTAGCAGCAATAAAAAATCCCCAGTCTTTCCATCCGACAAATCTGCCGGGTAAATAGCTGGGGATTTTATAAAAGCTATAAAACGTTTTAGTTTATTTTATTTCTTCCCAACTTACGTCCATATCAGTGGAGTGAATTTTAGTGTTGTCTATACCGAAACTTAAAGAGATGCGTTTTCCGATATTTTCATCCAGTACTCTGAGAACGCCGCTTTCGTTGTATTCTGTTGTTCGCTTTATCCGACTATTGGTATTTGGTTTGAGTAAAAAGATATCGGAGTCAGCTAGTATGGTGTTTTTAGGTAATACATAGATACCGGATTGAGTTTCTGTAATGCTACGTATCTCATTTACGTCTTTAGGTGTTGGTAGTAAGGAGAAATTAGATTTTTTCTATTGGATGAAACGATAGTGGGCTTCATATTGGTGTATAAGTAGAAGCTATCTTTCGAATTAGATTTTTGTAAATTTATGATAATTTTGATATCAAAACTGAGTGACTTGTCTCAACTTCTGATTACACACTATGGCAATAATTTAAAAGGGTTGATCGGAAAACTGACTTTTATAAATATTTACAAATTATCGAGTAGGAAGGCGGAAAGCTTAGTTTTACTCTGCTCTTTATTTTTATTTTATATCGTATAATGAGACTGTCGTGAACACCATAATTACCATGAGTTTATAATGGAGCAGTTAGCCGTGTCAGTCAAAGAATCAATACAAAGTATGGAGTCTCGTATTCGACTAGAAGAAATTCGTATGCTCCATGGCGGTATGATGTTTTCGATACTGGGTACTTTTGCTGTCAGCCTGATTATGTTTTTTGTTTTGTATAAGCATGCTAGCTCAACATTGTATCTGGCGTTATGGTTTGGAATTATGATGTTATCTAGTCTGTTACGTGGCTGGGACACCTATTGTTTTATTAACGCATCACCTGATGAACAGGTAAAAGAATCGTGGGGTACGCGCTTTCTTATAGGTTCTACTTTTGCCGGATTCTGGTGGGGTATGCTGGCATGGCTGGGCTATTCTGTAGAAAATGAATATCAGACTCTGATTGTTGTCTGTATTGTTGGTGTTGCGGGCGGTTCATTGGCAACACTGTCATACCGTTGGCAGACGATTGTGTTTTTTATAATGCCGGCATTATTATTGCTGGAATTGCGTTTAATGCTTGAGAATAGTGACTTCACCCAAGTTCTTTCTTATCTTTTGGCGGTATTTATTCTGTTTGCTTTATCCACTTCTCGGCGTGCTTATAAAAACTCAAACCAGAACGTTAAGCTTCGTATAGAGGCTGATTATAATGAAAAAGCTTTGCGAGAAGCTAAAAATGAAGCTGAACAGGCAAATGCAGCTAAATCAACATTCCTTTCGAATATGTCACATGAGCTTCGAACACCGCTTCATGCCATCCTCGGTTATGCGCAGCTGTTAGAGCATGGAGATGCTCTCAGTCAGAAACAATCATGTAATATTGGCGAGATTAAACATGCTGGAAATCTTTTACTGGATCTGGTTAATCAAATTCTGGATCTGGCAGGGATTGAGGAAGGCAACCTGAATATCTCTATGGCTTCAATAGCACTTGATGAAGTTTTAAAAGAATGTAAATCATTGGTGCAACCACTGGCAGATGAAAAAAATATATATGTAGATATCACTGATACTACGATTCAGGTACATGCGGATTACATCCGATTGAAGCAGGCTATTCTTAATCTTCTGACTAATGGTATTAAGTACAATTACAATAATGGCTCAGTCATAATCAAGTGTTATCATTCTGATAATAACAGAGTCAGGATTGATGTTATTGATACTGGTCGAGGTATATCTAGAGAACAGCAAGTGCTTTTATTTAAGCCCTTTAGTCGACTGGATCCCGAGGGTGAAATTGAAGGTACTGGTATCGGTTTATCGATATCCAGACAGCTAATTGAAAAGATGCATGGCACTATCAAGGTTGAAAGTGATATCGGTAAGGGTAGTACTTTTTCAATTGAACTCGATAGTCATTTGCCTGAGGATGATGTTACTGAAGATGTTGTGCAGTGTATCGATAATAATGCAACTATCCAGTCAGTAAAGAACAAAGATAATTTAAAAATACTGGTTGTTGAAGATAGTCTTCCTAATTTAAGAATGATTGAGTACCAACTGGAAGTGCTGGGTTATAAAGCAGACCTGGCGACTGATGGTAATGAAGCGCTTCAGCTATTTCGTAATAATCACTACGGGCTTATTATTACCGACTGTAATATGCCTATCATGAATGGATATGAATTAACTTCTATCATCAGAAATGAGGATAAAAGTGATATACCCATCGTCGCCCTGACCGCAGATGCTTTCCCTGAGAGAGAGGAACAATGTCTCGCTGCGGGTATGAATGCAAGATTAATAAAACCGATGAGTCTGGAAGTGCTAAATGCTGCTATTGATCAATGGTTAAGTAACACGCTTCCGGGAAAACTTCCTAAATCAACTAGAGGGTAAGCATGGTATAGGCTTTCATTTGCGGTAAATCATTTTGTTGTAATAAGAGCAAAAAAATCCCCAGTCTATCCATCTGACAAATTTACTGAATGAATAGCTGGGGATTTTTAAAAGCTAAATGTACGACTAGCTTATTTTATTTCTGATAAAAGCCTGAGATTGGTCACCAGCTTTCTAACACCATGTGATTCATTTTCTTCGAATACATTGCTTTCGCACCACTTGCTCAGACTGTTGATGTCCACTTTGGCGCATTCTGGGCGCACGTTCCAGGTGACTTCCATAGGCGAGCATTGCTGCTCGGTGTACTTAGGGCCTGTTGTTGAACCCAGGAACTGAACCGGTTTGCCGGTGTTGCTGGGTAGTGATTTCGCCTGATGCAGGCCGTTAACCATGTTGCCCTGGTAGGTCATGGTGTTGAAATCCAGCGCTGAGGAATCGTTGACCACGGTGAATATCTGGGTTTCAACGCGTAGCAAGGGTTTTTCGAATTTGTCGGACAGGCACGAGCCCAGGTCTTTGCCCGGTTTCACGTCGCAGGATGTGTGTACCCAATGCACTTCGATGGTGTCGCCCGGCTTCACACCTTTGCAGTTATTTTTCTCGGATGGCATCAATTCTTCTTTGCTGAGTGATTTGCTGATGGCGCATTGATAGCCGCCACCATGGCCGAGTTCACCTTCACCGGTGTAGATGGAGAATGCTTTTGCCTTGTGCTCGGCATTGGTGTGCATATGAATATTACAAAGGTTCATTTCTTTGTAACTCGGCGCTACTTTGAAAGTGACTTTATTTTCGCCATGTACGCTGTCGATGTCCCTGAGAGTTTGCGGACCAAAGTCGGTACATGCAGGGCCGTTGTTATGGTTGTTTCCTTGTGAGTTAAAAGTAGTAGGTTCTTTGGTAGCATTTTGCCCAAAAAGCGTATAATGATTCTCGTTCTTGGTTAGGTGAAGATCGACTATAAATACGGTAATCATGAAAATTGCCTGATTACCTGTATTGAGTTGAATCACAGACCCAAGCGCTCGTGAACTTTAAATGGAGAAAATTAAATGAACCTGAAAACCACACTCATATTGATCGGTCTGTTGATCGCCAGCAGCGCTCACGCTGAAATTATCAGCAAAGAAGTTGACTATCAGCAAGGTGATACCACCATGAAAGGCATGATGGCTTATGATGATGCTATCAAGGGCAAGCGTCCTGGTGTGCTGATCGTGCACGAATGGTGGGGCCACAACAAACATGCCCGCGACAAGGCAAAAATGCTGGCGAAAGAAGGTTACGTAGCTTTCGCGGTGGATATGTATGGTGATGGTAAAACCGCCGATCATCCTGACGATGCGGGTAAATTCTCCAGCGCGGTGGCCAGCAACATGCCTCTGGCCAAAGCGCGATTTGAAGCGGCGATGGATACGCTGAAAGCTCAGAATAATGTTGACGCTGATAAGCTGGCGGCAATGGGTTATTGCTTCGGTGGTGGTGTGGTTTTAAACATGGCGCGCATGGGCGTTGAGCTGAAAGGCGTGTCCAGTTTCCACGGCAGTATCGCGACTAAAAATCCGGCCGGGAAAGATGATATAAAAGCCAGCGTCAGGGTGTTTAACGGCGAGGCTGATCCTTTTGTTAAAGCAGAACAGATTGAAGCATTGAAAGAAGAAATGAAAAACGCTGGTGTCGACTTTGAGTTTGTGAATTATCCGGGCGTGAAACACAGTTTCACCAATCCAGATGCAGATGCCAACGGCAAAAAATTTGGTTTGCCGCTGGAATACAACGCCGAAGCTGATAAAGATTCGTGGCAGAAAAACCTGGAATTCTTTAAAGAGATTTTTTCAAAATAGTTACGAAATAGGTTGTTACGGATAAATAAAAAGCCCCGCAATTTATAGCGGGGCTTTTTTATTGTCTGTATTAAATGAAAGTTTAATCCAGCACGTGTGAAACCAGGCCATCGGCCAGCTTGGGTTCGAACCAGGTTGATTTTGGCGGCATCACTTCGTTGGCATCAGCCACGGCCATGAGTGCTTCCATACGCGTTGGATAGAGTGAAAAGGCAATCGCCATTTCGCCGCTGTTGACGCGTTTTTCGAGTTCGCCCAGACCACGAATGCCGCCGACAAAATCGATGCGATTGTCGGTGCGTGGATCTGAAATGCCGAGTATCGGTGCTATTAAATTATCAGCTAGCAGACTGACGTCGAGTGAAGCGACCGGGTCATTCGGAATTAAATCAGCGTTGATATTTAAACGATACCACTGGCCATCAAGGTACATACCAAACTCGGTCGGTTTGCTGGGAGACACTGCCGCGTCTTCAGCGCGGACTTCAAACTTGCCTTCGAGTTTTGCCAGCACTTCGTCTTTACTCAAACCATTCAGGTCCTTGATGACGCGGTTGTAGTCCAGGATTTTCATCTGGTTGTGCGGGTAGATCACTGACAGGAAGTAATCGCTGTTCTGGTTGCCGTCACCCCCCTTGGTTTTGGCGACGCGTGAAGCCGAGGCCGAGCGGTGGTGGCCGTCGGCGATATAGATGGCATCCATGGCATCAAAGCCGGCGCTGATTTTAGCGATAGTCTCTTCATCATCGATGATCCAGAAAGTGTGCTGCACGCCATCGTCGGCGGTGACATCGACCAACGGCTCGGTTTTGGCGACATTTTCCAGAATGGCGTCCATGTCCGGCTGTGATTTATAGGCCAGCAGCACCGGGCCGGTCTGGGCGTTCAGTGCCTCGATCTGGCGTACACGATCGTCTTCCTTGGCCGGACGGGTGTACTCGTGTTTGCGGATGCGGTTGGTGTCGTAATCGGCAACCGAGGCCGCAGCCACCAGGCCAATCTGTGAGTGGCCGTTCATGATCAGGCGATAGGCGTAGTAACAGTCTTTGTTGTCGCGGATCAGAATGCCTTCGCCCAGCATTTTCTGCAGGTTCTCGGCCGATTTGGCGTAGACCGCTGGATCGTAGGGGTCGATATCCTCCGGCAGGTCGATTTCCGCCTTGGAAATATGCAAAAAACTCCAGGGTTTGCCTTTGGCGCGTTCTCTGGCTTCGGCAGAATTCAGTACATCGTAAGGTGGCGCAACAACTTCTTCAGCGCGTTCTGGGACAGGGCGTAAACCGGCAAAAGGGCGAATTAATGGCATGACTTGTTCTTCTTAAATTTCAGGAAGGCGAATTATACAGCGAAGCGGGGCTGGAGGGCGAGACGGGCGGCATTTTTGCTCAATAACGGCTTGTATTTAGGGTTTATACCCACATACAAGTCACGCACTCTCTCGCGCGCTCCAGTGCTAAAATGCGCCCCTGAAAACAGCCACGATAAATACAGATTAGATGAAAACAGAGTTACTCAGCCCTGCGGGCACGATTAAAAACATGCGTTATGCGTTTGCCTATGGGGCGGATGCGGTTTATGCCGGCCAGCCGCGCTACAGCCTGCGCGTGCGCAATAACGATTTCAAGGACGAGAATCTCGCCATCGGTATTCAGGAGGCCCACGATCTGGGCAAGAAGTTTTTCCTGACTTCGAATTTGATGCCGCACAACAGCAAGGTAAAAACCTATTTGAGAGATCTGGCGCCGGTGATCGAAATGAAACCGGATGCGCTAATTATGGCTGATCCCGGTTTGATCATGATGGTGCGCGAAACCTGGCCGGAGATGCCGATTCATCTTTCGGTGCAGGCCAATACGGTGAACTATGCCGCGGTGAAATTCTGGCAGCAGCAGGGCATCGAGCGCATTATTCTTTCGCGTGAGCTGTCGCTGGAAGAGGTTGAAGAGATTCGCCAGCAGTGTCCGGATATCGAGCTGGAAGTATTTGTCCACGGCGCGTTGTGTATCGCTTATTCCGGCCGCTGTTTACTCTCGGGTTATTTCAATCATCGCGACCCAAATCAGGGTACCTGTACCAATTCGTGTCGCTGGGAATACAAAGCCACGGCCGCCGAAGAAAATGCAGAAGGTGTCTACAAGCCGGTGAGTGAATCATCCTGTGGTAGTGGTTGCTCGCCCACCATGAGCTCGTCGGAAATCGGTAACGGTGTACGCAGCACGGGCGCGGACGATGTCTATCTGCTGGAAGAAAAAGGCCGCCCCGGTGAGCAGATGCCGATCATGGAAGATGAGCACGGTACCTACATTATGAACTCCAAAGATTTGCGCGCGATTGAGCATGTGAAAAAACTGGTGGATATCGGGGTCGATTGTTTGAAAATCGAAGGCCGGACCAAATCGCATTATTATGTCGCGCGCACTACACAGGCTTATCGTCTGGCGATTGATGCAGCGGAACGCGGTGAAGAATTTAATCCGGCCTTGCTGGGTGATCTGGAGAATCTGGCCAACCGTGGTTACACCGATGGTTTCTTCGAGCGCCATCATACCCACGATTACCAGAATTATATGGACAGCCATTCGAAGAGCCGTCAGCAGAATTTTGTTGGTGAGGTTTTATCTTACGATGCGGCTTCCGGTATCGCCGAGATCGACGTGAAAAATAAATTCAGTGTTGGTGACAAACTCGAGCTGGTCACGCCGCAGGGCAATCGCGACATCATTGCCGGCAACATGCTAGATCAGTACGGTAAACCGATGGAGTCGGCGTTGGGCAGTGGTTACTACGTAAAAATGCAGCTGCCCGAAGGCACCACTGAAAAGAGTTTGCTGGCGCGGTATATTTAACCGGGAATATAGCTGGGAGTTGATATGCTTTCGTTAATTTTTTCAGCTGCACTGGCAGCACAAACAACGGCGCCGTTGGCGGTGGTTAAAGAACAGCTGACCATCGAGTTTGCGCCGCGTACGCCTGAGCAGATGGCTTCATTTTATGAAGCGCGTGGTTTTCCCGAAACGATGCGCGATATTCTGAAAAAACAATGTTTCATTACCGTCGGTATTACCAATACCAGTCAGCAAAAAATCTGGCTGAATCTGGCTGACTGGAAGTTCAGCGTCAATGGTCAGGCTATCAAGCGTGAGCACCGCGAACAGTGGAAACAACGCTGGCAGGCGATGGATATTCCTTTGCGTTACCAGTCTACCTTTCGCTGGACCTTAATTCCCGAAACACTAGATTACCTGCCTGGAGAACATGAAGGCGGTAATCTGGTACTGCCCTTTAGCAAAGGAAAAATAACACTGGATGCAACTTTTGCCACGGGTGATAACAAGCAAGGCGAGCCCATTCATATTCATTACGACCAACTCTATTGCGCCGAGGATGCTCAGTGAAAAGTCACATCTTAAAAGCAGCACAAGGTCTTGCTATGTTGTCGGCGCTGTTGCTGATTTTGTTGTCTGGTGGTGCTGTCGCAAAAGAATCAGCATTGCCTTTTGGCATTCGTGAGTACGATATTGGCCAGGCGCCCAATTTTGAGCTGGCAGATATTGACGGTGAAATGTTTAATCTGGAAAGCACGCGCGGTCGCTGGGTGTTCCTGCATTTCTGGGCGAGCTGGTGCGGGCCCTGCCGTGAAGAGATGCCGACCATTCAGGCGCTGTCGGAAAACATTGATGAAGACAAGCTGCATTTTGTGCTGGTTAATGCCGCAGAAGATGAAGATACCATTTTCAAGTTTCTGGGTATTGTGGCTCCCAATTTAACCAGCATGATGGACATGGATGGACAGATCACCGAGATCTGGAAGCCGCGCGGCTTGCCGACAACTTTCCTGATTGACCCTGAGGGCAGGGTTCGTTATCAGGCAGTCGGCGGTCGGGACTGGCATGAGAAAGTCTATACTGAGTTCATTAAATCATTGTTAACTTATTAATTTTTAATGGTTATTTAATTTATTTAGAATGAGTCTATTTTTTTATTTGTTTTGGTTTATAATGGCCATCCAAATTTAATTTAACCCAATATGAGGAGAACGACATGGCTGTATTAGTAGGACGTGAAGCCCCGGATTTTACCGCCGCAGCTGTTTTAGGCAGTGGCGAGATCGTTGAAGATTTTAACTTCAAGAAAACCACTAGCGGCAAGTACGCGGTTATTTTCTTTTACCCACTGGATTTTACTTTTGTCTGTCCTTCCGAGTTGATCGCTTTTGATCACCGTCTGGCAGAATTCACCCAGCGTGGTGTTGAAGTCATTGGTGTTTCCATCGACTCTCATTTTGCACACAACGCATGGCGTAACACAGCCATCAACGATGGCGGCATTGGTCCGGTTAAATATACGCTGGTGGCTGATATGACTCACGCCATCTGCAAAGCCTACGATGTTGAAACACCGGATGGTGCAGTTGCTTTCCGTGGTTCATTCCTGATCGACAAAGCTGGTATGGTTCGTCATCAGGTGGTGAATGATTTGCCATTGGGTCGCAATGTCGATGAAATGCTACGTATGATCGACGCGCTGCAATTCCACGAAGAGCACGGTGAAGTGTGTCCTGCTGGCTGGAATAAAGGTGATAAAGGCATGAATGCAACACCTGCCGGTGTTGCAGAGTACCTGGCCGCAGAAGCTGATAAGTTGTAATTTTCAGCTTTCTCTGAGTAAAAAAAGCCCGTGACTTCACGGGCTTTTTTTTGGCCATGCCTTTTTGATCTGAATAACTTTTAATACGAATTAATTCAGGTACACTCAAATAACAGGAGAAGGAGAGCTTATGCCGTTATCTGAAACCGTTCTTGTTATCATGGCTTTGCTGGCAACTGGCATTGTTGCTTCCGGGGTGTTTAGAAAACTACCCATTCCTTACACCGTTATTCTTGTTGTCATCGGCATTGTACTGACGCAGTTGTCCGAGGCATGGCCTCCGCTGGAACCATTACAGCATTTTCATTTAACACCCGACCTGGTGTTGTTTATTTTTCTACCCGCCCTGATTTTTGAGTCAGGATTAAACTTGAATGCGCGGCAATTAATCAAAGATATTGCGCCGGTGCTGACGCTGGCCGTGCCTGCTTTATTGATATCAACCGCGCTGGTCGGCGTCGGCCTGTGGCTGTTATTGCCGATTGATTTGATGGTGGCTTTATTATTCGGTGCGCTGATTTCAGCCACTGACCCGGTCGCGGTCATTTCATTATTCAAGGAACTGGGAACACCCGAGCGCCTGACAGTGATGGTCGAAGGTGAGTCTTTGCTCAATGATGCGACGGCGATTGTGGTGGTCACCATTTTACTGGGATTGTATACAGCGGCGCCCACTAATGGCTGGGGCGTGGTGGGTACGGCGGTGAGCCAGTTTATGTTTGTGTTTTTTGGTGGTGCGTTGGTGGGAGCGGTATTTGGTGTGGTGATCAGCTGGATGATGACGCGCTTCGCCCAGGAATCGAGCGCGGTGCTGATATTGTCGCTGGTGCTGGCGTATGTTTCGTTTGTTGTGGCCGAGCATGATCTGCATGTTTCCGGTGTCATGGCGGTGGTGGCCTGTTCGGTGGTGTTTGGCATTTTTGGTATGCCGAGGTTGTCGCGAGAATCGGTCGAGCTGATGCACGAAACCTGGGAATTTATCGCGCATATCTGCAACACCCTGTTGTTCCTGTTTGTCGGCATGCTGGTTGATCTGGACAGTTTAATCGGTGATATCTGGTACATCCTGCTCGCCGTTATTCTGGTGCAGGCGAGTCGTGCGGCGCTGGTTTATAGTTCGGTGCCTTTGCTGGAAAAAGTATTCAAGTTGCCACATGTCACACTCGGTGAACGGCATATTATGTTCTGGGGTGGTCTCAAGGGCGGCCTGGCGATTGCGATTGTGCTGTCGCTGCCAGTCGATTTACCGGGGCGTGAATTATTAATCCATCTCACCCTGGGTGTCGTGTTATTTACCATGCTGGTGAATGCGCCGACCATCCGGCCGCTGATTCGGTTGCTGGGCATCGATAAGCTCAGCGCGGATGAGCTGGCCGAGCTTAAGCGCGGCATTATTAGCGCGAAAGGTGAAGTGGATAATATTCTTAATCGGTTTAGTGATTCGGGCTTGCTGAGTAAGGCGGGTCACCACACGGTCAAGGATGAAACCAATGAGATTATCAACCAGTGGCTGCCGGAAGTGATTGGTGATGATGAATTTCGCCATCAGCGTTTGAATGCGCTCAACGCCGAAGTGCAGGAAATGGAGGATCTATTCAAGGCAGGTGTGCTGAATCAATATTCTTATCTGGATTTACGTAGCGAGATAATGCGTAAGCGTGATCATATTGTGACCGAACATCGTGTTGGTGAAGTAAAAAAATCAGTGCGTGAAGATAATATTTTTGTGCGCTTTGAAGATGCACTGGTCAAATGGTTGCGTGAAAAAGACTGGGCCGCAGGCTTCCTGTCTTATTACCAGAATCGTCGCCTGTCGAGTCACCTGATGCGTGATATTGCGCGTATTCTCATGGCCGAGGCTGCGCTGAAAAAATTGCGTGAAGATGCCAGCGTGAGCGCTGAACATCAGCAGAAGATAGAGTCGAATTATGCGAAGCTGCTCAGCTATTTTCGGGAACATATTTCTGATACCCGTAACTCTTTCCCTGAGTTCTTTGAGCGTTTTGAGGCTCGTTTATGCGCGAAGTCTGCACTGGTTGCAGCATTGCACGACGTTGAAGAAGCGTATCATTGCGGCAGTCTTACGACTAAAGTTTATGTTTATCTAGAGGAGCGCATGCATCACGCTATTGATGCAATCAGGCCTATCGCTGAACCCGTACAGAGTTTGGCGCCAAGAGAATTGGTCGGTCTGGTGTCCTTGTTTTCTGGATTACCTGATGACGCTCTGGACAAAATTGCACAGCGGGCAATACCGGTTAATTATCTTGAAGGTGATACCATCATTGGTACAGGTGAACATGGTGATGCGCTGTATGTGATTGTCCGCGGCCGACTTGAAGCTCTGTTGAAACATGAAGATCAGGAAAGCAAACTGGGTGAGCTCGGTGCAGGTGATTTTTTTGGTGAGATGGCGCTATTGGGCGATAGTGTCCGCAAGGCGGATGTTCGTGCTATCAGTTCATGTTCATTGTTGCGTATCAACAGCAAGGATGTGATGGATGTCGCGCATCAGCATCCCGAAATTTCTGAACGGCTGGAGAAAGCTAAAACAGAGCGCTCGGTCTGACAGATCTGGACATGACCTGACCGTCTATTTAAAGGCTAATAAAAGCGGCCAAACCGGCCGCTTTTATTTTCAGTGTTTTGACTATTTCAGCCGGGTGATAGTTACGCGAGCCACAGGGTTGTCGAAGCGATGTTCTTCGCCCAGAGCGGAGGTGGCTAAACCGTCGGCGCTGGTAACAACACCGGGGTGGCCGCCTACGGTATCACGGTCATCGCGGTCGACATTGTAACCTTCACCACCGGCGGCGGGGCCTGGAATCGTCACTACGGATTCGCTATTGGCCTCGGTGCCGGCATCGAGGGCGAGGAGTTCGGTGCTGCGCGTTTCTCCCAGTGCCAGGTTACTCAGTTTGTCACCGCTTAAGCCGGTGAAGCCATCGTTGGTATTCACTAACATGGTGGCGAATGAGAGTGCGAGATCGCTTTTCATATTGGTATTGATAATGATGCTGTCACTCGTGCCCGGCAAGATAAGACCATTGCCAGTCATGGTGACGGCATGGGCACTACTTGCTTCGGCCAGCAATGCCGTGTTATCGCCGCCTTCTGCCAGTTGTTCCAGCCCGCTACTGGCGCTGGTGCCAATCTGCCACATAGCGTAACTGCCGGAATGCAGGGCCACGGCTAGAGGTGACATCGGCTGTGCGGCGGTCAGGTTGGTGACCTCGATTTGATAGCTGACTCGGCTGACGTGATTGTCATCGCTGGAGCAGCCGATGAGGAATAGCGGTGCCGCGATCAGGGTGCTTAGCGCTAATGGTTTGAATATATCCATAATATGTCTCCTAGTTGACGGTGATGGTCAGTTCGGCGACCGGGTTTAACCAGCGGTGAACACTGCTATCAAGATCGCTGGCACCGCCGGTTGGGTCGCTATCGCCCAATACGCCACGATGGATATGCACCAGGGTATTGGCTTCGGTGCTGGTTACGCCGGTGCCACCGGTGCCACTGGCGCCGCCCGGATCAGCTGGAATACCGGGGTTGCCCGGTGCGCCGGCACCGTTGATGATTTCATCATTGGCTTCGGTGCCGGCATCGTAACCATTTACCCGGTAGGTGTAGGTGCCGGCGGCGGTGGGGATTGATAATGCATCGACGCCAACAAAACCATCATTGGTGGGTAACAGCATGGCGGTGAAGGACAGCTGATCATTGCCGGCAGCGTTGATCAGGTTAAGGGTCGTGGTCGCGCCCGGTGCCAGTAGTCCGCCGGCCGGATTTTCTATCTTGTCGGCATTGATGGCGGTCATGTCTGCGGACAAACCGGTGATATCACCGCCTTCGGCCATGGCCTGCAGGTGCGCGCTAGCCGCGACACCGGTCTGGAAAAGGTGATTGCCATTGGCATGGGCGGCGACCAGTAGTGGTGTGAAATAAGTGCCGTGGGTCAGGTTGGTGATTGAGATGGTTAGATCCTGTGCCATCGCCGGTGCACTTAATAGTGCTCCTGTTACAGCAAAACCGGATAGTAATTTACGCATGGTTATTTTCCTCGTTAGTTCAGTGAATTATTCAGTCCGAGGTCCATCATAGAGACGAGGTTTCACAGGCGTATCCCGCAAATCTCACAAAACCATCACGGTACGCCTGATTTTAGTGAGCGATTGTTTTGTGATGTTTCTGTGATATCTGGATGCTAAGCTGTGACTGAAATTGAGGGCTAGAAATTACCGAATAGATATATTTTCAGAAAACAACACTGATGACATCATGCCAAAAAACATACTGATTATTGAAGACAATCGCGACATTGCCAATCTGATCATGATCAACCTGCGCGGCAAGCATATGCAGGTGGAACATGCCGCCGATGGCAACACCGGTCTGCGTCTGGCACTGACGGGGCGTTATCAGTTGGTGATACTCGATTTGATGTTGCCGGGCATGGATGGCATGGATGTCTGCAGGACGATGCGTAAGGAAAAAGTGAACACCCCGATCTTGATGCTGACGGCAAAAACTTCGGAGCTGGATCGGGTACTGGGTCTGGAAGTGGGTGCCGATGATTATCTGACCAAGCCTTTCAGTGTTCCCGAGCTGATTGCACGGGTCAATTCGATCTTGCGCAGGTCGGGTGAATATCAGTCGTCGCCGGCAGCAGAAAAATCGGAGTCGCTGCAGTGTGGTGACCTGTATATAGACCCAGATAAACGCCAGGTACTGCTCAACGATAACAGCATTGAACTCACGGCCAAGGAGTTTGACCTGTTATGGCATTTTGCCAGCAACCCGGGCCGGGTTTATAGCCGGTCACAGTTGCTTAGCAGCATTTGGGGGTATGGTCATGATGGTTATGAGCATACGGTGAATTCACATATCAATCGTCTGCGCGCAAAAATTGAAACCGATCCGGCAAAACCTAAATATGTAATGACCGTCTGGGGTGTTGGTTACAAATTCTCATCTGACCTGGCGGAGAAATCAGCATGATGTTCCGCACGCTGTACAGTCGTCTGGCGCTGACCTTGTTTGTGCTGTTAAGTCTGGTGGGGTTAATCCTGATTCAATTAATCGGCCATTCCAGTACGCTCTATCAGCAGGAAGTATCACAAAAACTGAACACTGCACTGGCGCAACATATTGTTGCCGATCAGCCGTTAATGCAGAACCAGAAGATCAATGATCAGGTGCTGGAAGGGCTGTTTCATAATTTGATGGTGATCAATCCCAGCATCGAGTTATATCTTCTGGATAAACAGGGTGGGGTGCTGGACTACTCTGCTCCCGAGGGAAAAGTGAAACGCACCCAGGTTGATCTCGAACCCATAATGGCTTTTCTGCATAGCGATGCCAGATTCCCGCTTAAAGGTGACGACCCACGTGACCTCGATGGTCAGAAAGTATTTTCAGTTGCAGAGATCACCAACGAAAATGGTTTGCAGGGTTATCTTTATATCGTGCTGGGAAGCGAACAGTACGATGACGTAGTGCAGATGCTCGGCAATAGCTTCATCTTTGATTCGGCATTAAAGGTGTTACTGGTTGCGCTGGCTGCCGCCTTACTCGGCGGTTTAATTGTGTTTGCCTTGCAGACCCGTCGCCTGCGTTTGTTAGGCAGCATCATTCACAGTTATACAGGTAAAAGCCGGGACGGAGATCTGTCGTTACGTTTTCCGAGTGAAGGCAAAAGCAATGATGAGATTGATGAATTAGGCCAGCAATTTAATGCCATGGCGGAAAAGATTAATAGCCAGATACTGGAGCTCAAACGCATGGATGGCATGCGCCGCGAAATGGTGGCCAATGTCTCCCATGATTTGCGCACCCCGCTGACGACCATGCGCGGTTATCTGGAAACGCTGCTGTTAAAGAGTGGCGAGCTGTCTGCGGAAGAACAGAAACAATATCTGGAAACAGCATTGAGTCACAGCCAGCATTTGGGCAAGTTGGTGGAAGAGTTATTTGAATTGGCCAAACTGGATTCCTGTGAAGCGGTGGTTTTTTCGGAGCCATTTTCTATGGGCGAGCTGGTGCAGGACGTCACCCAGGCATTCCAGTTACGCGCCCAGCAGAAGACAATCCAGCTGGATGTAAATCTGAATCCCGAGGCGCCGTTAATTTACGGTGACATCGCGATGATGCAGCGCGTGCTGGAAAATCTGCTGGAAAATGGCCTGCGCCACACACCAGAGGGTGGACGTATTAGCGTGAGCGTTGATGTTGACTCCGGTAATGTGGTGGTGCAAATTGCCGACACTGGTTGCGGTATTCCGGCTGAAGATGTGCCCAGAATTTTTGAACGGTTCTATCAGAAGGATGCGCACCGCTCCGGCAGCAACAACGCCGGTCTGGGTCTGGCCATTGTACAACGTATCATTGAGCTGCACGGCAGCGTCATCAAAGTCCACAGCGAACTGAACCGAGGCACTACCTTTTCTTTTCAAATGACGACGCGGCCTACTGCTTGAAGTTTTATTTTTGAAGCCTTAACTTGAAATTAAGGCTGGTTACCTTCTATTGCTACCCTGACGCTTTTAAATATCTAAAAACATTGTTTTATATTAAAAATTAATGTATAAGTTAATTTTTAATATATACATTAATTTATTGAGTGTTTGAATGATGGAAAATAGATTTTTCTCCAGACTGGAATATTGGATACGGGCTAATCGAGTCGCATGGGCAGAAATTATTCAGCAGAAGTCATGGTTGCGTGCTGCACGTCAGGCACAAAATCTGAAGGGCGTTGATATGGCTAAACGTATGGGCGTCAGCCCGGCCAGGGTTTCAATGATGGAGTCGGATGAGAAGCGTGGTGCGGTGACCATAAAAATGATGCAAAAAGCCGCGCAGGCACTGGATTGTGAGTTTGTTTATGCGCTTATCCCCAAAAAATCTTTGAAAGATGATAAGGAAAATCAGGGAATAAAACCCAGGATTCGAGTTCAACAGGGACAATAATGACCGTGCGGGTCGCACTGATTCTGCTAAAGCAAAGCATGTATAATCGCCCGTGAATATACTGGCAAGGTTTGTTTCATATCAGTGATTGAGTAAGGATGTAGATGGTGTACCAGTCTCTAAAAAAACGTTTAAAGCAGATTATTGATTCAGGTCAGGCTTCCTGCTTGTCTGAGTCCCTGATTGGTCTTGAAAAAGAAAGTCTGCGTGTGGCCGAAGACGGTGCCATTTCACAAACAGTGCATCCAGCTGCATTGGGTTCCGCGCTGACTAATCCGGCTATCACCACTGATTTTTCTGAGGCACTGATTGAACTGATTACTCCGCCCTGTGATTCAATAAAAGATGCTTTATGTTATCTGGATGATATTCAGAAGTTTGTTTATTCAAAGCTGGATAATGAAACCTTGTGGGCGACCAGTATGCCCTGTGTGGTGCGTGATAGCAGTAGTATTCCTATTGCGCAATATGGAACGTCTAATATCGGCACCATGAAAACAGTGTATCGCCGCGGCCTGGGTTATCGTTACGGACGAACCATGCAGGTGATTGCCGGTGTACATTTTAATTATTCGGTTTCAGATTCTTTCTGGGATCTATATCAGACATTGCAAAGTAATACAGAATCCAGGCAGGATTTTATTTCTAATCAGTATATGGGGCTGGTACGTAATATGCTCCGTTATGGCTGGATGATCCCTTATCTGTTTGGGGCCTCACCTGCAGTCTGTAAATCTTTTTTGCACGGCAAGCCAACCTTGCTCTCTGAATTTAATGAACACACTTTTTATGAGCCTTATGCGACTTCCTTACGTATGGGTGATATTGGTTATACCAATGCGCAGGAAGATATGGCAGGTATCAAGGCTGACTATAGTTCGATTGATGCTTATGTAAAAAGTTTGCAATGTGCCATTGAAAAACCATTTTCAGCCTATGCTGAAATCGGTGTGAAAGTCGATGGTGAGTATCGACAGCTGAATGCCAATATATTGCAGATTGAAAATGAATATTACAGTACGGTAAGGCCAAAACAAATTACGCAAAAAGATGAAAAACCAACCACAGCATTACGTAAGCGTGGTGTTGCTTATGTTGAAATTCGTTCGCTGGATGTGAATGCTTTTGATCCACTAGGTGTTAATGAAGAACAGCTTTATTTTCTTGAAAGTTTTGTTTTGTTTTGCCTGTTGCAGGATAGTCCAGCTTTAAATCAGATGGAGATGAATGAAGTTGATATGAATTTGATTCAGGTAGCGCACACCGGGAGGCAGCCTGGTTTGGAATTAACTCGACACGATCAATCTATTCCATTAAAAGACTGGGCGATGGATTTATGTGAAGGTATGCAGGATGTGGCCAGTTTATTAGATGAAGTAAATCATTGTACTTCGTACTCAAAAAGCCTGAAAGCCCAAGTGGAATGCATTAATGATCCATCCAAAACCCCTTCCGCCAGAATGCTGGAAGAAATGCGTGATCGCAAAGAAGGTTTTTTCCATTTTGCGCAGCGTAAATCGTTAAAGTATCTGGATTATTTTAAATCGAGAAAACTGTCACCAGAACGTCAGCAGTATTTTGAGTTAATGGCTCAAACCTCATTGGCCAAGCAATTAAAAATAGAAGAATCTGACACATTGAGTTTTGATGAGTATCTACAAAACTATTTTTCAAAAAAATAATTAATCAATATCGCGAGAAAAATAAATAGGAATATCTTATGAAGTGGTTAGACGAAATATCTTTAGCATTTCTCCTGATTGCGGCTGTATTAATGGCAGTATTGCCGTTAAATGCAACACCTCATCTGTTCGAAAAGCTGGGAATGCTTGCTGATGGCACACTACAACGCCCACTCGATATTTTTGATTTATTTATGCACGGCACGCCTGCAATGTTGCTTCTTGTTCGGCTGTTCAGGCAGTTTGTGCTCGGTAAAAATCCAGCAGACAAAAAATAAACAGTTTGTTTATTTACCGCCACCAGCACAGGGCGGCGATGCAGGTGCATTACCTTTTTTAAACCACTCTTCCATTGTCATAGTGTGTAGAGCCAGTGCATGGATGCCGCCATTGAGTTCATCTTCGAGTACTTTGTTGACTAGCCGATGTCTGGCGAGCAGCATTTTCCCTTTAAATTCATCACAAACAATAATCACCTTAAAATGTGATTCGGTTTCTGGGCCGCTGTGCATGTGACTTTCGTTGATAACTTCCAGATGTTCGGGAGAGAAGGCAAGGTTTAATTTTTGTATAATGGTTTCTTGTTTGTTCATGATTGTCGATATTAACACAGGGTATGACCGGGAAAAAAACCCGATTAAGAAAATTGTTTTATTGTTATTATTGCGGCTAAGTCTAGCTGAAATTTAGTCGTCAAGCACTTTGGTAGGGTCAATGCCATAAGCACCGGGTTGCAGTCCGCTGATAATGGTAAGTTCCAGACCACTGGCATCCATTGTATCAACGGTTAGGTCAACAATTTTACTGACTTCATAGGGTTTTTTGTTTTCATCCAGTAACATCATAATCTTAGGTTTGAGTCGCTGCACACGGTTTTGTGACATGATCATGCCTACTTCACCGGACGACATTTCGACTAGAGAACCAGTAGGGTAAACGCCCAGACATTGCAGGAACTGTTCAACTAGTTCGTCCTGAAAATATTTATTACGCCAGTTGTAAATAGTCTGTAGTGCTTTGTGTGGGGCCATGGCTACACGATATGTACTGTTACCTGTCATGGCGGTGTAGCAGTCTATGATGGCAGCGATTCGACCATAAACAGGCACTTCCTTGCCTTTTAAACCACTAGGATAGCCGCTGCCATCAAAACGTTCATGATGGGTCAACACTACATTAATGATGGTATCGTTCATGCCATGTGTATTTCTTAGCATTTCAACCCCATAGTGGACATGGTTTTTCATTTCCTTGAATTCTTCGACGCTCAATGTGCCTGTCTTATTGAGAATCTCATCTGAAACTTTGACCTTGCCGACATCCATTAATAACAGGCCCATGGCAAGATTTCTTAAATCCTCCTTGTAAAGACCCAGGTGCCGACCAAAAGCGATACCAAGCGAACAGTTGTCTAAAGAATGAGAATAGGTATAGGCATCTTTTTTCTTCATTTCTGAAACCCATAACAGGGCATCGGAATTACGAATTACGCTTTCCAGGATTGGTTGAACAGCATTGCGCACAGCCGTTATATCAAGGTTCTCACCTGCTTTAAGATTGTCCATTAATCGTGCCACTTTATCTGTGGCAGTTTCTAAAGCTGTTTCAGCCGCAGGCAGCTCATGGAATGCAGATTGTTTTTCTTCATAAGAAACTCTTTTGGTGCCGCCATCCAGGAAATCTTCAACATAGGAGCTGCTAGGTAGACTAGGTTTTTCATCCATGTAGTTCTTTGCTTCATCGCCTTTTTCAGTGTCTATAAAAACATACTGGCAATGTTGCTGCAGAGCTTTGATATCATCCTTATCTTCGATAATAAATCCTTGTAATAAAAAGGGAGTATCCAGCCACGGTCGATCTAAATTAGAAACGTGCATGCCAATTTTTAGATCAAATGTACTGACTTTACGTTCCATAAAACGGGCTCGTGTCTCGGTTTAATTAGGGCTAATTGGCTACATTATTTAATGTAGATGTTATTCTTGCTCCATGCGTTGCATCAATATCACTGTATAGAGTATAGCGATTAAATTAGATTTCGCAGATAAAAATTGCTATAGGATGTCAGGAGATAACATCTGGAGATTATAAATAACAGGGTTGCCAAAGATTATCGACGAAGGTTTCAAGTGGCTGAAAATTAGCTTTGTATTTCATTTTTTGACAATCTTTTATCCAGTATCCCATATACAGGTATTCCAGTTGCAAGTACTGAGCATATTGAATTTGCTGCAAGATGCACAAATTACCCAGACTACGTTTGGCTTCAGAAGGATCGAAATAGGTATAGACAGCAGATAATCCCGACGGGGTGACGTCAGTGACTGCAACAGCCAGTAAACGTTCATTTTTACGGATTTCTAGAAAATAAGTGTTGCTCCATTCACAGTATAAAAATTGCTTGAAGTCATCGGGTTTGGGGTTTGACATTTCACCATCACCATGGCGTATGTTGAGATAATTCCGATATAGTTCGAAGTATTCCTCACTGTAACCAGCCTTCACCATGTTCATGGTTAAATCCTGATTATTTTTTAAACAGCGTTGCTGGGTACGTCGTGGTGAAAATTGTGCCACCGGAATACGGCAGGGTTGACATTCTTCACAGTTTTTACAGTGAGGCCTGTAAATGAAGTCACCACTGCGCCGATATCCATGTTTGAGCAAGTAACTGTATATCGGCATGGTTATAGGAAGATTAGGATCAGGCACAATATTGGCGGCCTTATGATTCGGCAAGTAGCTGCATTCATGCTCGGTCGTTAAATAAAGCTGGATATGTTCTGAACTCATTGTATAAGCATAGCATTTATCATCTAAATTCAAGGCCTTGAGTCCATAAGATTGAGGGGAAGTGGTATAATTTGCGCCTTTTATTTAGTCAGATATTCGTCTTATGACCAGAGCACAACGCATCACCTCTCTCAAAGAAAGGTTAAAAAACCAAATTCTGATTCTGGATGGTGCTACCGGCACCATGATTCAACGTCATAAGTTGGGTGAAGCCGATTATCGTGGAGAACGTTTTGCCGACTGGCCCTCTGATCTCAAGGGCAATAACGACCTGCTGGTGCTGAGCCAGCCGGGGATTATTAGCGGTATTCATCAGGCCTATCTGGATGCCGGCGCCGATATTATCGAAACCAATAGCTTCAACGCTACGCGTATTTCCATGGCCGATTACGACATGGAAGACCTCAGCTATGAGATCAACGTGGCGGCAGCGAGTCTGGCGCGCGCAGCGGCCGATGCAGCAGAGACTGCAGACAAACCCCGTTATGTCGCTGGTGTACTCGGTCCGACCAACCGCACCTGTTCGATTTCACCGGATGTGAATGACCCGAGCTTTCGTAATATCACCTTTGAACAATTGTCCGAGGCCTATGTCGAGTCCACCCGTGGTTTGATCGAAGGTGGCGCGGATATTATTTTGATTGAAACTATTTTCGATACGTTGAATGCCAAGGCGGCGATTTATGCCGTGAAACAGGTGTTCGATGAAGACGGCATTGAGTTGCCGATCATGATTTCCGGCACGATTACCGATCAGTCCGGCCGTACTCTGACCGGCCAGGTGACCGAAGCATTTTATAATTCTTTACGCCATGCACAACCGATTTCGATAGGCTTGAACTGTGCGCTTGGACCTAAAGATTTGCGTCAGTATGTGCAGGAGCTGTCGCGTATTTCTGAAACCCATGTGTCGGCGCACCCTAATGCGGGCCTGCCGAATGAAATGGGTGAGTATGACCTTGGCCCCGAAGACATGGCGATTGCGATTGGCGAATGGGCCGATGCCGGCTTCCTGAACATCATCGGTGGCTGCTGTGGCACTTCGCCCGACCACATTCGTGAATTTGCCAAAATTGTGGCGGACAAAAAACCCAGGGTGATTCCCGATATTGCGGCGGAATGTCGCCTCTCCGGTCTGGAGCCCTGCAACATTGGCGTCGATTCACTGTTTGTGAATGTTGGTGAACGTAACAATGTCACCGGCTCGGCCATGTTCAAGCGACTCATTCTGGAAGAGAAATACGAAGAAGCTTTGACTGTGGCTTTGCAGCAGGTTGAGAGCGGTGCGCAGATTATCGATATCAACATGGATGAGGGCATGCTCGATTCCAGGGCGGCGATGGTCAAGTTTCTCAACCTGATTGCTTCCGAGCCGGATATTTCACGTGTACCGGTGATGATCGATTCCTCGAAATGGGATGTTATCGAAGCTGGCCTGCGCTGTGTGCAGGGCAAGGCGGTGGTGAATTCCATCTCACTGAAAGAAGGCGAAGAAAACTTCATCAACTACGCGAAAAAAATTCGCCGTTACGGTGCGGCCGTGGTGGTCATGGCGTTTGATGAAGACGGTCAGGCGGATACCTATGAGCGCAAAGTAGAAATCTGCACTCGTTCCTACAAAGTGCTGACTGAAAAAGTTGGCTTTCCACCGGAAGATATTATTTTTGATCCGAATATCTTTGCGGTCGCCACCGGCATTGCTGAGCACAATAATTATGCGGTGGATTTCATTGAAGCCACACGTACTATTAAGAAAACCCTGCCGCACGCGCTGATCTCCGGCGGTGTTTCCAATGTGTCGTTCTCGTTCCGCGGTAACAACATGGTACGTGAGGCGATTCATTCCGTGTTCCTGTACCACGCGATCAAGGCCGGTATGGATATGGGTATTGTTAATGCCGGGCAGCTGGCGATTTATGATGACCTGCCGGTTGAATTGCGCGATGCGGTCGAAGACGTCATCCTGAATAAAAATGCAGAAGCCACCGAGAGCCTGCTGGAACTGGCTTCCAAATATGTGGGTGATGGTATGGCGGCGGTGAGCATGCAGGATATGACCTGGCGTGAACTGCCAGTGAATGAACGGCTGTCACATGCGCTGGTGAAAGGCATTACCGAATTTATTCTGGAAGACACTGAAGAAGCGCGCCTGCAGTCCGATTACCCCTTGCAGGTGATCGAAGGGCCGTTGATGAATGGCATGAATGTGGTCGGCGATTTATTCGGCGAAGGCAAAATGTTTTTGCCGCAGGTAGTGAAATCAGCGCGCGTGATGAAACAGGCGGTGGCTTATTTATTGCCCTATATCGAAGCCGAGAAAGGCGGCGAGATCAGCAGCAATGGCAAGATTTTAATGGCCACGGTGAAGGGTGACGTGCATGACATCGGCAAGAATATCGTCGGCGTGGTGTTGCAGTGCAACAACTACGAAGTGATCGATATCGGCGTCATGGTGCCCGCGGAAACCATTCTCGCCAAAGCGAAAGAACATAATGTTGATGTGATCGGTCTGTCCGGCCTGATTACACCTTCGCTGGATGAGATGGTGTACATGGCCTCGGAGATGGAGCGTCTGGGCATGAAACTGCCATTGATGATTGGTGGTGCCACCACCTCGCGCATTCATACCGCCGTTAAAATTGACCCGAAATATTCTCATGCAGCAGTCTATGTGCCGGATGCGTCCCGTGCCGTGGGCGTGGTCGGCGAGCTGCTGAGTAAAGAGCGCAGTGCTGAGTATGTTCGGGAGATCAAAGACGAATACGAGCAGATGCGCGTCAGGCGTAGCCAGCGCCAGACGGATAAGAAAACCGCGAGCCTGCAGCAGGCCAGAGACAATAAGTTCAAGTTTGACTGGAGCAGTTATATACCACCAAAACCGAGCTTTCTGGGCCTGAAAACTTTTGAGGATTATTCGCTGCAAGAGCTGGTCGAGTACATCGACTGGACACCGTTCTTCCGTACCTGGGAGCTGTCAGGCAAATACCCGACCATTCTTGACGATAAACTGGTCGGCGAGGAAGCGAGCAAATTGTTTGCCGATGCCAAAGCCATGCTCAAGCAGATTATTGATGAGAACTGGCTACAGGCGCGCGCCGTGATCGGGTTTTTCCCGGCGAACAGCAACGGTGATGATATTGAAGTCTATGCCGATGATGAGCGCGCTGAAGTGCAGACCGTATTGCACCATTTGCGTCAGCAACTGTCCAAGTCAGCGGAAAGTCCGAACTGGTGCCTTTCTGATTTTGTTGCCCCTAAAGACAGTGGACAGAAAGATTATATCGGCGCCTTTGCGGTCACTACAGGCATTGGTATCGATGAGCATGTGGCGCGTTTTGAGCAACAGCACGATGATTACAACAGCATCATGCTCAAAGCACTGGCTGATCGTCTGGCTGAAGCGTTTGCCGAGCGACTGCACGAACGTGTGCGCAAAGAGTTCTGGGCTTATGCCGGTGATGAGTCTCTGAGCAATAACGACCTGATTGCTGAAAGCTACCGGGGTATTCGGCCGGCACCGGGGTATCCTGCGTGCCCGGACCATACCGAGAAACAGACTTTATGGTCGTTGATTAAGCCCGATGTGAATGCCGGCATTAGTATTACCGAAAGTTTCGCCATGTTGCCGACCGCCGCCGTTTCCGGCTGGTATTTCTCGCATCCCGACGCGCGCTATTTTGGTATCGGCAAAATCCAGCGTGATCAGGTTGATGATTACTCAAAACGGAAACATGTCGATATCAGGGTGACTGAGCGCTGGCTGTCTTCCGTGCTGGATTATGACGCTTAATAGCGACTGATGAGAGCTTGAACAGCAGCTGGGTTTTAAGCGGAAACTCATCCACAGAACCTGTGGATAACTCTGTGGAAGCAAGTCGGGTAACAGGGTGATTCCCCAATGCTATGGGGCTGGGTTTTAAAATGATCGTTTTTTGAACAAAAATAAAAAATTCAATATAAAACAACAGGTTAAATATTTTATATATTTATCCCATTGACAAATAATTACATTAATAACTGCTAATATTGCTTTCCAGATAGTGTTTTTTCGCTTGTGCAAAACTATCCGATTTCAGACATTGAAAAACAGTCACTTAGTGTTTTACACGTATAAATTTTTATCATCGAAGCCAACTGAACGGGTTTTGCTGATGCACCAGGGTTGTAATAGGTTATGGCAATAATAAGGCTTCGTAATATCAACGTTAGTTTTGGCGGACCGGCTGTGCTTGAGCAGGTCAATCTGTCTATTGAGGCGGGTGAGCGGGTGAGTTTGCTGGGCCGAAATGGCACTGGAAAATCCAGCCTGTTAAAGGTCATCAGTGGCCTGATTAAGCCGGATAATGGTGAAATTGACATCAATAAGTCAGTAAAGATTGCTTCTCTGGAACAGGAGGTGCCGTATGACCTGCAGGGCAGCATCTTTGATGTCGTGGCCTCTGGATTGGGTTCAAAGGCGGAATTGCTGAAGGCCTATCACCATGCGACCCATCGTGTGGCAGAGGATTATTCCGAGCAGGCATTTGCCGAGCTGGAACGCATCCAGCATGAAATCGAAGTCGCCGATGCCTGGGGTTTGAATCAACAGGTCGAAGCGGTGCTGTCGAAAATGAAGCTGGATGGCGACGCCGATTTTACCCAGCTGTCCGGTGGCATGCGCCGACGTGTTTTGCTGGCCAAGGCGCTGGTGGTGCAGCCTGACTTGCTGCTGCTCGATGAGCCAACCAATCATCTTGATCTGGAAGCTATTCAGTGGCTGGAAGAGCAATTGCTGAGCTACAAAGGGGCATTGTTATTTATCACCCATGACCGTGCTTTCATGCGTAAATTGTCGACCCGTATCGTTGAGCTTGATCGCGGCAAATTAGTCAGTTTTCCCTGTGATTACACCACCTATTTGACACGTCGTGAAGAGCTTCTACACGCAGAAGAACAGGCTAATAATCTGTTTGATAAGAGACTGGCGCAGGAAGAAGTCTGGATTCGTCAGGGCATTAAGGCCAGGCGAACCCGTAATGAGGGTCGTGTACGGGCGCTGGAAAAAATGCGTAATGAACGTGCAGACCGGCGACAGAAAACCGGCAACGTTGATATGAAGATCGTTCGTGGTGAACAATCGGGCAAACTGGTTGTTGAAGTGGAAGACGTCAATTTTGACTATGATGGTCGTAGTATTATTAAAAATTTCAGCACTACCATTTTGCGTGGTGATAAGGTCGGTATCATCGGACCAAACGGTGCAGGTAAAACCACTTTGCTGAAGATATTGCTGGGCCAGTTACAGCCGAGTTCGGGCAAAGTGACACTGGGTACCAAACAGGCCATCGCCTATTTTGACCAGATGCGCGACCAGCTTGATGAGGAATCCAGCGTGTTGGACAATCTTTCCGAAGGCCGTGAATTTATTGAAATCAACGGTGCCCGTAAGCATGTGATTGGTTATCTACAGGATTTTCTGTTCGCCCCCGAACGGGCGCGCTCACCAGTCAAAGCCCTGTCGGGTGGTGAACGTAATCGCCTGTTATTGGCAAGGCTGTTCTCAAAACCAGCCAATATTCTGGTGCTCGACGAGCCCACCAACGATCTTGATATTGAAACGCTTGAGCTTCTGGAAGAGCTGGTGTTCAATTACACTGGCACTATTTTGCTGGTCAGCCATGACCGTGAGTTTGTAAATAACGTCGTTAGCAATACCCTTGTTTTCGAGAAAGACGGTAAGGTTAGCGAATACGTCGGAGGTTATGATGACTGGTTGCGTCAGCGCCCGCAGGATTCAGATTCGGGTGTTGTTAAGTCAGAAAAATCTGTGCCAAAAATAGCTAAAGACAAGGGGTCGAAGAAAAAACTCAGTTACAAAGACCAGCATGAAATCGATGAACTACCGCTAAAAATCGAAAAACTGGAAGCAGCGCTGGAAAGTGTGCATGCACAAATGGCGGCTCCTGATTTTTTTCAGCAGGATAAAAATGAAATTTTAAAAGTACAGAACTTGCTGAAAGAAACTGAACAAGCCCTTGAGGCTAGCTATCGTCGCTGGGAAGAATTAGAAGCTTAAAATTGGGGGTAATATCATGAAGCCGAATATTTTTGTACGTACCTCCAGCTCAGGGGCTGAAGGTGACGGTGCGGAAGTGCAGCGTCTTTTTCCTATTCATGGTTTTATGAATTATGATCCCTTTGTTCTGTGGGATCATTTTAAAGTATCAGCAGGTTGTGGTTTTCCAGATCATCCTCATCGAGGCTTTGAAGGTATTACTTATATTTTTAAAGGTTCAATGCAGCATAAAGATAATCTAGGTAACGAATCTACAGTCCTGCCCGGTGGCTTACAGCGTTTTACTGCAGGAGCCGGAATTGTTCATTCAGAAATGCCTTCTCCGGGCACGACTACACAAGGTATTCAGCTCTGGGTGAATTTGCCGCAGAGTTTAAAAAAAAGCACACCAGATTATCAGCAGGTTGATTCGGATTCTATTCCGGAGCACATTGTAGAAGGTGGTGTGGTTCGTGAGTTAATCGGGTTTGATTCTCCTTTGAAGCTAAAAACACCGGTTCTATATTTGGATATTCAGCTAAAAACCGGTGCTCATTTAACTGAGCCAGTTACAGATGGATTCAGGGGGCTGGTTTATGTGGTAGAGGGTGATGTCGATGTCGGCGGACAATCTTTAGCAGTGGGACAGGCTCTGTTTTTTGAGGGAATAAATCAGCTCGAAATGAACGCTAAATCTAATGCTCGAATGATGTTGTGTTGTGGACTTCCTCATGCAGAGAAAATAAGGCAGTATGGACCTTATGTAGATTAAGTTACGCTGATTAAATGGTGTGTATTAGTTTTGTGGGTGAGCTCAGACTATCGCGCAGGGGTTTCAGCTATACTCGATGCTGGTAAATAATTATTCAAAGTGGTGAATTTTATGGCGCAAAAAATTGGTTTAATAATGCCTGTTTTTATACTTGTTTTCTTAATCCAGTCAGGCTTATGTCATGCTGAAGAGGCTCGCGGCACCATTCTCAAAACCAGTGGTGTTGTAAAAATTATTAATGCGCAGGGTGAGACTCGCGAAGCTACAGGAGCCAATGTCGTTATTCATGAAATGGATACGGTAAGCACCAGTGAAGGTGGTCAGGCCGTGGTTCGATTTAATGATGGTGCGCTCTCGGTACTGGATGAGAAAAGTAGTTTGCAGGTCGAGAAGAAAAACTGGCTTTCTCATCTGGGTGGAAAAATTTATTTTACCTTTCGTAAAGTATTTGGCGACAATCGGCAAGTTAAAGCTAAATTTTCAACTATTGGTATTCGAGGCACCACTTTTATTGTGACCGACAATCAGGATGCTCAGAGTGTTTCTTTGCAAGAAGGTCAGCTAGTGCTTGAATCACCGGGTGATGATTATGAAATACACCGTAAGAAACCGGTTGATGACTTTGCTGCTTTCAAGCAGCAGGCGATTGATGCACAAAATGCGATGAAAAAAGAATACGAAGATTATAAAAAACAAACCATGGTAGAATTTGTTGAGTACAAGAAAAGTTTCACCTTACAGGCTAATCATATGATTCGTTTTGATGGAAACCGAGTTGATGAAACCGAGATGGGTGAGAAGGAGCAGGAAAGTTTCAGTAACTTTGAATCTGTTGCGGGCGAGATGCTGGAAACTTTCCGACAACAGTCAAAAGATTATCGTGAGCAACAAGAAAATAATCCTGATGACGGCAAAGCAGATCTAAAGAATGAAAAACGTAAAAAGAATTGGAGGAATATATTTGATTAGTAATTCGACAGATTTATTGGGATTTATTGTTCATGGTTAAACCATAATTACCTTGAAGACCGCCAGTATGAATGGCAATGATGCGACTGCCTTTGGGGAAAAAACCTTTTTTTATTAAGTCGAATAGTCCATAGAACATTTTTCCTGTATAGACGCCATCCAAGGGCACATCAAAATCTTTTTTAAACTGTTCGATGAATGTCCAAAGTTCGGTGCTGGTTTTTGCGTAGCCACCAAAGTGATAATCAGTATTGAGTCGCCAGCGTGTAGATGATTTTACATCGGCCTGCTGAAGGAAGTTCTGAATATCATCAGTCAGGAAATCACCGCCTTTGAGTACAGGAAAGCCAATGGCTTGCTGCTGCTCATTCAAACCACTAATTATTCCCGCCAGTGTTGCACCTGTACCACAGGCGCTACAGATAAAATCAAATTCCTGATCGATGTCATCGACGATTTCAGCGCAACCTTTGAGCGCCAGTGAGTTGCTGCCGCCTTCGGGCAGCAAATAAAATTGACCGTATTTTTTGCGCAGACTGTTGATGTATTCTTCGGAATTCTTATTTCGATACGTGGTTCGATCAATGTATTCCAGCTGCATGCCGCAGTTGTGAGCAAATTGAAGTGTAGTATTGAGTTGCTCGTGTGCTTCACCACGGATAATGCCAATGGTGCGAAAACCGAGTCGCTTGCCAGCTGCGGCGGTGGCGTAAATATGGTTGGAATAAGCACCACCAAAGGTAAGCAGAGTGTCGTGGTTTTGTTGTGATGCGGCGGCAAGATTGTATTTCATCTTGCGCCATTTGTTGCCGCCCAGTTCGTAGTCAACCAGGTCTTCGCGCTTGATATGTAAACTAATACCTGCTGCTTGCAGCAGGGGAGACTGGATTGCCTGAAGTGGACTTTCTCCGAGAATTAAATCCTGAAGTTGTTTCAGTGTGTGGCTACCACGTGAACTACACTAGAGTATTCAAAATAAACAATACGGTCGTTATAAGTCCAGCTGGTAATCGGAGGTTGGCCGATAGCTTCAGATGCTTCAAGAGGTTGACCTAGTTCGTTTTTAACTTTATCCATGGTCATGCCACGGCGCGGGAAATCCAGAACAGTTACAGGTAGTGAATCACCGGGTTGTAATTCAATAACATCACCTGTTATTTCAGTTTCAGTTCTGTGATCATAAACATGAACGATGGGTTCAGCTTCAACAGCCTGTTGTTCCTGTTGTTGCATGTCAACTTCAACGGCAGAGATCTCATCCATTTCTGGTGCGGTTCCCTGAGTGGGGAGTTCTTCAAAAACAGGAATTTCCTGAACATCGGTCGATAAATCAATAATCTCAGGTTCAATAGTTTCTGAGCGTTCACTCATGGCGGGGCGATCTGCCAGTGCCTGAGTTGAAACGAGCAGCAGGCAGCAGCCAGTTAAGATAATTTGCTTCAGGTTATTGCTTATGTTCATGTTATCCCCATGATTTCCTTGCGATAGAACGAATATAGAGATTGTAGCACTTGCTCAGCAAAATACATCTCCCTGATGAAATCAGGGAGTCAGCAAGGCTGTTTTATTATTAACCCTGATAGCGTTGGAATACCAGGCAGGCATTAGTGCCGCCAAAGCCAAAATTATTCGACATGATAGTATTCAGTGTTATGTTATCTTGTCTCTGGGTAACAATCGGCATACCGACAGCCTGTTCATCCAGTGACTCGATATTGGCTGAAGCCTGAATGAAGTTATTTTCCATCATCAATAAACTGTAGATGGATTCCTGTGCACCAGAAGCGCCTAGAGAATGACCAGCCAGTGACTTACTTGAACTGATAGCAGGAATCTTATCACCGAAAGTTTCACGTATGGCCTGCAGTTCTTTGGTGTCACCTACGGGGGTGCTGGTGCCGTGGGTATTGATGTAATCCAGCGGTTGTTCAACACCTTCTAAAGCCATTTGCATGCAGCGAACTGCACCTTCACCTGAAGGTGCAACCATATCAACGCCATCGGAGGTCGCGCCATAACCGACAATCTCAGCGAGAATATTGGCGCCACGATTAAGAGCGTGTTCAAGTTCTTCAACTACCAGGCAGGCGCCACCACCGGCGATGACAAAACCATCACGGTTGGCATCGTAAGTCCGAGAAGCTTTTTCCGGGGTCTCATTGTATTTGGATGACAGGGCACCCATAGCATCAAATAACATGCTCAGGCTCCAGTGTTCTTCTTCACCGCCGCCTGCAAAAATGATGTCCTGTTTGCCCATCTGGATCAGTTCGTAAGCATTGCCAATACAGTGGGTACTGGTGGCGCAGGCTGAGCTAATCGAATAGTTCACTCCCTTGATGTGGAACGGTGTGGCCAGACAGGCTGAGACTGTACTCGACATGGTGCGCGGTACCATATAAGGTCCGACGCGCTTGATGCCCTTGCTGCGAAGAATATCGGCCGCTTCCACCTGATTCGCTGATGAGGCACCACCGGAACCCATGATAATACCGGTACGGATATTGGATACCTGGTCTTCTGTTAAATTGGCGTGTGCAACGGCCTGTTGCATAGATATGTAAGCAAAAGCCGCCGCGTCACCCATAAAACGCTTTACTTTTCTATCGATAAAATCATCGGCATTGATATCAATGCTGCCAGCGACATGGCTGCGCATGCCAAGTTCTTTATACGCTTCCTGAAATTTAATACCAGAGCGGCCCTGCTGTAATGATTCAAGAACAGTTTGTCGATCATTCCCCAAGCAGGAAACAATGCCATAACCGGTAATAACGACGCGTTTCATGAGTAACTCCTAAAAGTTTTCAGTTGACGTAAATAAACCTACACGTAGGTTTTTTGCTGTATAAATGATACGTCCATCAACGGACAGAGAGCCATCAGCGATACCAAGGACCAGATCACGTGCAATCACACGTTTAATATCAATTTGATATCTGACATCTTTGGCGGTGGGCAGAACTTGTCCGGTAAATTTGACTTCACCGACACCGAGCGCACGGCCTCGCCCGGGGTGGCCGCTCCAGCCCAGATAGAAACCGACCAATTGCCACATGGCATCAAGACCCAGGCAGCCAGGCATAACTGGATCACCTTTGAAATGGCAGTCAAAAAACCAGAGATCAGGTTTAATATCCAGTTCAGCGTGAATTTCGCCTTTTCCGTAACTACCGCCAACATTAGCAATGTGGGTAATACGGTCGCACATCAGCATATTGGGCGCTGGTAGTTGTGCATTGCCAGGTCCAAAAAGCTCACCTTGACCACATTTAAGTAGTTCTTCGTAGGTGTATGAATTTTGTTGTGTAAAAGTTTTTTGGTCTGCGAGCATAGGGTTAATCCACTAATGGGCCATTTGTAATTAAATATTTGGCCATTTTATAGGAAAAAGAGGCATGATGGTATTGAGAGAGACTTTTTGAGTAAGTTATGCAGGAATTATTATTAATTACAGCGTTGGCAGCTGTCGCTTTGTATTGGTGGGATACTACTCGTACTAGTGAACTGGCTTTGAATGCCTGTAAAAATTTATGTCGAAATGCCGAGTTACAGTTACTGGATAATACAATTATGCGACAACGGATCTGGTTGGGGCGTAGTGTTAATGGAAGCATACAGCTGTGTCGAATATACAGCTTTGATTACAGTGACGATAATGAGTCACGCAGACAGGGTTATATTGTTATGTTAGGTCATCATGTCGCGGAAACCGGTATGGATCCGCGACATGTAACGGGTCGGACGATAGAAGGCTCTATTGAGTAGAAAAACGTTTGTCGAACTTCAGGCGGGCAGCTTCAGTTTCCCCTTCGGGAGTGACTTTAATCTCAAATTTTAAAAATTCACCTTCGGTAAATTGCACTTCAGCAAGATAATAGATAGCGGTATCTTCTTTTACCTGATGGAACTCAACATTTTTCATTTGCCCAGTCAGGTTGCTGACGTGTCCGCTCACTTCGGCAGCGGTAGGTTTACCCGTGGTATTGAGTACTTTTTTGAGTACAGCAATATTAACAATCACACGATTATTTCGACGGGTCAGATTATAACTTTTGGCAATTTCGGGCGTTAGCGTGTCACTTCTGAAGGCGTTGTAATGAATGACATAATCTCCAAACTCCATGGAGCTTTCCGCGTAGGCACTCGATCCAAAAGCGAGCAGGGTAAAGATAGTCAGCACTTTAATGATGTGGTGTATATTTTTGTACATATGAAGAATCTCCGGAGAATGATTATTATTACCGTCTGCCTCCATTGTAGTCGAAACCGGTTGTTAATCAATGGTTAGTTTTTGTCTTATTAATGATAATTTAGTGAGCGTCTAGACTTAAGTGTTTACCTTATATTATTCAACTTCAGCTAGTAATTGTTGACCAATACAGTCGAATCGCCAGCCATTGAGTAGTTTTCCATCACGAGACCCATGTATTAGTCTTTCTATCTCTTTTTTTGAGCACAAAACACTCTGATGAATACCGAGCGCATCAGCTTTATCTTGTACCAGTTTCTGCAAATGTTTAAGTAATGTTTTTTCTTCGTTAGAGGGTCTTTCTCTATTGAGAACAGGCCATTCAGATTCTGGTGTTTGCATACCAGTCTCGATGGCCTGAGCCAAAGTCTCCAGCTCATCACTACTAAATTGTGCAATCTGGCGATCGATGGTTTTGAGTTGTTGGATATTGACCTGAGTAGCTGCCAGTTTTAGTAATAACTCATCAGGCATGACTCTTCGACGTGTTAGATCTTTTGACATAGCTAACTGTTCTCGCCATTGTGCAATAGAGCGGCATACGGCTAATTGCATATTACTCAATTTAAAATAACCTTTAACGCGTTGCCAGCAGTTTTCAAAATCAGGCTGAAATCGCTGTACATTGCCGCAGAGTTGTTCGCAATCTTCCTGTAACCAGATGTTACGTTCGCTCTCTTTTAATGCCTGATTAAATTTTTCATATAAGGGCAGCAAATAAAGTACATCCTCACCTGCATATTCTATTTGTTTTACACTTAATGGACGTTTCAGCCAGTTAGTACGGGTTTGTGATTTATCAAGCTCGACCTCGTATATCTCAGCAACCAGATTGGCATAACCAATTTGATCCTGATAACCGAGCATAGCAGCAGCGATCTGGGTATCAAAAATGGGAGCAGGCAGTTCATTGAAGTATTGATATAGCACTTCCATATCCTGCGAACATGAATGAAAAACTTTTGTAATGTCACGATTAAAAAATAATCGACGTAATTCATCTCGTGCGTCAAAAGCCAGTGGGTCGACGCATATAATATGGTCGGAGCTGGCAATTTGAATTAATCCGAGATGAGGAAAGTAGGTAGTTTCCCGGAAAAACTCGGTATCGATAGCGAGTAGAGACTCGTGGATCAATTTATCGCAGAAATTATTGAGTGTCTGCTTGTCTTCGATGAGTATAGGAATCATGGAGGGAGGTTATATACTAGTGAAGTATCATGCCAGTGCAATATCGGCAGTGGTTGATATGATTCACGAAGCGTAATCAGATGTATGCCGGTTGATTGCTCTTAATCATTAATCCGGCGAAGATTCTTTCCAACCTGAGTTTTTATCTACCCACTTCAGGCTGATCCAGTACCAGAGTGACATTGGTGCCATCATTGCAATCCAGCTCCAGTCATCAATCAGGAATATGGCTTTAATTAATTCATTGTCTTCAAAAAACAGGGGGAAAGGAATGCAATAGATTGAAAATATTACACAGGCATTAATAAGTATCAAAGCACCTTTTCTTGTTTCGATGCTTGAAAATGCGAGGAACACCCATATTGGCATTTTTTCTGTTTTTATCATTTGTTAATTCTCATTTATATCAATGCTATTTTTATGGTTTTAGAAATGTTCAACATACAAAATGATTTTTTACTTATTGAGTATGTAAAAAAGAATATGATATTAACTGTTTTCTAATAAAATGTCCGCAAATACAAAGTCATCACGTTGTACAATATCGCCGAGAACAATGTTTATTTTTTCTTTAAACATAGGGCCATCAAAAACAAAGCTATGAAATTCCCCATTTTCACCGCAGGGGTCAATAGTTTCAGGTAACGAAGCTAAAAAGTTATCATCAAACTCTTTGCCAATAAATTTATCAGGAGTTTGTTTTGGATTAATGCATGTGATTATCGTTCTCAGGCCATTGGTTATCATTTTTCTTGATAGTTCATCTGTGGGTATGCCCCAGATGGGAAAAATAGCTTTAATTCCGGAGTTTTTTAATTTTTCTTCTCTATAGTTACGTACTTCCTCTAGAAATAAATCACCGAAAGCAAAGTTCTCAATGTGCATTTTTTTTGCTTTTTCTACGAACTCGCCCATTATTTGTTCATATTCAATATTACTGCATGGGTAAGGTATTTCAATTATCTCAAGGGGAAGGCCAATGTTGTCTGCTTGTTTTTGTAATAGCTCAACTCTTACACCATGCATGGTTACCCGATTGAATTCTTTATTGATGGTGCAGAAAAGGCCAACTAAATCAATTTCTGGATTATTCTGCAATTGATACAGGGCCCATGCACTATCTTTGCCACTGCTCCATGACATCATCGTTTTTTGTCTCATTTTTTACTATCTACGTTAACGCATGGATTTACTGGTTAGTCTTTAGCTAGAAGTTCAATCTGATAACCGTCTGGATCTTCCACAAATGCAATGATGGTATTGCCCGCATTCATTGGGCCGGCATCACGTAGAATTTTCCCGCCTTGCTGACGAATTTGTTCTGTGGCCTGGTAAACATTATTGACTTCGATAGCGAGGTGGCCAAAACCATTGCCAAGATCGTAGCTGGATATATCCCAGTTATAAGTCAGTTCCAGTACGGTATTTTCTTTTTCATCACCGTAGCCAAGAAAGGCCAGAGTGAATTTACCCTCGGGATAATCCTTCCGGCGTAGTAGTCTCATACCGAGAATTTCGGTGTAGAACTTGATCGATTGATCCAGATCGCCGACACGTAACATGGTGTGCAGTAATCGCATGGTTTTCTTCTAGTTATTAAAGGATATAGTTATGATACATTTCACATTAGTGTCGGAGTATGCCTGCACTTTTTCGAACTTACCAGAAATACATAACAATAGAATCAAGATCATGGATTTTTCATTTAACGCAAAACATTTCAGAAGCATGTTTGAACAGGCGGTTGAAGGTGGCATAGATGCATCACCGCTGGCACAGGACGCGGAAAGTTCTCCCGAACATATGCTGGCAGCGATGAGGCAGGCGATTGATGTGATGCAGCGTGCAGAGGCGGACATTTTATCTGAATCATCAGAAAATATGGTTGAGCAGAAAGATATCAGTCAGATTGGAGATTATGTGTTGACGCTGATTGAAGGTTTGATTGGCCATCTTCAGGCAGCATCAGGTACAGGCTCGGCTATTCAAAGTCGGGCTTTGATGCGCTTAACCTTACCGGTGGCAATGTGGGTGGCGCATTGTGGTGGTAGGCTGGATAAGCTCGATCTGATCGTCAATGCACTGGCCGATTATGCCAATGAATTAAGAAGGCCTGAACAGCTGGCGGAGCTGACTCGGGTGATGGCGACGATCATTGAGGTTGTATCAGATACAGTTCGGCAAGATCTGGAGCAAACTAATCCTATGCGACCGTGGCGTATTTTACATATCAATTACGGTATTATCGCGACTCGAAGTCATGAGCCGAAATTAATCGAAGCCGCCTATGATGGTCTGGTGAAGAATTTACCGAATGACGCGCGAGAGTTTTTCAGGGAAGGTATGAAGCAGATGGATATTATTGGTTATCCACAGGTTGTGCGTGAGGTAGTAGAAAGATACGATCAAATGTGGGGTTCTGAAAGTACTTTGCATTAATTGATGTACCGGGTTTTATGTGTTGTTTTCAGCTTGGTGTTTGGTCTGTATGAAATGCCGATGTGGCACATGTAACAGTTCAGCTAATTTTCTGACTAGATGTTCTTCAAATTTATCGAGCTGATTGTCGGCATAGGCGATATGCCAGAGCTGCCGAACTAAAAATATTTTCTGCTGCTGTGAATAATGCTGATTGATCAAGGAAGTGAATCGATAATAATCAGCTGCGCTGTTTTTCTCTTCGTGAGCGATCGCTAATAATTCTTCTATTTCAGTCTCGCTAATATCAAATTGTTGTTGCAGAGCATGGCGAATTTTTTCCAGCTCGTTGTCGTGAGTCACGCCATCAACATGCACAACATCGAGCATCAAAGCCGCGCAGCAAAGTTTGAGCTTGTGATCAATATCTGTTTGTGATGTGGTTTCGCTGATGAGCAAGTGTGACTCAAAAAACTGTTTAATGCGTAAAATCATAATGGTTGAATTGTTGCTAGTGCTTTTTTGATGTTGTGTTCTTCGAATCCGCTGAATTGATATTTGCCAATGAATAATATCGGGATACCCAGGGGCTGCATGCCAGGAATATTTGAACGATTATTGATCTGCGAGTACATCTGAGCACCTCTGCCATCATCTTCGATGTCATATTCACAGTAGCTAATTTGATTTTCGACGAAATATTTTCGTGCTTTGTAACAATAGGGGCACCAGGATGCGCCGAGCATGATGACAGCAGGTTTGGGTGACAGGGTTTCTGTTGTGCAATAAGTTATTTCAATCGATGGTTTATAGCTAGCGGTAAATGCAATAGCGACAAAAAAACCAAATACAATCAGACCGCTGAATCGACGTCGAGGTCGAGACTTTGTTTCAGGGGGCTCAGTGGCAGAAATTTTTGGGTTGTCTATTTGCTTTTGCGACATTGGCTTTAATAATAACAGAACAACAGCGGGTATGAACGATCCCGGTTAAAAGGTTAATCTTCCCGATTTCTCTGGCCGAAATTAATGCCGATGGAAAATCGGTGCTGGTCGCTCAGGTTTTCTGTCACTTCATGGACCATGCTGGGCTTGAAAAATAGAAAACTGCCTTCTGTTGGCGTGATTCTTATGGTTTCGCTTTTCGCAGGAATATTGCTGGTGTGAATGATAAAGTCACCGGAGTTTTCTGGCACAGAGATGTAGTAGGCCGCAGACAGTAATTCGTCGTCGTCATCATGGCGATGTGAGGTAGTAACAGCCCCTGGCGGCATGTGATTAAACCAGTAGCCCATCTCAATGTCTTCGGTGCCCAGTATCATATTGGCAAAATGGCACGCTTCCTGTTTGAGCTGTAACAATTCGGGTATGTGCTGCTCATTTAAATAGGTGTTTTCATAACGACCGTTAAACAGGTGTGTGCGCTCAACATCGTCGCGCTGGTAATGCTCGAAAAAGCCTTTTGAAAAAGCAGGATTGAGTTTTTTCAGGCGGGCTGAATGGACGACATAAATATCGTCCTGATTAGCCCATTTTTTTAATTGGTCATTCATAAACTGTAGAACCGTATCTAGTGGTGATGATGGTTAGTGTGATCCATTTGTTCAATTTGACCATCGTTATGCGCCTGATGTTCCATAGGAATGAACAGGCTGCCGATGGCCATGGCGATAATAAGCAGGCCAGCGAGGCTACGGATTTTGGGGTTGGCGGCGAATCGCGTCAGCTGTGAAGTCATGAAACCGGCGGTCATCAGGGTCGGCAATGTACCCAGGCCAAAGGCCAGCATGATGGCCGCACCCTGCAGGGCAGAGCCGGCGGACAAGGCCCAGATCAGTACAAAATAGACCATGCCGCAGGGTAGCCAGCCCCAGATCAGGCCATAGCCCAGTGCTTTGATCGGGCTGGATACGGGTAACAGGTGTCGGCCGATGGGCTCGATTTTTTTCCACAGTGGAATGCCTATTTTCTCGACCCTGGCGAGCTGTGGTAGCCAGCCGGAGAGGTACAGGCCGACCGCGATCATCATGCTGACACCAATGTATTGCAGTACCTGATGTCCCTGTTCAAAACTGGCAGAGGTTAATACGCTCATGCCCAGTGACCCGGCCAGTAAACCCGCCAGGCTGTAACTCATAATGCGGCCAAGATTATAAGTGCCAACAAAAAATAGCAGCTGGAGTTTGTTGTCGCGTATTTTTGCAGGCAGGCTGAGGCTCAATGCGCCGATGATGCCACCGCACATGCCGACACAATGTAGCGTAGTGAATAGGCCTAGCAGGAAAGCGGACGTTAAGGTGACGGGTGCATCCATATGTGTTGGTGGATTTTAGTGAGTTGAATATGGAGGCTGATTCTAGGTGATTTTGAAGCCCGGGAAATTGATTTGGGTTAAAAAGGATTTTTAATCAATCCGGTGATCCCCAGGCCATGAGAACCGGGTTTTACCAGATGGCAACCTGAATTATTGCTGATTAACCTTCCGAACACGCTCTTCAGGTGAGCCGCCTGTGCTAATGAGTCCCTTTTGTCTGCTAGCTACAGTGTTTGTAGTAGCTGCTCAATCAAACGGCGATGTTCGCCATGCATAGAGAAGACCGCATAAGCTTTTAGAGGAATTTCGGGGGCGTCGTTAACCCTGAAGAGTTTACCCTGATCCAGTTTGTGCCTGACCATCGAAGTGGGTAAATAGGCGGCACCACCACAACTTTCAATCAGGCCAAGGGCAATACTACCGACATTGGCACGGACCGCGGCGATCGGGCGCTGAGGGAAATAATTTTCGTGCAGGCTGGTAAACAGTGTGCCCCAGTCGACGCGAACATAGCCATCAGTCAGTGCATCATCAGCTTTCTGGTCTGGTTCACTGCTGACCATGATCAGGGCGACATTGCCCACTTCCTGTACCACCATTTCCCTGAGCTGGGGAGGTTCATAGATAAAACCAAGGTCAATGGCACCCTGTTCCAGTTTCTGCGCGATGCGTTTGGATGTGCTGGATTCGGCTCGGAGACCAATTAATGGCGAATGACAGTGAATGTCATTGAGCCAGCCCTGCAGAAGGATTTCCCACAAACTGTTGACGCCGGCTACCACCAGATGCTTATCGATTTGTTTGCTGAGTGCAATTTCCTGGTGTGCATGTTCCCATGCGCTCAGGATAAAACGCGCATGGCGCTCAAAACGTTCACCGGCCTGAGTCAGGCTGACTGTCTGTCGGTCACGCCGGAATAGAACCAGGCCGATGGTTTGTTCAAGCTGGCGGATGCGCGCGCTAATCGCAGACGGGGAAATACACAGATTTTCCGCGGCCTTGCGAAAATTGCGCATACGCTCGACTTCGAGAAACGTTTTGAGGTGCTCGATATCCATGCTGATTAGTTTGCCTGTACTTGCTGTGCTAAATTTTTGTTCATAGCGGGTATTTTATTTCGCTTTTCAGTTTAGGTCTAGTTGACTAGAATTCGCGCCTCTAAAAATCCTAATTCCCTCTCAATAACCATATTCAACAATTATGACTGAAGAAAAAAAATCATTACCGATGAAAAAAATCATCGCAGCTGTTGTTTTTGCGCTGGGTGCACTCTGGCTGACTTCATATACCCCGACCATCGAGATAGCCTGGGTGGCCTCGCTATTAATGCTGACTATTTATTTATTTGCCTTTGAAGTCGTGGGCGTTGATGTGGCTGCGGTCAGTATTATGGTGTTACTCGGCCTGACTACCTTGCTGGCCCCGGTTATGGGGCTGGAACAGGGGCTGGTCGATACCCAGAAGATCTTCAACGGCTTTTCCAGTAACGCGGTAATGTCGATCATAGCGGTGATGATTATTGGTGCCGGTCTGGATAAAACGGGCCTGATGACCACGGTAGCGGCCTTTATCCTTAAAATAGGTGGTAAAACTGAAACTCGTATCATCCCAATTATTTCGGGCACCGTCGGTTTTATTTCCTCGTTCATGCAGAACGTCGGTGCCGCCGCCTTATTCCTGCCAGTGGTGAGTCGTATTTCAGCGCGCTCCGGTCTGCCCATGTCGCGCCTGTTAATGCCGATGGGTTTCTGTGCCATTCTGGGTGGTACCGTGACCATGGTCGGATCCTCGCCATTAATTTTGCTCAATGATCTTATCCTGACTTCGAACCATGCTTTGCCAGCTGAACAGCAGATGGAAACCTGGGGGCTGTTCTCGGTGACCCCCGTTGGCCTGGCACTGGTAACCGCCGGAATCATTTATTTTGTGCTGATGGGGCGTTACGTGCTGCCGAAAACGGACGCAGAGAAAGGTACAAAAGGTGGCGATACACTGAATTACTTCAAGAAAATTTACGGTATCGATTATGATCTGTTCGAATTAGCCGTGCCTAAAGAGAGTAGTTTAGTGGGCATTAATTTAAATGATATCGAACACGACGAGCGTATTCGTGTCGTTGCGATTCGTAGTGGCGGTGATGACCTGCGTGTAGGCGCTGGTGGTCTGGACCGTGATACAGGTATTACAGATGGCAGCGTGCTGGGTGTGTTCGCGTCACCAAATAACCTGCTGGCCTTTGCTGAAAAGTACAAACTTGAATTGCGCACCGAACTGGAAACTTTTGCTGATTCTCTGTCATCCGCTAAATCAGGTATTGCTGATATCGTAATCCCCCCCGGTTCTGCTTTGATTGGTAAGAGTGCGCGTGATTTATGGATGCGTAAAACTTACGGTATTGCCATGGTGGCGTTGCATCGTGATGGCGAAACGCTGGTAGAAGGAGATGATATTAGAAATCTGCCTTTAGAAGCCGGTGATACGCTGGTGGTTCACACCAGTTGGGCGGCTCTGGCGCGTTTGGAAACTGACCCCAACTTTGTCGTTGTCACCACCGAATATCCGCATGAGGAAGTTCGTCCTCACAAGGTCGGTTGGGCAGGCTTTTTCTTTGTGATTGCGCTATCAATGGTGCTATTTAGTGATTTGCGCTTATCTGTCGCCCTGCTGACCGGTGCTATCGGCATGGTATTGTCAGGCGTACTAAATATTGATGAAGCTTATAAAGCCGTTTCGTGGAAAACCGTTTTCCTGCTGGCGAGTTTGATCCCGCTGGGTCTGGCGGTAGAAACCTCGGGTACGGCTCGCTGGATTGCCGAGCAGACATTGTCAGTCGTGGGCGATATGGACGTCTGGGTGATCCAGTTATCCATCGCTGTATTGGCGACCTTCTTTACCCTGGTGATGTCGAATGTCGGCGCTACCGTCTTGCTGGTGCCACTGGCGGTGAATATCGCCATTAGTCTGCAGGCGAATGGTGTCGATGCGAACCCGGCCGTTTTTGCTTTGACTGTGGCAATTGCGACTTCGAACTCATTCCTCATCCCAACGCATCAGGTGAATGCGCTAATCATGGGCCCCGGCGGCTATCGCGTACCGGACTTTATGAAAGCAGGTGGTATTATGACGGTGTTGTTTTTGACTGTTATGATGCTAATGATGAATTTAATTTTCTGATTTAAATTTCCAGGAACTGGTTTATGTTTAATCTCTTCAATAAAACGTGGTTAGCTCTGGCTGCCGTGATGTTACCCGGGCTGGCTATGGCCAGCACTGGTGCAGTCGCAACCGAAGCGACACGTCTTGATTTAACCAATAGCGGTGTCGGTTTTTTCGCCATCGTTATTTTTGTTTTTGCTTATGCACTGGTGATTGGTGAAGAATTTCTGCATCTGCGTAAATCCAAGCCGGTCATCATTGCGGCCGGTTTGATCTGGGGTACCATTGGCTGGGTTTACATGCAGCATGGTATGTCGCATATGGCAGAAATGGCGGTGCGCCACAACCTGCTGGAATACGCCGAGCTGATGTTGTTCCTGCTGGTGGCGATGACTTATATCAACGCCATGGAAGAACGCCGGGTATTTGATGCTCTGCGCTCCTGGTTGATTAGCAAAGGTTTCGGTTTCCGAAAATTATTCTGGCTGACCGGCATACTGGCATTCTTTATTTCACCCGTTGCCGACAACCTGACTACTGCATTGTTGATGTGTGCCGTAGTACTGGCCGTGGGTGGCACCAATACCAAATTTGTCACGCTGGCCTGTATCAACATCGTTGTTGGTGCCAATGCTGGCGGTGCCTTTTCACCTTTCGGTGATATTACGACGCTGATGGTATGGCAGAAAGGTATGGTTGATTTTGTCACCTTCTTTGCCTTATTCATTCCTTCGGTGGTTAACTTTGTGATACCTGCTGCAATCATGCATTTTGCAGTGCCGAATGAGCAGCCATCAGGTGCCGATGAAGTAGCCTTCACCTATCGTGGCGCGAAACGCATCATTGCACTGTTCCTGCTCACCATCGTGACTGCGGTTAGTTTCCACAACTTCCTTGGCCTGCCACCGGTTATCGGCATGCTGACAGGTCTGGGTTATTTGCAGTTTTTTGGTTACTTCCTGAAAAGAACGCACTCCCGTTGTATCGCACAGCGTTGTAGCAATCCAGAGGAAGAAGCACAAATCGGTGATGTGGTTGCCTTTGATGTGTTCAGCAAAATTGCCCGCGCCGAGTGGGATACGCTGTTCTTCTTCTATGGCGTTGTATTGTGCGTCGGTGGTCTGGGTTTCCTCGGTTATCTGTCGTTGGTGTCTGAAATCATGTACACATCATGGGGTGCGACCAATGCGAATATCGCTGTCGGTTTGCTTTCAGCGATTGTCGATAATATACCGGTGATGTTTGCCGTACTGACTATGGAGCCGCACATGTCGACCGGACAGTGGCTGCTGGTGACCATGACCGCCGGTGTTGGTGGCTCTCTATTGTCGATCGGTTCAGCCGCGGGCGTGGCGCTGATGGGTCAGGCACAGGGTAAATACACTTTCTTCGGCCATCTTAAATGGACGCCGGTCATTGCACTGGGTTATGCAGCGAGTATTGCAGTGCATATGTGGTGGAATGAAAGTTATTTTACTTAATAAATAACTCATCAGTGTTTCATTGAAAAAGCAGGGCGGGTAATCCGCCCTGCTTTTTTTATGTTCGTCATACCGGCGTAGGCCGGTATCCATGTCTGGGCTTTTGTGTAATTACAAAATCTTCGTATTAATCTGTAATCTTGGTGGTAGTGGGTATTCGCACCCACGGGCGAGTCACTCTTTTGCCAACAGCAGCAAAAGAGTAACCAGACAAATTCGCCGGGAGCGAATTTGAACAGCTGTTTTATAGCTGTCCCGTAGGGCAAAACACAGGACGTGTTTTGTAAAAATGCCGCCCATAACACCTTGCCCTAACGGGTTCCCGAGCCATGCAACTTTGCCTACGCGCCCGTTTCGACTCGCAATCCCGCTCGCGAAACTAAATCAGGCGTCCTGCCTGATTTGCACTACCAAAGTCACATGGCTCGGCAAGATGTGAGGGGGTGGGTAAAGCGGAAGAAAAAAAGCATTTCATAATGCGCAATGTGTTGAGACCTACGAGCTACTTTACTTTTTCCTTATCCCAATCAAAGCCTATGTCAGACAGCTTTTTCAATCTTTCAGCATCGGGTTTAACTCTTCTGATTTTTGCAATCCAATAACCGAGTTTGCTGATCTCCCCATTTTGGGGCACCCTGAAATGCCCATGAATTTCATGAAAGTCTTTTAACTCGCCTAGTTTCTTATCCCAATTTGCTTCTAACGCATTCCATGCGACACCTATTTCATTAAGTTTTTCTTCAAGCTCGGTACTAAGTGTTCCTTTTTTCTTGGCATGCCTCTGATTGTTAAGCCACTTGCCTAATCCGCGCCATTCTTCATTGGGATCTACTTGTGAAACATTAAGATGCCCAAATTTTTTCTTATATTCAAGCAATTCTTTAATTCGATCATCCGAAACATTAGCATCTCTACCCCAGTTGAAACCTATCTTTTCAAGCTTCTTTGTTCTTATGTTAGACAGCTTTTTTATTTTATATCTATATCTCTGGTTAAACACCCAATTAGAGAATTCCTGATTTTCTGCATATCTCTGAGGAACATCACAATGACCATTAGCCTTTTTAAATTTAACGAGTTCCTTGTAGTTGTTTTCCCATCTGTTATTTATAGGGTCCCAGTCCATGTCTATTTCTTCAAGCTTGGTGATTTGCTCCCTTGAAAGTAAGTTGCTTTTCTTTTTCTTCCTCTGGTCAGTTACCCAGTGACCGAGCTGCCTTGTTTTTTGATCTCTTTTTGACACATAAGAATGCCCATGTTTTTCAATAAAATCTTTGAGCTTGAGGAACATTTCTTCCCATGTTTCGAGATTGCTATCAAGGGTTTCAAAAAGATCACCTTCACTTTTAGAGCTTTGCAAGTTATTAGGGTGTGGTGTTAAGTTGCTTAATAACTCAAATAGTTTGGTATTTAAAAAAAGCTGCTCCTTGCCCACCTTTTTTTTCTGCAAAATACCTATGCTTTCAAGTTGATACAGGTATTTTGATGCCTGCTGGCGTTGGGCAATATCTTTATCAACAAGAAACTTAACTTTGCAATAAGGCTGTTCAAAAATGAGTTCAATCAGCTCTTTTGAATACATGTAGTTAGGTAGCTTTTGTTTTGCATAATCCAGGGTGTATTCAAAAAGATCATTAATCTCTATTATCTTATTTCTTGTAGAGGTAGCTGTTTGCTCAATGCCATCAAGCATATACATTATCCAGCCCTGCCATTCATTTTCCTCAGTAACCTGACTCAGATGTTTATAGTATTTATCCTTATTGGCGATGATATATTGACTGAGATACAGGATCGGAAGATCGAGCATATCTTTCAAAATGAGATAAAGAATATTAAGAATTCGTCCTGTTCTTCCATTGCCGTCAGAGAATGGATGTATCGCTTCAAATTGGTAGTGAATAACAGCCATCTTAATTAAAGGGTCTGTTAAATCGCTATCATCATGAATGTAATCTTCAAGGTTTTTTAGCTTTTTTAATATGACGCTTTCACCTTCAGGTGGGGTATATATGATTTCTTTTGTAGTTTGATTTCCTATCTTTGTCCCCGTTGTTTTGCGGACACCTGACTGGTTCTTTTTAATGGTATTGCAGACGTTTACAAATAGATTGGTAGTTAAAAAGTGCTTATTTTTCAGAGCCTGATAACCTTCCCACATTGCTTCTTTATAGCGCAATACCTCTTTTGTTTCCGGGTCTCCCTTTGTGTTGTTAAGAGAAAAGGCTTCAAAAAGCTTGTCATTAGTTGTAACAATATTTTCTATTTCTGAACTGCTTCGTGCTTCCTGAAGAGTCAGGAAGTTAATCAGTATAGTTTGATTTGGGATTCTATTCGCTATGCCTTTGAGCTCTGCAAGACGAGCATTGGCAGATATGGCTTTTTTCAGCACTTCTTTGGTTTCCAGCTCCCGGTTGGGTGGCAAGAGAGGTAAATCATTGTAAGGTTTGTTTCTATCAAACATGAGGCTTGTGCTTTGTGATCATTTTGCTTACCAAATCAATCCGTTGTTATATGTCGAAGATTTGTAACATATTCGACATATTCTTATAACATGTCGAATGGTTCGACACAAGCCAGCTCGTAGGTGTGATTAGCGCAGTGTAATCGGACGTAAGTTAGGAATTGAAGTGTATCCTCTGCGGCTCTGCGGTGAAAAGTTTTTAATCGACCAGTATTCCCCACATATCATGTTCATCGGTCTGCTCGATGCGTACCATCACCCGATCACCTGGTTGTAGATCTTCGGGTTCGAGAATATATACCAGGCCATCGATATCCGGGGCGTCGGCCATGCTTCTGGCGATGGCGCCGTCTTCACTGACTTCATCCACCAGTACTTCTATTTCTTTACCAATATTTCTTTTCAGGCGTTCGGCGCTGATGCCTATCTGTTTTTCCATGAAGCGGGCCAGGCGTTCTTCTTTGACTTCTTCCGGAATGGCTTCGCCGAGTTCGTTGGCTACCGCGCCTTCGACCGGGGAGTAGGTGAAACAGCCGACGCGGTCGAGCTGGGCTTCGTCGAGAAAATCGAGTAGTTCCTGAAACTCCTCTTCAGTTTCACCGGGGAAGCCGACGATGAAGGTGCTGCGCAGGGTCAGTTCGGGGCATTGTTCGCGCCACTTTTTGATGCGGCCTAAAACTTTTTCGCTGGAAGCCGGGCGCTTCATGGCTTTTAAAATACGCGGGTTGGCGTGCTGGAAGGGGATGTCCAGATACGGTAGTACCTTGCCTGCATTCATCAGCGGAATAATTTCATCGACGTGCGGGTAGGGGTAAACGTAATGTAAACGTACCCAGAGGCCGAGTGTGCCCAGTGCTTCGCAGAGTTCGGTCATGCGGGTTTTCACCGGCATGCCTTCCCAGAATTCGGTTTTGTATTTAACGTCGATGCCGTAGGCGCTGGTGTCCTGCGATATCACCAGCAGCTCCTGCACGCCGGCTTCTTGCAGGCGTTTGGCTTCGGCCAGTACGTCATTGACCGGGCGGCTGACCAGGTCGCCGCGCAGGGCGGGAATGATGCAGAAGGTGCAGCGATGATTACAGCCTTCGGAAATTTTTAAATAGGCATAATGCCGGGGCGTGAGCCTGACGCCCTGCGGTGGCACCAGGTCGACAAACGGGTCATGCAGCGGCGGCAGATGCTGGTGGATCGCATCCATCACTTCGGCGGTGGCATGTGGGCCGGTCACGGCCAGAACCTGGGGATGGGCCTGTTTGACGACATCGCCTTTGGCACCGAGGCAGCCGGTGACGATAACCTTGCCATTTTCAGCCAGTGCTTCGCCGATGGCATCGAGTGATTCCTCAACGGCGGCATCGATAAAACCACAGGTGTTGACCACGACAATGTCCGCATCGTCATAAGTGGGTACAATGTCGTAACCTTCGGCGCGCAACTGTGTGAGAATATGCTCCGAATCGACGGTCGCCTTGGGGCAGCCGAGGCTAACGAAGCCAACTTTTTTGGCGCGCTGAGGCGTCGTATTTTTTGATGTAGATGTCATGGGGCGATTTTACCTTAGATATCAGCCGGCAGTAGATGGCTGAAAGCTTTTTATTGGTCACTGCTAACGAACAACCTGAAACTTTTTTAATGAGTCATTACGAAGAGAAATTTAGTTCCCTGTCGCGTGTTTATGGTGTCGAGATGATGAAGATGCTGGCCAGTGCGCATATTTGTGTGGTCGGTATTGGCGGCGTGGGCTCGTGGGCGGCGGAAGCACTGGTCAGAACAGGGGTCGGCAGGATCACCCTGGTTGATGGCGATATCATTTCACGCAGCAATGCCAACCGGCAGATTCACACCCTGGAATCGACCATCGGCCAGTCGAAGGTTGATACCATGAAAAAGCGTCTGCTGGATATTAATCCCGAATGCGAGGTGCAGACCATCGAGCAATATCTTGATGAGAGTAATTTTCGCGATATTCTGGAACGCGGCTATGACTGTGTGATCGATGCCATCGACGGCTTCAAATCTAAAACCAAAATGATTTACTGCTGCAAGCGAAATAAAATACCGATTATCACCACCGGTGGTGCGGGCGGCCTGATCGATCCGACAAAAATACAGGTATCTGATTTATCCAGCACCTGGAATGATCCACTGGCCGCCAAAGTGCGTTCAGAATTGCGCTACTGGCACGGATTTACTCGGGATAAAAGATATACCTTTGGTGTGCCCTGTGTGTATTCAACAGAGCAGCAACGTTATCCAGGTAAGGATGGAAATGTAGGTTACGCAAAGCCCGGTGTTTCAGGTTTGTCACTGGATTGTAATTTTGGTTATGGTTCCAGTGTTGCTGTTACCGCTATATTTGGTTTTACTGCGGCGGCGGCAGCGATTGAACGGATAGCCATAAAAAATAAAGTCATTAGGAAAAAATAACAGTATGTTTATTTCTGGTATTAATCAAGACCATAAAAAAAGCTCCTTAAGGAGCTTTTTTTATGAGTGAAATTTAACTTATCAAGCACTGCATACGTCTACAGCTTGTAAGCCTTTATCGCTTTCGGCAACTTCAAAAATAACCGACTGACCTTCACCTAGAGAGCGATGTCCTTTACCTTGAATTGAACGGAAATGAACAAATATATCCTCACCATTTTCACGGGTAATAAAACCAAAGCCTTTGGCAGCGTTAAACCATTTTACTGTGCCGGTTTCACGACCAGAACCGACTTTGACAGGTTTTCTTGAGGTGCCAGCCAGCTTGATGGTAATAAGGCAGGCGACCAAAATGCTGATAAAGGAAATTAAAAATAGCGGCAAATGAGTTGAAGTGATTGCAAGATGGGCTTCGCTTCCAGGTATTTTTAAGCTGACAACGGTAGCGATGGCGGATGTGATGGTGCTGATAATAATTATTTTGATAAATTGATTTATTGTAATCATTTGATACCTCTAAAACGATGGTTGTATAAAATTGTAAATGTTCAGTTTAATAAGGATGTAGAACTGAACGATTAGGAGTATACCTGACGAAAACTCAGACACATAGCCAAGTTATGTGTGGAATTGAGGAGTTAGATTTTTTTAGCCGCGATTTGAGCCATCAATTCCTCAATCGGAGTCTGATCAGGGAGTTGAAGATGAAAACCATGTTCTTTTAAATTTCCTATTACTTTAACGGGGTCTTCTCGGGCGAGTTTTTTATCAGGGCTGATCTCCAGCTCCATGGCAAATGTAATAATGCCAAGACTATTGAAGATATTTTTGGGCACGTTGGAGAAGTCATCTTCCTCAGCCAGATAAATGTACATATCGGGCTTGCGGCTGCATCGGTATATATAGGATTTCATGTATAAGCTAATCTTTCTGATGATACGGTTTTATAAAGCAGAATTCGCGATGCGGTGCTGTGAAGCTATTAGCGAGTTGTAAATTCCGTTCGTACTACCTTTATGCCTTGTCTCATCTTCAGTCATGACGCTTGAATGTTTCGTCATTTGATGCTGCTCAGTACTTTCTTGGCTGCTGCGATGGTTCTGACCAGTTCGTCACGGTGGTGCATGCTGGAAACAAAACCCGCTTCATAGGCAGAGGGAGCCATATATATGCCTTCATCCAGCATGCCGTGGAAGAATTGCTTGAATTGCTCGACGTTACACTGCGTCGCCTGCTCAAAGCTGGTTACTTTTTGATCGGAGAAGAACAGTCCAAACATTCCGCCCACGCGGTTGCAGGTCATGGCGATGCCCGCCGATTTGGCCGCATCCAGAATACCGTTGGTAAGGTATTCCACTTTTTCTGATAATTCTTCAAAAAAACCGGGTGCGGAAATCAGCTCCAGCGTTTTCAGGCCGGCGGTCATGGCGATGGGATTGCCGGATAAAGTACCTGCCTGATAAACCGGGCCCAGCGGGGCGATTTTTTCCATGATTTCGCGTTTGCCACCGAATGCGCCAACGGGCATGCCACCACCGATGACTTTGCCCAGTGTAGTCAGGTCAGGGGTGATGCCGTAATGGCTTTGTGCACCACCCAGTGCCACGCGAAAACCAGTCATGACTTCGTCAAAAATCAGCACAACACCGTGCTGGGTACATAGCTCGCGAATACCCTGTAAAAAGCCCTCGACAGGAGGAATGCAGTTCATGTTACCGGCCACCGGCTCGATAATAATACAGGCGATTTTGTCGCCCAGCTTGGCCAGCGTTTCAGCAACTTTTTCCAGATTATTGTAGGGCAGGGTCAAAGTATGTTCAGCCAGGCTGGCTGGCACGCCGGGTGAATCGGGCACGCCCAGCGTTAATGCGCCGGAACCCGCTTTGACTAGCAGCGAATCCGAATGGCCGTGGTAGCAGCCTTCGAATTTGATGATTTTGTCACGGCCGGTGTAACCACGCGCCAGACGAATCGCGCTCATGGTGGCTTCGGTGCCGGAGCTGACCATGCGCACCATTTCCATCGAAGGCACGATCTCGCAGATTTTGTCGGCCATCACGGTTTCTATTTCAGTCGGCGCGCCAAAGCTGAGGCCGTTATCGGCCGCGGCTTTAACCGCCGCGATAACTTCAGGGTGAGCGTGGCCCAGAATCATCGGCCCCCATGAGCCGACATAATCGATGTATTGCTTGCCCTGAGTATCAAAAATATAAGCGCCTTTGGCTTTTTCTATGAAGACAGGATTGCCGCCCACGCCGCGAAATGCGCGTACCGGCGAGTTAACGCCACCGGGGATATGTCGTTGTGCGGCCTGAAATTGCTCGTTCATCGTGCTCATGTGTGGTGCTCGTCTGGCGGTATTAAAAACGGGGTTAAAAAATCGAGAGTAATTTTAACTGAATAGACGTGCGATGTGCGAGGCTGTTGTCCGAATGTCATCGCCGAAGAATAAATCACTGATCACGGCGGTCATGTCCGCGCCAGATTCGACCAGCGTGCTTGCATTAGCCGCGGTGATGCCACCGATGGTGCATATGGGGATGTGCAACTGCTGTGTGGCAGTGGTCAATAATTCCAGGCTGGCAGTGCGCGCTTCAGGCTTGGTCGGTGAGACAAAAAAGGCACCGAATGCGACATAGTCTGCGCCGGCTTTTTCCGCAGCTAGCGCCAGGTCGAGCTGGTCATAGCAGGACACACCGATAATCGCATCTGGACCTAATTGCTGGCGGGCCTGCCTGATCGATGCATCCTCCTTGCCCAGATGCACGCCGTGGGCCTGCACCGCATGGGCCAGTTCAATGTCATCATTGATGATCAGCAGTACCGCGTGCTGTTCGCAGAGCTGCTTGAGAGCAGTGGCCTGATGCAGGCGTTTTTCTTTATCGCCACTTTTGTCACGATACTGAATCAGACTGGCACCACCGAGCAGGGCCTGCTCAGCTTTGAAAAGGAAATTTTTTTCGGTCATCAGACGCTCATCAGTGATGGCGTACAGTCCACGCAACAGAGGTTTGTTCAATAGCCGAACCTCAACTGGCTTTGCTTTTATCAGAATTGTTGAGCCAGAAAAAACGATCAGGATGGTACTGGCCCATGCCGATGCGGCGTCCATTGATCAGTGTTTTGTGCGTGTAGTCGAGCGCATGATGCACGGCGCTGATGGGTTCATGACCGATGGCTAATAACGCGGCAACGCTGGCCGCAAGGGTGCAGCCTGAGCCGTGGTATTTGTGCGGCAGGCGTTCATAGTGGAACTGTTTGAGTTCGCGGTGATTGCTGTAAAGCGTATGTACCACATCGCTGGTTTTAGCGTGGGTGCCGGTCAGCAGCACGTATTCGCATTTATTTTCCAGCAGACCCATCGCGGCAGCCGCTGCTGTATCCGAGCCTGGTGTCAGCGCGTGCGCTTCAAAAATATTGGGCGTTAGCACCGTGGTCAGCGGCAATAGTAGTTCGCGCACATTGTCGATCAGATCACTGGTGCTGAGTGAGCCGTTATTTTCAGTGCTGAAGACCGGGTCATAGACAACTTTAATTTCAGGATAGTCGATTAGAATTGAGTGAATGGCTCGAGCCATTTCTGCACTGCCGACCATGCCGATTTTAATGATGCTGACGGGCATGTCTTCCAGAATAGCGCGCGCCTGTTCAATAATAAGGTCAGCCGGCATCGGTAAAAAAGACATCACGTTGTTCGTGTCCTGTACCGTTGCAGCGGTAATGATGGGCGCCGCCATGCAGCCGTGGCTACTGACGGATTCAATATCCGCCTGAATGCCCGCGCCCCCGGAAGGGTCAAGACCTGAAAAACACATGACGACGGGTAATAATGTTTCACTCATAGTCGCAAGTTTATGCTTGTGAGCATGCAAAGCAAGTCCCAATTAAGTCAGATCAACATTACAGTGGATATTATTTTCGTCCATTCGGTACAATGCATTTTTATAATAACTAAATTGTGTATAGAGATGAAAATATGAATTACAAGAGCTGGCTATGTACTGTCTGTGGCTATATCTATAACGAAGAGTTGGGTGATGAAGAGCACGGACTGGCGGCGGGTACACGCTGGCAAGATATTCCTGCAGACTGGGTATGTCCTGATTGTGGTGTGGGTAAGTCTGATTTTGAAATGATCGAAGTATAAAAGCGGATATGGAATTAAAACGCGCTGCATTTCTCGATCTGGCCTCAGTCTATCGCGGTGATCTGGATTTATCGGCGCTGGAAGCAGCGGTGCCTGAATGGTTGTGGTTCGAGAAAATAAAGCCCGAAGAAATGGTTTCGGTTTTGTCCAGCGTTGATGTTGTCGTTAGTAATAAAGTAATTCTGGATAAAGCGATTCTGCAACAGGCTCCGCAGTTAAAACTGATTTGTATTGCAGCCACCGGCACTAATAACATTGATTTAAATGCAGCGCATGATCTGGAAATTCCGGTCTGTAACGTGCGCTCTTACGCCACCGCTTCGGTGGTGCAGCACGTGTTCTCTCTGTTGCTGTCGCTGACTACGCACTGGGCTGAATACCAGTCAGCGGTTAAAGTAAATCAATGGGCGCATAGTGAACATTTTTGTTTGCTCGATTTTCCTGTTCGAGAATTATCGGGTAGAACGTTAGGCATCGTTGGTTATGGTGAGCTGGGGCGAGCTGTCGCTCAGGTCGCTGAAGCATTCGGTATGAAAATTTTAATTGCACAGCGAGATGCAAAAGATGAACGCACTGGCCGTGTTGCCCTGCATGACATGTTGCCGCAGGTTGATGTGCTGTCACTGCATTGTCCACTGACTGAAAATAACCGGCATTTCATTGCCGAAAAAGAACTGGCTTTGATGAAACCGGATGCGGTGCTGATCAATGCCGCACGCGGTGGTCTGGTCGATGAAGCAGCACTGCTGGTAGCGCTAAAAAATAACCGGCTCGCAGGTGCTGCACTGGATGTGCTCGAACATGAGCCGCCGTTGGAAAAAGATTTATTAATCCATTCAGCTTTGCCGAATTTAATTATTACGCCTCACGTTGCCTGGGCTAGTATTGAATCGCGACAGCGATTGATTGATGGCGTGGCCAGAAATATTTCAGCTTTGTCAGCGGGTCAGTCTGAAGGACTTGTGTAGTGGCTCGCCCATAATAGTCACGGTTAATTTACGTTCTACCGGTGCTGATTTATATTCCCACAGAAAAATACCCTGCCATACACCGATGCCGGATCGGCCGCTAGTCACCGGGATAGTCAGTTCATTTTGTGAACGTGCATATTTCATCGTAGGTGGCACAGCATTCATGGCATTGTTGATATTTGCATTGGCGTCGACACTGCTGGGCGCAAGCTGAGCCATGAAGTCAGCGGTTAAATTTTTTGTAGACTCATCAGCAGTGTCGCTGATCAGGATAGCCGAGCTGCTATTGTGTATGAAAAGATGACAGGTGCCGGTGTGTATTTTTGAGTCTTTTATGATCTCTGTGACCAGCTCGGTGATTTCATACGCGCCCTGAGTGTGTTCGGCGAGCTGTAATGTGTTCTGATATAACATAAGTGATTATAAGCGGATTATTCGCCAATAATAGTCACGCTGAGATTACGTTTAAACGAACTGGTTCGGTGTTCCCAGAGATAAATACCCTGCCATATGCCTAAACTGGCTTTGCCCTTGTGCACAGGTATCGAGAGTGAGCTTTCGGTTAAAACCGTGCGGATGTGTGCCGGCATATCATCCGGGCCTTCATCCTTGTGTTTGAACAGGCTGTCACCATCGGGCACCAGTCGTTTCATGAAAGCATCCAGATCGGTTCTGACGGTCGGGTCGGCATTTTCACACAAAATTAAAGAAGCACTGGTGTGCTGAATAAATATCTGGCAGATACCGGTCTGGATGTTTGATTTTTCGATGACATCACTGATCTGCTGGCTAATGTTGTAGGTGCCACGACCATTGGTAGAAAAACGCAGGTGTTGCTGATGAACCATGAGGGTCTCCTGTTCGGTGATCTGTCAGAGCGTGATATGTGCGCCTGACAAACGATGCAGTGATTATAGATGCTGCTGACAGTTTATGAACTGATCCGCCAGTGAATGCATTATCTTGAGCCAGTTGTCTTCGCCCGGCGGTATCAGCATGCCCACCGGGTCCAGCATGAAAGTTCTGGCCTGGCTGTTGGCCAGCAGTGATTTCAGCAGCGCAGGTTCTGCGGGGGCATCGTAAAAAACGCATTCGATATTTTTTTCTTTGATGGTCTTTTTTAGATCGATAATATGTCGCGCGCCGGGTTGTAGTTCAGTGGTGGTAATAAAGCCGGTGTTGTGCAAACCAAACTCGGTTTCAAAATATTGATAGCCATCGTGGTAAGTTAAAAAAGAAATTTTGATGGCGTTGAGTGACTGTTGCAGTGTTTTTCTCAACTGAGCAATGCGATCGTGTAGTCGCTGGCTGTTGGCCAGATATTGTTGCCGGTGCTCGGGATCAAGACGGATAATTTGCTGGCTGATGGCATCGACCAGAATGTCAGTGTTATGGCTATCCAGCCAGATATGCGCATCTATCCTTGAAGGCTCCTGCTCGGCTTCACCGCCATCATGCTCATCGTGATCATGATCACTATGGTTATCCCCGGCTGCGCGTATGGGTATTAATTTCAGGCCCTGCGATTCGATAAGTGATACTGCTTTATTTTTATTATCGAGACTGTTGAGTAAGCGCGGCATGAAACTTTCCATGCCCGGGCCTATCCAGAAAATCAGGTCAGCCTCAGCCAGCATTCTGCGTTCAGAAGGTCGCAGGCTGTAATGATGGGGCGACTGGTTTGAGCTCATCAACAGTTCAGGTTCACTAATGCCCTGCGTAATTCCAGCCACCAGAGAATGCACCGGCTTGATGCTGGCAACAATGCGCAGTGGTTCTGCTGTAGCAACTGAAGTGGTGACCAGCAGAAGTAGTGTTAGAAAACGGAGATGTTTAGTCACGATATTGGCGGCAATATGGGATAAAATGTCGGCGCGATTCTAACACTTAATCATCATCAATGAAGTGTGTGTCAGGCGACGCAAGTAAGTCGCATCAATCAAGTTGGGAGTTTGAGTGGATAATAACATTTTACTGGCGGCAGAAAATCTGGGTCTGAAACGGCAGGGTAAAACGATTCTTTCGGGCGTGAACCTGAGTTTGCGTGAATCCGAGATAGTGACCCTGATCGGTCCCAACGGCGCGGGTAAAACCAGTTTGATTAGAATCCTGCTGGGTTTAAGTCAGGCAAGTGAGGGTGAGGTCTATCGCCGCGCTGATCTCAGTATCGGTTACGTGCCGCAACGTACCAGCATCAATGCGGTGTTGCCGTTGCGCGTGCGGGATTTTCTGCAACTGGGCGCACGTTATAAGGATGATGAAATTGCCCAGGTTTTGCATGAAGTCGGCGTCAGCCATATTTTAGATTCAGCCATTCAGAATATTTCCGGTGGCGAATTACAAAGAGTGCTACTGGCCCGGGCGTTGCTGAAAAAGCCGAATGTGCTGGTGCTGGATGAACCCGCGCAGGGGGTTGATATTATCGGTCAGCAGGCGCTTTATAAAATGATTGCCTCGATACGCGACCATCATGCCTGCGGAATTTTGATGGTGTCCCACGATTTGCATCTGGTCATGGCTGCGACCGATCAGGTGGTCTGCCTGAACACACACGTATGCTGCACCGGCCACCCCGACCACATCAGCGAACACCCCGAGTATCTGAAACTGTTTGGTGATGCGCTCGATGGCATGGCGGTGTACTCGCACCATCATGATCACGAGCACGAGCTTAACGGTGCTATCGTCTGCACACATCATAAAGAGTGTGGCCACCGTCATGGCTGATTTCATCATCAATGCATTATTAGCGGGCATCGGTCTGGCCATGCTGGCCGGCTCGTTGGGTTGCGTCGTGGTCTGGCGGCGCATGGCTTACTTTGGTGACACGTTGGCGCACTCCGCTTTGCTGGGCGTGGCGCTGGCGGTTTCCGCTGACATCATGCCCATTATCGGCGTCGCCGTGATTGGCATCGTGCTGGCATCGCTGCTGTTCTGGCTCGAACAAAGAAAGGAATTATCCAACGACACACTACTGGGCATCATGTCACACAGCGCACTGGCACTCGGCCTGATCGTCCTGTCCATCGCGCAGACTAAAGGCGCCAATGTTGATTTAATGGCCTATCTGTTTGGCGATATTCTCGCCGTCAGCCGCGAAGAACTGATCTGGATTTACGCCGGCGCGGTGCTGGTGTTGTCGCTGTTTGCCTACCTGTGGCGTGACCTGCTATCGATCTCGGTGCACGAAGAACTGGCGCGCACCGATGGCGTCTCGGTCAACAAAACACGTTTCATGTTTATGCTGTTGCTGGCTCTGACCATTGCTGTGGCGATCAAAGTGGTCGGCGTGCTGCTGATTACCGCCTTGCTGATCATCCCGGCCGCCAGCGCGCGGCTGTATTCAAAAACGCCGTTGCAGATGGTGGTGTTGTCGATGTTGCTGGCAATATTGTCGGTTCTATTGGGACTGGGTGCTTCCTTATACTGGGATACACCTGCAGCCCCGTCGATCGTGCTGGCAGCGGCATTGATATTTTTTGTTACAAATCTCAGGCATTCCCGATAGTGCTATAAACCTGCATCCAGCAGAACCTCTCAACTTATTAAAGACTTAGCTTCGCCTGTGCCAGTCAATGGGGCAGGTAATGTTACTTCATTTATTTCTAATATAGTAATGAGAATGATTTGCATTTACTATTTATTACGAGTAAGATGATAATCATTCTTATTTAGAAATATCTGGAGATTGTTATGCACTATACCCATCACGCCGCTTTCGCAGCACTACTGGCAACCACCGGCCTGGCCCAGGCAACACCGGTTGAATTTGAGATCGTGATCAAGGATCACCAGTTCACCCCCAGCACGCTGATCGTACCGGTCGATAAAAAAATCAAACTCAAAGTGATCAATGCCGATGCCACTGCTGAAGAATTTGAAAGCTACAAACTCAACCGTGAGAAAATTATTCCCGGCAATAGCAAGGCCGTGGTTTTCATCGGGCCACTGGAGGCGGGCGAATATGACTTCTTTGGTGAATTCAATCCGGCCACAGCGCAAGGCAAGATCATTGCTCAATAACACCTAATACTGGAGCTACTCATATGTTCGGTTCATCCATCATTGTGTTTCGTGAAGTGCTCGAAGCCGCTTTAATCATCACCATCATTCTGGCGGTAACGCGAGGCGTACTCAATCGCGGCCTGTGGGTTATCACGGGTGTTATCACGGGTATCGCCGGTGCCATCCTGGTGGCTACATTTGCCGAAGGTATATCAAATATGATGGAAGGTGTCGGCCAGGAAATCTTCAACGCCGGCGTCTTGCTGACTGCCGTGCTCATGCTGGCCTGGCATAACATCTGGATGGCAGCGCACGGCAAGCAGCTGGTACAACAGATGAAGGCCGTGGGGCAGGGCGTGAGCAATGGTGATCTGCCCATGGTTACCCTGGCTATTGCAATTGCACTGGCAGTGTTACGTGAAGGTGCCGAAGTCGTATTATTCCTCAATGGCATGGCAATGAGTGGCGAGCCGGCGGCTAATCTTGTTAGTGGTGGTGTACTTGGTATTGCCGGCGGCACTGCAGTCGGTGTTGCCATGTACTTTGGTTTACTGCGTATTCCGTTGCGCCACTTTTTTCAGGTGACCGGCTGGATGATTTTATTGCTGGCCGCTGGCCTTGCCGCCAGTGCTGCCGGTTTCCTTGAACAGGCTGGCCTGCTACCCGCCCTCAAACCGGTACTCTGGGATAGCAACTGGTTGCTCAGCGAACAGTCACTGGCCGGGCAACTGGCGCATACCCTGATTGGTTATCAGGCACGCCCTAGTGGTATCGCACTGGCGGCCTGGCTGCTGACATTCAGCACCATACTGCTGCTGATGAAAACCGTCGGTAAGCCGCCACAACAAAAAAACAGACAGGTTTCGGTGACAGACGCACCGCTGCCAGAAATCAACTAACTCATTTCATTATTTAACTTAAATTGATCGGGCTCATCGAGCCCGATGCGGAGACACTCATGCTTAAAAAAAATCTATTAACATTGGCACTGGCTGCAACAGCGACCGGTATCTCATCGACGGCCTCGGCCTATTCCCTGGTATATAGCCCGACTGTTGAATACGGTGAAACCGAAGTTGAACTCTATGCGCAGCGCATCAGCGACGACAATCCCGTCATCGACGGCACACAACAATACGTTATCGAATTCGGCAAGGGCGTTACCCCCAACCTGTTTCTGGAAGTAAAAGTAGAAATAGAAAAAAAGCCGAATCAGAGCAGGGAAACAGAAGCGGTGGCCATCGAAGGCATCTATCAGCTGACCGAACAGGGGGAATACAGTTGGGACGTCGGCCTGCTGGCCGAAGTGGAATACTCCACGCAACAGGATGAACTGAAAGAAATTGAATTCGGCCCGATACTGGCCACCGAGATTGGCAGCAATATGACGTTCACCACCAACCTGATCGCCGAGTACGAAAAGGCGGAGAAAAAAATCGAAGGCAGCGTCAACGCACAGTTAAAATGGCGCCTCAGCCAGAGCTTCGAACCGGCAATTGAAGTCTACGCCGATGAATACAGCAAAAGCATGGGTCCGGTAGTGATGGGTAAAATTAAAACCGAGTCGGCAAAATTCGGCTATCAACTGGGCTGGTTGTTTGGTCTGAATGATGAAACCGCCGACAACACATTAAAGATGATGGTTGAGTATGAGTTTTAATGCAGTGGTCGATGCTTTGTTATGATTTTATTAGCGTGGGCAAAATGCTACCAGTCCGCGCAGTTCATTAAAACATTAGCTATAGTTGGGCACAAAAAATCTCGCTTACCCTGAACACTGTTAACTGAAAATATTTTGGCTAGAGAGAATAGGATAGGCGAAGGTTAGAATTTAAGTCAGCTCTTGTAATAATGCAGGGAAGCTATATATTGTTGGGATGTCAGCTGGGAAATTTTGTAAATAGAATTTCGCTGTACTGGCTCAATCAATAAAAAAAATCGCGCGAGTTTAGACATGGCTTATCGGTGTTCGGTAAAAATTTCATTGATATTTGTGCTGGCATTAATTAGCGGTGTCTTACAGGCACAGGTTTTTGACCTGGATTCGGCGGTGGCGCATGCGCTCAGGCACAATCCGAATTTGAATGCGGTGCAGTCGCAGGTGAGCGCGTCCGATGCGCGTACTCAGGCGAGCAAGGCGGGGCATCTGCCCACGCTGACGCTGTCGCACACGGCGCGTTTGAGCGATAACCCGCTCGATGCTTTTGCCGACAAGCTCCATACCCGTCAGGTGACTTCGCCGGATTTCGATCCGGCGTTGCTCAATGATCCCGGTTCTTCCGATCTGTATTTCACCCAGCTGGCGTTGCGCTGGTCGCTGTACGCTGGCGGGCGCACTTCGGCCATGGTGGAAGATGCCGAGCAGACGGAAAAAAACAGCCGGCTACAGTATCAGCGTGAGCGCGAGCAGATTGCGTTTGCCACCATCAGTGCTTATCTATTTGTGCAGGCAACGGAGCAGGGGCTGGCGATTGCCGAAGATGCGGTGGCCGCTGCCCGGCAACACGCCCGCACCACCGCCCAGCTGGCGCGCGAAGGTCGTATTGTCGAATCGGACAAGCTGGCGGCTGAAGTGAATCTGGCCGCGATTCGTTCGCAGCTTGAGCAGGTCACGACTCGGCACCGCTCGGCGCTGAATGAATTAAAACTGGTCACCGGTCTGCCGCTGGATACTGACCTTGAGCTGGCGGTAGCGAAGGTGGCGGCGATCGCTGACGATGTGGCTATCGAGGAATATGAAAAGCGCGCGCTGGATAACCGTAAGGACCTTGCCGCCGCGCGTGCACTGGTGCAGGCGGCGCAGGCGCGGGTCGATGCGGCGCGTTCAGTGCGCAAGCCGAATCTGGATCTGGTGGTCAGCTCGAACTGGTACGACGACCAGCCGGGTTTCGACAGTCATTCTTCCAGCATTATGGGTGTGCTCAGTTTTGATTTGTACGATGGCAAGAGCAGCGGTGAAATTGACATCACGCTGGCGCAGCAGCGCGAAATGCAGTGGCAGTTGCAGGCGCTACAGCAGTCGGTGCAGAAGCAGGTGCGTGATGCTTACAACAGTTTGCGCGAATCCCGAGAGCGTCTCGCCATCGCCGAGAATAATGTAGCTACCGCGCAGCAGACGGTCAAACTGGTCAAGCAGCGCTACGGTCAGGGGCGAACCATTCTGCTCGATTTGTTGCAGGCGGAGCGTTTATATACCGATGCGCGTATTGAAAAACTGACCGCGCGTTTGAACCTGGATGTGGCGCAGGCGTCGCTGCCGCTGGCCGCCGGAACCCTGGCGTTACCCGACGTGGTGTCGCCATGAAGCGCGCCACTTGTTTGATGATGTTTGCCGCGTTGCTGGTTCTCAATACTGGTGTTATTCACGCAGCCGATCCGAATACAAACACGTTGCCTGTGGTTGAAAGGCAGGTGATGAAAATTTCTGCTGCATCTGGTGATGGTATCCGCATCTCGATTCCGCGTGCGGCGCTGACTATTCGTAACGGCGTACCCGGTGTGTTTGTCGTGGATAACAAGGAAGCGCGTTTTCGCATGGTGCGCACGGGAAAAACCGGCACTACGAAGGTAGATATTCTCAGCGGTTTGTTCGGCGGCGAGACGCTGGTGCTGGGTGAGCTGGAGTCGGTGCACGATGGCAGTCCGATCACAGTATTAACAAAAACATCAACGGGCAAAAAATGACCGAGCAAAATACCCCACAGACTTCTGTTGCTGATAGCGAACTAAATATCGCCGGGCGCGTGGCGGCCTATTTCATCGACAATAAACTGACCTTGTTGATTGTGCTGTTTGCTTTCGTCGCAGGTGTGTTTGCCTTTTTGATGACGCCACGCGAAGAGAACCCGAAAATTGTCGTGCCGGCAGCGAACGTTATTGTGCAAAAGTCCGGCGCTTCGCCCGAAGAAATACAGCAGCTCATCATCAAGCCGCTTGAAGCTATTTTGCAGGGACTGCCGGGCATGGATCACACCTACGGCACAGCGATGAATTCGACCGGTGTGGTCAGCGTGCAGTTTGATGTTGGTGAAAATATGGAAGATGCGCTGGTACGATTGTACGACCGCATCATGAGCAACATTGATCACATGCCGCCGGGCACATTGCAACCGCTGATCAAACCTGCCGATGTTGATGATGTGCCGATCGTGGTGGTTTCGCTATCGTGCAATGGCCGGAAGGAATGTAGTCTCAGGCATGTGGCCAACGATGTACTGGAACAGTTGCGGCGGGTCGAAGGTACGGCAATCTCTTATGTGCACGGCGGTCGCAAACGCGCCATCAGTGTCAATCTCGATCTTGAGCGCATGAATAAATATAACGTCACGCTCGACGATATTCGTAAAGTGGTCGAAGCCACCAACCGTGCAGTACCTTCGGGCACTTTTGTCGGTGGCAATACGCTAACCTCCGTGCAGACCAGCGGCGCGCTGAAAACAGCGGAAGATGTCGGCAGCCTGGTCGTTACACTGTCAAAGCATAAGCCAGTGTATCTAAAACAGGTGGCCGAAGTGACCGATGGTCCGGAGGACATTGATCAGGTGTCGCGCATTGGTTACGGCCCGGCCTTTGACGGGCAGAAGCCGGCCGATTATGAAACAGCCGCGGTCAGTATCGCGATTGCCAAACGCGCCGGCACCAATGCGGTGAGCGTTGCGCAGGCGGTGATTGATGAGCTTGAACGTATTCGTGAAGTTTCAATTCCTGAAGGTGTGAGCGTTGACGTTACGCGCAATGATGGCGCCAAAGCAGAAGATGCGGTCAATACGCTGATGGAGCATCTGGCGATTGCCATTGCTACCGTGGTGATGCTGCTGGTGTTTTTTCTGGGCTGGCGTGCAGCTTCCATCGTCACCGTGACCATTCCGTTGATTCTTTTTATTACCCTCGCGGTTGGTTATGTTTCCGGTCAGAGCATCAATCGCATCACCCTGTTTGCGTTGATCCTGTCACTGGGCCTGCTGGTGGATGACTCGATCGTCGTGATCGAAAATATTTATCGCCACTACAGCGTAAAGGGTGTCGATCGTTTGCAGTCGGCGGTGCGTGCCATTAACGAAATCGGCAGGCCCACCAATCTGGCGACGTTCACTGTCATCCTCGCTTTTTTGCCGATGTTCTGGGTTACCGGCATGATGGGGCCGTACATGTCACCGATTCCGTTTAACGTACTGGTCGCCATGACCGCGTCGCTGGCCATTGCTTACACGGTGGCGCCGTGGGCAGCGTACCGCTTTTTGAAAGTGGAAGAGCACGGCCATGAAAGCCATTATGGTTTTCTGGAGCGCAATTATTCACGCATGATGAAACAGCTGATTCGCAGCCGGCTGTCACGCAATTTATTTTTTGTGGCGGTGGCACTGATCATGCTGCTGGTGCTGATCATGCCGGCGTACCAGTGGGTGCAGTTCAAAATGCTGCCGAAAAATAACACCAATACTTTCGTGATCACGATTGATATGCCGGAAGGCACTACGCTGGAAGAAACCGATTATGTTGCGCGTAAGGTTGGCGATATCGTCCGCGTGCATCCGCAGGTCGAGACCTGGGAAACCAGCGTCGGTCAACCCGGTGTCATCGACTTCAATGGCCTGTTGCGCGGCGCCGGTTTGAAACGCGGCCCGAACATTGCTGAAGTGCGCGTTAACCTGGCCAACAAACATGAGCGTGATGAATCCTCGATTGATATTGCGCTCGAGCTGCGCCCGCAGCTGGTCGAGCTGGCGGATAAAACCGGCGCCAATATCAGGCTGGTGGAAGATCCGCCGGGGCCACCGGTACGCGCCACCATACTGGCAGAACTGTACGGCCCTGATTACGATACGCTGAGAAAAATTGCCAAACAACTGCGCACTGAAGTGTTTGCGAACACCGATGACGTAGTCGATATCGACGATTCTGTTACCGATGATTTCACTGAATACAATATCGTGGTGGATCGTGAAAAAGCCATGCTCACCGGCATCGCGCCCGCCAGCATTGCCGAAACATTACGTGCCTTCGTTGCCGGTGTCGATGTCGGCACGGTGCATCTTGAATACGAAAAAGAACCGGTGCCGATTCGTTTTCGCGTGCCTGCCGCGGATCGCACCGGGCCGGAAGATTTATCAAAAGTTTATTTCACCACGCCGCAGGGTCGGCAGGTGTCGCTGTCGGACATCGCGAGCATAGAAAAACGTGTTGCACCTAAACCGATACTGCACAAGGACCAGTACCCGGTGGTGTATGTCACCGGCGAACTGGCTAGCACCAGCCAGGTTTATGCGGTGTATAAAATGTGGGATTACCTGCAAAACAACACGCTGCCCGGTGGTGTGAAACTGACACAGTATTTTATGTCCGATCCGACCGGTGCCGGTTATGCCGTGCGCTGGGATGGTGAAATGCGCCTGACGCTGGACGTGTTCCGTGATTTGGGCTCGGCCTTTGCTGTGGCCATAGTGCTGATTTATCTGGTGCTGGTCGGCTACTACCGTTCGTTCGCCATCCCGCTCATCGTCATGGGCGCAATACCGTTGACCATTATTGGTGTGCTGCCCGGGCACGCCATCATGGGCCAGTATTTCACCGCCACCTCGATGATCGGCGTGATTGCGCTCGCCGGTATTGTCGTGCGCAATTCATTATTGCTGATCGATTTTATTCTTGAATACCGGCGTACAGGTCATACGCTCGATGCCGCTGTACTGACCGCCGGCATGACACGTCTGCGGCCAATTCTGCTCACCGCGTTTGCCATCATCCTCGGCACCTTCATCATCGCCTTTGATCCGGTATTCGGTGGTCTCGCCGTGTCACTGATCTTCGGTACCTTCGCCTCGACCGTGCTTACATTGCTGGTGATACCACTGGTGTATCTGGTGTATGAACAGCGTAGTATCAGACTTTAATCTCTAAAGCCTTTGCTGCAGAATTTTCGGAGAAACTTTTTTGAACGCCCGCCTTAAGTACCCAATCCCTCAAAATTATTATCAATCCAAATAGTTATTCACTGTTTGCAATAATCTCTGATGGTTTCTATGGATGTGTGCTGTTGTGTGCCCGGAAAACATCGCTTATGGTGTCAATGTCATCATTAGTAAATTTAACAGTAGAATGAAAACTGATGTATCGACCATCTGTACTGATGGCGGGTTGGTTGGAGCTGGCGGTTGCTTCGGAACCGGATGTCGGGACATTTACTCTGTCGATAATAATTGCAGGTAAGGCAGACAGGTCACGCACAAAAATATCTCTGAATCCCAAAGTATCATTGTTTACCAGGTCAGATGCCACTGATTCAAATACCACGTAGTCTGCATTACCGCTGATGTGAGCTTGCTCGCTAATATTATTGCCACTATTGCTGGTATTAGGGTTAGCGCTGATGAGACTTGTTAAAGATAATGTTCTATCTCGCAGGTAAACATCCAGGACACCATTTTTATCCAATGTATTGTTCAAAGCAGCACCCGTGTCGAAGGCAATCATTGAGCCATCATTCGAGATTGAAGGGTTATTACTCGGTGAGCTTGCTTGCGCACCCGTTGTGCTCAGACTTATTTGCTCAACCGCATGCGCCACGCTCGTGTCAACATAATAAATGTGTTTCAGGCCATTGGAGGATGTAAAGTTAGTTGCAGCGGGTTCAAATACGATATGTTTACCGTCTGGGCTCATATCGGGATTGGTGCTTGGCGCATTACCGGCGACATTGCTGGTGTTTCGGCTGATCATTGTCACCGACTCGTTATTCATATCTTTGAGGTAGATCTGGAAAATACCATTTCCATTGATAATGAAAACAGTAAATAGCGTCGAATGATTGCATTGTGATTGTACAGCCTTTGACATGATTGTACTCCTCTGTCGATGCTCATTAATGATAGCACTACGACTTTACCGATTCACGCCTTATTATGCTCTGTCAGTCAGCTGATATTTAGTCTCTTTAAATAAAGATTTCACTTGCTCTTCTGCATAACGCGCCAGTTCATCGCGGTTTTTGTTTTGTGTTTCGATGGGTTCAAGAAAATACAATTCTGCATTCAGGTTTTTCGTGGCTATGATATTTTTTGCAGATTGTATAAAAGTAGTATCGTCTACATATAAAACAGCTTCATGTACCGTGTTGCCATTGCTATCTGGATAAAGAATTGCGATAGGTTGCAGTAGACATTGTGCATCTATCGCGCTTTGCATGAGACGGCTGTGAAACCGTTTGATATTGCCATTGGAGGTTGTGGCTTCCGGAAATAGCACGACATGTCGGTCATCCAACAATGTCTGTTGCATAATAATATTGGCTTGCGCCGATGCGTGTTTTCTGCCGCGTGGTATGTAGAGGGTACCTGCTTTACTGGCCAACCAGCCAAAGACTGGCCAGTCTTTGACTTCTGCCTTGGATAAAAAATGTACCGGGATATGGCTGCCGATTAAGTGGATGTCGAGCCAGGAAAGATGGTTGGCGACAAATAAAGTGGCGCTGTTAGTAGGTGTACCATGTATGGAAAGTTTTATATCGAGTGTTTTGAGTATGCGCTTGTGCCACCACTGGGTCAGTTTTGCACCGAGGCTTTGACGTGGCATGTTACCTTGCTGAAAAAATACGGTGAACAGAAAGCCAGCAATAATGATGGCAAATAAAAAGGAGCTGCGATAAATAATTCGGATGCGAGTCTTCACTGTCTTCATGAAAGCTGGGGCAATGATTTCAGAGGTATTCAGGAAAAACGCATGGATAAATCGATGGCTTTAATATCCTTGGTTAATGCCCCGGTGGAAATGAAATTAACACCGGTGAGCGCGATTTCACGGATATTATTCAGCGTAACATTGCCTGAAGCTTCCAGTGGAATTTTCCCATCACAAATCTTCACTGCTTGTTTAAGTTGCTTGTTAGTAAAATTATCCAGTAAAACACGATCAGCATCAGCGGCCAGTGCCTGGTTTAATTCATCGATACTTTCAACTTCAATTTCAATTTCCATTTCGGGATTATGGAAACGTGCTTCTTCAATCGCCTGTTGAATGCTACCACAGGCTAGTATGTGGTTTTCTTTGATCAGAATGGCATCATATAAACCAATGCGGTGGTTTTGGCAGCCACCACAACTGACAGCATATTTTTGTGCTAGCCGAAGTCCCGGTATGGTTTTACGTGTATCAAGCACTATGGTTCCCGTGCCAGCAACAGCGTTGGCATATGCTGCTGAAAGTGTTGCTGTGGCGGAGAGCGTTTGCATAAAATTGAGTGCTGTTCTTTCACCGGTGAGGATGGCGCGTGCGGATCCGCTCAAGCTGCAAATGGATTGACCTGCCTCCAGAGCATCGCCGTCTTCGAAATACCATTCGATGAGAATTTCATCATCGAGTTGACGAAATACTTCTTCAAACCAGTCCATGCCGCAGAGAACACAATCTTCACGACTGATCACGGTGGCGATGGTAATTTCATCTTCGGGGATGAGTTGTGCGGTTATGTCACCATCACCTACATCTTCGAATAAGGCCATGTGTACGTTATCTTCAATCGTACTTTGTGGGATGTTCAACACAGGAGCAGGCATGATTGCAATCAGGCTAGAGTCAGGTGAAGGATTTTAGATTTTCGCTGGTAGTTGTACAGCAACTGTTTTTTCATTGGTAATTTTTCTAGTGGCACTTCCTGAAAACCACGTTCCAGAAACCAGTGTGTGGTTTGCGTGGTGAGCGTGAACAGCTCGGTGAGGTGCTGTTTGCGTGCCTGCCATTCGATGTGTTCCATTAAATCATTACCACGACCTTGCCGTTGGTAGTCGGGGTGCACAGCAAGGCAAGCAAGTTCGGCTGATTTTTCCTCTGGGAATGGGAACAGCGCCGCGCAGGCAATAATCATACTGTCACGTTCGATGACGGTAAAATATTTGATGTCCAGTTCTAGCTGTTCGCGCGAACGCCTAACCAGAGCGCCCTGTTCTTCCAGTGGACTGATCAGTTCCATGATGCCGCCGATATCATCGATGGTAGCAGTACGCAGGCCTTCATAATTGTCGGCGGTGACCAGCGTGCCAACGCCGTCGCGGCTGTAAAGTTCCAGCAGCAGCGCGCCATCAATGTCCCGGCTGATCATATGCGCACGCTTAACACCTTTGCGACAGGCGCGGGCAGCGCTATTCAGGTGAGATTGCGTCAGGCGATCTTCATGGTTTTGTTGGCCATGATCGTGTTGCCACTGCTCGGCCTGAGTGAGATTGAGTTGCTGCAACAAGTGGCCGTCTTTATCGGTGACGCCATTATTTTCCATGATGAAGATCAGCTTGTCGGCCTGCAATGCTATGGCTGTGGCGGTGGCGACATCTTCGGCGCGCAGGTTAAAGGTTTCGCCCGTGGGTGAATACCCGATGGGTGAAATCAACACCACATTTTTCTGTTCCAGCTGGCCACTAATGGCTTTTGCATCCACGTTTCTGACATTGCCAGTCTGGCCAAAATCAACACCATCACGAATGCCATAAGGCTGCGCGGTAATAAAATTACCCGAGACCACGCGCACCGCAGCGCCTGCCATTGGCGTATTGGGCAGCCCCATGGAAAGCTGTGCTTCGATGGCCATGCGTACCTGACCCACGGCCTGTTCGACACCGGCCATGTTTTCGGCGGGGGTGACGCGCAACTCATTGGAAAAGTCTGAGTCCAGGCCGAGCGCCTTTAATTGTTTTTCGATTTGCGGGCGCGCGCCATGCACCAGCACCAGACGTACGCCCATACTGCCGAGCAGGGCAATGTCATGAATCAGATGGGCAAAGCTGGGATGATCGACCGCCTCACCACCAAACAGGATAACAAAGGTACTGCCACGATGGGTATGGATGTAGGGTGCTGCGGCTCTAAACCAGTCAACGTGATCGGAATTTATTCTGTTATTCGCCATTTTTTTGAGCTACCGGTCCTAAAAACACTCGTTAGATTGTAATATATGTGCTTTCGCGTGGCGATACACACAAAATTATCTTACTTGAATACACTGCTCGAATATATATAACCAGGGAATATTCCGATGGACAATGATAATAAACGCAATTTCCCCTCAATGGCTGTAGATGGGGGCGTAGACGTCGGGTCGGGCGCTGCTTCAGAAAGTGCTGTCGCTGATAAATTCTAATTAGTTTATTGCAGCCTTCATGAAAATTATAATTAACACCGCAAGCCTGTCGCCTGCCTGGCATAAAAGCTCACGTGGATTATTGCTGTTTTATCTGGCGAGTCTGTTTGCATTAACAATCACAGGTTTTGTTTTTAAGATTGTCTTTTTTGTCTACAACCAGAGCAGTATCGGTGAGATGTCGTGGAGCGACATGTTATATGCCGCATTCTGGGGGCTGAGATTCGATCTGGCCTCGGCAGCGATGATCTCGCTACTGATGTGTTTGGGCTTATGGCTGTATTACCGATTAAGCCGATATCAGTTTGCGCTCTCGGATAAAAACCAGTTTTCACGCTCTGCAAAAACGCTATTCCTGTTAGCCTTGATCGTAGAGATGTCACTGCAAACCAGTGATGCCATGTACTTTGTTGATGCAGGGCGCCATGTTAGTTATGAAATGCGTGACGTGGTTGCAGATGCCTCAGGCTTGCTGATGACAGCCATTACGCACCACGGTATTTTTATTCTGGCCAGCATATTGATTGGTTTTATTACCATGCTGGGGCTGATATTCATTTTGCAGCGTGTTTTGTCGTTTGCTAGTAATCAGGCTGATTTTTCTCTACCATTTAAGCTGCAATATGAAGCCGTATTTTTTCTCATACTTTTTGTTTCGGTTATCCTGGTTCGTGGCGGCTTTGGCGGCTTGCCGCAGAGCGTGATTACCGCTTTTAAAATCGGTGATGCAAAGCAGGCCATCGTTGCCATGAATGGTACTTACAGTATTGTTTATGGCGCGCTGAACA
>JAOUNI010000066.1 GCA_029881035.1 Gammaproteobacteria bacterium | reverse complement strand
CCCTTTCCATTAAATTTCTAACTTGAAATTAGTTTTTTTTCAGTACAGCAGAGTGCAGTAATCACAGGTGCTCACTCCGGGCATTTGAATATTTCTTAAATATATTATCTTATCCGTAAATCGCCATCCGTCAGTTGTAGGTAAGAAGCTGCGTTGATTTTTAACACAGCTTGGTTCTGTTGATTTTTAACACAGCTTGGTTCTAATGTGAACAAGCATTTTTAAAGCTTAAACATGGGCATCCACTAGATGCACGCGGGAATGACGAGGAGTCATGAAACTAATCCTCTACCAATCCATTCTTCTTCAAAACCATATAAATCTTCTTACAGGTTTTACCCATTTTGTGAACATCGCCAAAGCTTGGCTGTATGCCATCCTGTAACTTCTGTTCCCAGTCTTCCAGTTCGGTTTCCAGAAACTCCAGCAGTTTCATCGAACAACCCTGGCAGGAATCTGCGCATAGCTGCGCCTCGCTGGCGCCAAACGGCATGGTCGAGCGTACTTCGTCGATCAGGTTCTGCATGGCGGTTGTAGTGTTGGGTTTCATGTGTCCGATTATTTTACTGCAGTGCATAAGCGTAAGCCAAAAAAACGGCGCTGATCTTTCGATTAGCGCCGTTTTTATGAACGATTAATTCTTTAGGAATTAAGCGTCTAAACTTTGATAATAATCCATCAAAATCTGCGCTACTTCAGGACGTGAGAACTCTTTAGGTGGCGCAATGCCATTGCCCAGCATTTCACGAACTTTGGTGCCCGATAACAGAACGAAATCGTCTTTGGTGTGATCAGGGGCTTCACACATCATGACTACTTTGTCTAATTTCTTGGAGTAGGCAGTGTGGTCGGCTTTGAAAATTTCGATTTGCAGCGCGCCAGCAGGTACTTCGTCGAAAATAGTCTGCGCGTCGAAAGCGCCGTAGTGATCGCCAACACCAGCGTGGTCACGACCAACGATGAAGTGGGTCGCGCCCATGTTCTGACGGAACACGGCGTGCAGCACTGCTTCACGTGGGCCTGCGTACAGCATGTCGAAACCATAACCGGTCACCATGGCGCTGTTTTCCGGGAAGTACAGTTCAACCATTTTACGGATCGCAGCATCACGCACTGGTGCAGGGATATCACCTTTCTTCAGTTTGCCCAGCAACATGTGGATAACCAGACCGTCACAACCTAAACGATCCATGGCCATGTGGCAGAGTTCTTCGTGAGCCAGATGCATCGGGTTACGAGTCTGGAAGGCAACCACTTTCTTCCAGCCGCGTTCAGCGATTTCATTACGGATTTCAACTGCGGTACGGAAGGTGTCTGGGAATTCAGTCAGGAAGTATGAGAAGTTCAGTACCTGGATAGGGCCTGAAAGACATACTTTGCCCTGTTCCAGGAATGCGTCAACACCAGGGTGAGCTTCGTCTGGACTTGGCTTGTAGACTTTTTTAGTGATCAGTGCGATTTCATCGTCGCTGAACTCTTCAACGGCTTTCACATCCATAATGGCAATAACCGGATGGCCTTCAACATTGGGATCTTTCAGTGCGATACGGTCGCCTGCTTTGATGCCGGCAGCATCCTTCAACAGATTCAGTACGGGGGTTGGCCAGAACAGACCTGAAGTGGTTTTCATGTCGTTAGCGACAGACAGCGCATCGGCTTTGTTCATGTAACCAGTGAGCGGGTTAAAATAACCGGCGCCCAGCATAACAGCATTAGCGGCAGCCGCTGAGCTAACAAGTACAGAGGTCAGGCCTTCAGCTTCTTTCTGTAATGCTTCGTTTTTAGCCGTGTCGTATACGAACAACGGATTTAGTTCGTCAGAACCATGAGGTTTAATCATGTAATCTCTCCTGGATGGATATCATGCTGGTGGTTTGGCCAGCACTTTTATTAAAAATCTGTCTATAGCTTAAAATTTGTGGGCTGAATTCTACATCAAAACGACTGGTTTTCGTAGTCGCCTGATGTAGCGCTTTTGGGGTAGGGCTATATTGATACGGATAATGAGGATGATTATCGTTTTTCACCCCACGGTTCATCCTGTTCGCAAAATATAGTCCTATATTTTACCTGGTAAGTTAGTGAGAGGCTTTTTCAGCGCAGTTTATGCACAATGAAGTGAAGGGAATCGCCTCTAGTCGTTTATGTGAAATAGATTCACCACAACTTTGGCAGATATCATAGGTGCCCTTGTCAATACGCAACAGCGCAGCATCAATTTGCATGATCATGCGTTGTGCTTCATCATCAAGTGCTGTTAGTACATCATCATTTTCACTTTGGGTAGCCTGTTCAGCAAAATCTTTTTCAACAGGTGTTTCTTTGTGATGTGTTTCAACTTCTATGGCATCGATTCTATGCATATATTCATCACGTAAAGACTGTAGTTGCTTTTTTACTTTGTCGAAGGATTCCATCATTTTCTCTTGATTATAAATATTAAAATTACTGATTTTTAATCATTTTAAAAATCAGGTCTTTTAAGTGTAAACGTTCTTTTTTTATTTCAGAAAGGTAGTCATCATTGACAATTTCCAGGCCCTGTTCTGCACGCACGATTGATTTATCAATGCCTTCGTATTCGTGAGCGAGACGACGGAAATGTGAATTATCCATTTTCAAAGTATGAATTTGATCTTTGTATTCCGGAAATTCTTCAATCAGTGGATGTGTTGTTAATTGCATTAAATAGCCTCTTAGTTATCAAGTCATTGTTTCACTGTAGATAACTTATGCGATGCTAGTATTGATCGTAATCAAAGTCAGGTGACATATTAAGCAGATAAAAAGACGGAACATATGTTCCATCTTTTTATACGATAATTTACCTGATTCTATTTATACAATACTGAATAAGTATGTTTCTTCCATTTGAATACGTTCATTCACCAGTCGAAACACCTGCATGGTTTCACTTTCGAATTCTTCGTGATTTTCTGTAGTAATATGATGGCACCAGCGTTTTACATATTTTGAGAGGATACGCTCAAGTTCATGAGTGTTACTCAAGAAGTCCTTGGCGATTTTTTTAATTTTTTTATCGTCATGGTTTAGAAGTTCAGGATAAATGGACCTTGCTTCATGTTTCAAATGGATATCGAGTTTGTCCCGGAAACGTTGGAGTAACTCGCAGAACACAGTGTTAGTGCGAAGCGATGGGTCTGAAACCAGGTTGGAAAGCACGTTGCTCAGATCTTTTATCTCATCATTTTCATTTCTTAATTCTTCGACTGGGATCATTTCACCTCTCCTTAAACTTTTGATTATTTCGATGAGCTGTTTTGTTACTGAGCTTAGACTGGGCATAACTGCTATTTCTTGCAATGATTCAGGTCAAGAAATGCATGAGTTATTTCCTGATTATTATGATATGTAAAACTCCAAAAAAAAGGCGAAGTATAAGCTTCGCCTTTTTAACTACTAGTCTAGCTGTAGCTAGATTAGAGCAGAGGTACAATCAACAACGCCACAATGTTCATGATTTTGATCAGTGGGTTGATGGCCGGACCAGCGGTGTCTTTGTAAGGATCGCCTACAGTATCACCAGTTACAGCCGCCTTGTGAGCATCTGAACCTTTACCACCGAAATTACCGTCTTCGATGTATTTTTTCGCATTATCCCATGCGCCACCGCCGGTGGTCATGGAGATGGCCACGAACAGACCAGTAACGATAGTACCAATCAATACGCCACCCAGAGCTTCGGCGCCCAGGGTCAGGCCAACAATAATCGGAACTGCTACAGGCAGCAATGAAGGCACAATCATTTCTCTAATCGCCGCTTTGGTCAACATGTCTACGGCTTTAGAGTAGTCAGGCTGTTGTGTGCGATCCATAATGCCAGGCATTTCTTTGAACTGACGGCGTACTTCGTTGACGATGCCGCCAGCAGCACGACCTACCGCTTCCATCGCCATAGCGCCGAACAGGTAAGGGATCAGGCCGCCGATGAACAGGCCGATGATGACCATGTGGTTAGACAAATCAAAAGTCACAACCTGTCCTGCTGCTTTCAGTGTGTTGGTGTAATCAGCAAACAGCACCAGCGTGGCCAGTCCGGCAGAACCGATCGCATAACCTTTGGTGACCGCTTTGGTGGTGTTACCGACCGCATCCAGGGCATCGGTAGTTGTGCGGATGTCTTCAGGTAGCTCAGCCATTTCAGCAATACCGCCCGCGTTATCTGTAATTGGACCATAAGCATCCAGAGCCACAACAATACCGGTCATAGACAGCATGGAGGTAGCAGCGATTGCGATACCGTAAAGACCAGCCAGCTCGTGAGCACCCCAGATAGAAGCACATACTGAAAGTACAGGCAGGGCTGTTGATTTCATGGAAACGCCAAGTCCCGCAATGACGTTTGTGCCGTCACCGGTGGTTGATGCTTCGGCGATACGTCTAACAGGACCGTATTCGGTAGCAGTGTAATACTCGGTAATAACAATCATGGCGACAGTCAGAGCCAGACCAATTAATGCAGAGCCGTACAGTGCACCTGTAGAGTAGTTTTCAAGACCGCTCATCATGCTGTTGGTAATGAAGTAGAAAGCAATGGCAGAAAGAACCGCAGAAACGATAGTGCCTCTGTACAGCGCATTCATGATTTTGCCGCCGTCAGTCGCTTTTACGAAGAAGGTGCCAATAATCGAAGCAATGATTGAAACACCGCCCAGTACCAGAGGATAAGTTACCGCCAGCTCGCCAGCATCTTTCAGCAGCAGGCTGCCCAGAAGCATGGTGGCGATGATGGTGACTGCGTATGTTTCAAACAGGTCAGCAGCCATGCCGGCGCAATCACCTACGTTGTCGCCGACGTTATCAGCAATAACGGCAGGGTTACGTGGATCATCTTCAGGGATACCGGCTTCCACTTTACCAACGATGTCAGCGCCAACGTCAGCACCCTTGGTGAAGATACCACCGCCCAGACGAGCAAAAATAGAGATTAATGAACCACCAAAGGCCAGGCCGACCATGGCGTGCAGGGCATGGCTCTGGTCAACGCCCATCAGTTTCAGTGCTGTGTAGTAACCGGCAACACCTAACAGACCCAGGCCGACAACCAGCATACCGGTGATGGCGCCGCCTTTGAATGCCACTTGCAGTGCAGGGTTAATACCATGTTTAGCCGCTTCGGCGGTACGTGAGTTGGAGCGCACAGAAACGTGCATACCGATATAACCTGCGGCACCGGATAACACTGCACCGATGGCAAAACCAATCGCTGTGTACCAGTCCAGGGCTATACCCATAACAACAAATAAACCGGCACCGACCATGCCGATAGTGGTGTACTGACGTGCCAGATAAGCAATCGCGCCTTCCTGAATCGCGCCAGCAATACGTTTCATTTCATCATTACCCATCGGTTTCGCGAGGATAGTGAAAATGGAGATTACGCCGTAGGCAATACCAGCTAAGGCACAGCCGAGGGCGATGATGATTTCGGGGGACATACTTAACTCCTAATTATTTTTGAGGGTTGCATTTTTTATTATATTTACAGATTAACAAGTGATCCTGATCAAGATTAGCTAAAAAAGCCTCGAATAATCGAGGCTTTTTTTATTTTTAAGCTAACGCATTAAAGATCGCATCACGAATATCTTCAACACTGCCGATGCCGGCAATCTTATGATATTTGGGTGAGCCTGCTTCACCTGAATTGGCCCACTGAGTGTAGTAGCCAATTAGAGGTTCGGTTTGCTCATGATATACATCAAGACGTTTTTTCACGGTATCCTCCTGATCGTCATCACGTTGAATCAGGTCTTCACCTGTTTCGTCATCTTTACCAGCTACTTTGGGCGGATTGAACACAACGTGGTAGGTACGACCTGAAGCCAGATGGACACGACGACCGCTCATGCGTTTGATGATTTCATTATCGTCAACGTCAATTTCAACTACACCATCAATTTCAACACCCTGTTCTTTCAGTGAATTGGCCTGAGCCAGAGTGCGTGGGAATCCGTCGAACAAAAAGCCATTGGCGCAGTCGCTTTGTTGAATACGTTCTTTGACCAGCCCTAAAATCAAATCATCAGAAACCAGGCCACCGGCATCCATCACTTTCTTGGCTTCTTTGCCCAGCTCGGTGCCAGCTTTAACGGCTGCTCGTAACATGTCGCCGGTTGAAATTTGTGGGATATTAAATTTCTTTGTAATGAAACCCGCTTGCGTGCCTTTACCGGCACCGGGTCCTCCTAACAGAATTAAACGCATGACTTTTTCTCCACTTTAGTATTAATGCGAGCGCAGATAGTTATACAGTATCTACAGGTCTCAATTTTTAAAGGCGCTTTCAAAGTGGCTGCCTTCATATATCTGCCACTTTTCTTCAAGACCATAATCGCGAATGAGTTGATCAACGGTTGCCTGACCAAAGTCACGCATGACTTCACCTAAAATCATGCGTGTCGCATTACGGTTATAACCACTGCCAAAATTGACGTGCATGGCAATTAACTCATTTGCTTTTTCTAAGGTCATGACAACTCGCTAATCTGCTTATCGACTACTTTAAATTTCGAAAGGGCCGCATTTCTTCTCAACCATTACTTTCTTCAAAGTAACGTATTTAGGCAGGCCGTTCTTGTTGTAAGCAGGGTAGTCTTCACCTTTGATCAAAGGCTCAAGGTATTCACGACATTTTTTAGTGATACCGAAACCATCTTTGGAGATAAAGTTCTTAGGCATCATCTTCTCAACGTTAGCGATTTTGCTCAGAGGCGCCATTTCAATTTTCCATTTGTAAGGCTTGTTGCTGGTGCGTTTGATCGCAGGCATTACTGAGTTATGGCCTTTGATGGCAAATTCAACAGCGGCTTTACCTGTAGCATAAGCCTGTTCAACGTCTGATTTGGAGGCAATGTGACGAGCCGCGCGCTGTAGGTAGTCAGCAACTGCCCAGTGATATTTATGGCCCAGTTTTTCCTGGATCATGCCAGCAACAACGGGAGCCGCACCACCAAGTTGACTGTGACCAAAGGCATCTTTCAGGCCGGTTTCAGCAAGGAACTTGCCATCAGGCCAGGCAACACCTTCAGAAACAACGACTGTGCAGTAACCAAACTGTTTAACTTTGTCGTCAACATTTTTCAGGAAAGCGTCCTGGTCAAATTTAACTTCTGGGAACAGAACAACAACAGGAATTTCGTGTTCATCAGTTGAAGCCATAGCACCGGCAGCAGCGATCCAGCCTGCATGGCGACCCATTACTTCCAGTACGAATACTTTGGTTGAAGTTTTGCACATAGAAGCGACGTCGAAACTGGCTTCCATGGTTGAAAGAGCGATGTATTTTGCTACTGAACCAAAGCCAGGGCAGTTATCAGTAATTGGCAGATCGTTATCAACAGTTTTTGGAACATGAACTGCTGTAATCGGGTAACCCATTTTTTTACCGATCTGGGAAATTTTCAAACAGGTGTCAGCAGAATCACCACCGCCATTGTAGAAGAAGTAACCAATGTTGTGGGCTTTGAACACTTCGATCAGGCGCTCGTATTCAGCTTTGTTATTTTCCAGACTTTTCAGTTTGAAACGGCAGGAGCCGAAGGCACCAGAAGGAGTGCTGCGCAGGCCCGCAATCGTGCTGGCTGATTCTTTGCTGGTGTCGATCAGTTCTTCAACCAAAGCACCGATGATACCGTTGTTGCCGGCATAAACTTTGCCGATTTTGTCTTTGTGTTTGCGTGCAGTTTCAATTACACCGCAGGCCGATGCATTAATCACAGCCGTAACACCACCGGATTGTGCATAAAAAGCGTTCATTTTGCTCATGGGTTTTCCTCTGTTGAGTAAGTTTATAGTTATGTTTTTAAATCAGGATGCTTGTTCTTCGTTTCTAACCGCTTCTCGGTCCGCATGTACCTGCAGCATGGTCACCAGACAATCAGCTATGTCATCAAAATCTTTAACACCGCTACCGTATTGTTGATAACCACGGTAATAAAACTGGGCGCGGTAAACTCTTTCTGCTACTTTGATGACAATGAAGCTGGCTTCATCGACTTGCCAGAATATGGCAGGACATTCGGTCAGCTCACGGTCATTAGGATACATACGAATTTCGACATCGGCCAATTGCAGCTCAATATTGCGTTCTGGCCAACGCTCTTTCAGCGTGGTTGAAACTGCCCATTGTTCTGTCTCGGTGATATCGGCTATGGATGACATTAAGTTTTGCTCTGAACGATAAATCAGGAGTGCGAGAATACCTTAATCGGTTATTTTTTTCAGCAATAAAGGCTTTTATGGGGGTATAAATCTCGCGTATCGGCAATGCTTAGTGTAGAGAAGCTCTATTTTCTACCCCGCTAGCCATTTCATCAGCGGTGGCATCACGAACTTCTATAATAGTGATGTTGTAAGTAATGTCTTTGCCTGCCAGGGGGTGATTGCCATCAACGGTGAGTTTGCCATCGGCCATGCTGACCACGCGAAATTCTTTGCTTTCACCCTTGTCATTCTGGAACTGCACCTCTGCACCAATACGGCGAAACTCTTCGGGCACATTTTGAATGTCATCAGTAAAAGTGAGTTCTGGTTGATGTGGGCCAAAACCTTCTTCGGATGTCAGTGTCACGCTGACGGTATCGCCCTGTTGCTTGCCCACCAGTGCCTGTTCGATTTTTTCGATGAGCTGGCTGTTATGGCCCAGGATTAGCGGCACAGGCAGGTCAATGCGTTCGAGGACTTCGTTGGTCTCGTCTGTAATGGTGTAGATGAGAGAGACGAACTTGTTTTTTGCAATAATATCGGCCATGGGCTCCTCAAAGATATCGGATCAAAATAATTTATGGGCTGGCATTTTACACGCAAAGCCACCCGGATGCATAGAAGGCTATGGCCGCTGGTTCGGGCAGGGTGTATAATTATGGCCTGTTAATCAATAGTTTATGAGGGTTTTTATGTCTACGTGTGGTACTGGCGGTTGTAGCGAAAGTGAGCCTTATGCATTGCGTGTGCTAGGTGATAGCATGCTCCCGGAGTTTAAAGAAGGTGTGATTATTATCATTGACCCGGCCGGGGCAATTAGAGATGGCAGTTATGTCGTGGCAACACATAATGAGGAGCTAATTTTCAGGCAGCTAAGAATTCATGAAAATAAGTATTTTCTGCAACCCTTGAATGATTTATACGATACCGTTGAAATCGGTGGGCTGGATGCCGTTACCGGCGTAGTTTCTCAGCAGGCCGGACGCCGGCGTAAGGATCGAAAACACTACGATTAAACTGTGCATAAAAAATACCTGCATGATGCAGGTATTTTTTATAACTAAAACTTTTCCTGTCTAGCGAGCCAGAATCGCTGTCCCGGTAATGGTTGTGGTCGTGCTGGCATTGCCAATGTTATAGCTGGTGACGGCACCTTCAGCCTGTGTGCCGACAAAACCCAGATTAGCCTGCCCGCCACAGGTCGGGCAGGTACCGTTTACATTCCCTGCCAGCGCCATACCGTTACTGAGGGCGGAGGTGACGGTTGTCGGCCCCGACAGTTCTGCCTGATAGTCGATACCGCCAACATGGGTGGCTACAGAGAAACTATTAATATTCTGCAGGCCAAAATCAACCGTCATATTGGCGTCAGCGATGCTGCCTGCAACGTTACCACTGAGATCAGTGGCTCTGGTACCGGCTGCAGTCGTGTAATTAAAGCTGCCTGTCATGGCGTTAATTTGCGCAGGAGTTGTCAGGCCACCATCAACAACGGCATAGTGTAGAGAGCCTGAATGGGCCGTTGCTGTGCCACCCTCTGTGGTCTCATACAAATCACCACTCCAGCGCCCCCAGCTAAGATTTGTTCCGCCAATAGTTGTTGAACCGATATCATTGGCGGTGGCATTGGCAATATATAGCGTGCTTGAAGAACCAGCTCCAAATGATATGCGAGAGGTAAGAGGGATCAATGTACCACTATCGGCTGCAATGGCATTGAGTGCAAATTGATTGTTGCTGGTGCCGTCATCGACAAGTGTCTGTGATATCGGGCTTAAAGTACCGGTAGTACCCTGAAAGTAGCTAAACATCATGACATCGCCCGGTTTTGAAAAAACCATATAGGTGTTGTTGCTGACATCATTAGCGGCTTCAAAAAAGGGTGTCAATGTATCGTCGTTTAGAGCGGTATTTTGCTGATCAATAATAGTTTGAGTTGCAGCGCCCTGATCCAGGCTGTTATCTGTCAGTAAGGTAGCATACTCATTGTTTGCAGCCATTTTTTCTTCGCTGACGGTGACGCTATTGGGGTCGAAAATAACCCCAGGTGCTTTCATCAGGCTTTGTGGTTCAGTGCCTGCACTGGCAACATAGAAATATTCATCGTTGGAAAAGATATACAGTCCGGCTTCATTTTCACTGGAGATTTCACCGTCGATGACACTGGCATAGAGACCATCATTGAGAATAACGTTATCTTGACCAATGCAGTTACTCTGTTCACACAGGGTGACACCATAGTCAGTACCGCGTATGCCTATCGTGGTAAATGCAGTTTTTACTTTGTAGTTTCGTTTATTGCGTTTGCCTATTAACCCGGATATGGTTTTAAAGCCGCCTTTAAATAAACTAAAAATACTACTGCCGACAGATTTGTCTTCTTCATCATATCTGTATTCTTCAAAATGCATTTCAGAATTTTGACGTAATACGATTAAGGCGCCATCCTTCATTCTTAACTGGGCTTTTGAAGTGTCGCCGGAGCTAACTACGTCGCCTTCTGTAATATAGGAGCCTCTTTCCAGTTCTCTTGATGAGCCATGATTAGAGGCAACCAGATTGCCGCTGGTATGGATCACTCGACCAATATTATTTTCGGAAATGGCGCTGCTGGAGAATAAAAGCCCGATGATCATTAATGAGCTTTTAATCCAGGGAGTTAAATTAGCTGTAATTTTTTTCATGACCGTTGCCTCAAAATGTTTAAGGGGGTTATTTCATTTCATAGTGAAGGGAAACGATGAATTGTTTTCGATCATATGCATTTATAGT
>JAOUNI010000022.1 GCA_029881035.1 Gammaproteobacteria bacterium | reverse complement strand
AACCGCCGCCGCAGCCAGCAGCGCCCTGGTCACGCCGGTATTAAAATGCTTGTCACGATCAGTCAGCCGCGCATCATCATCAGCCACAACCTCAACCGCCACATCAGGCCGAACACGCGCCAGCCGTGCGATCTGCTCACGCACAGCCGGTGAAGCATCACGCGCGCGAATTAAAGCCTGCGGATAGCCTTTATAAATATCGTGATCAGCAAAAAAGATAATTCGAGAATCGGGATACCGCGAACGCAAGGCTTCGCCAACCGGCAATAAATTGCCAGCATCAAATGCCACCGCAATAGAAAAACGCTGCGCCATCGCATCGAATAACGACGCAGCCGTTGCATAACCCTCAGCAACCCCAAAACAATAATGAGTCCCTGCGGGACATTTTATAAAATGAAACCGGCCACGCTTCGCGCCGCCGGTTAAAAACTTCTTCTCACCTTCAGCATTGATATACTGCAACGTCCACAGCTTGCCATCGACATCACGCGCAGGCACCACAATCGAGCCACGGGAAAACCGCACGTCATAATTCAGCACCTTCTTGTTTCCCAGGTAATGCGACATGCCCGACTCAGGTAAACGGTTCCAAATTTCTTCAGCACGTTTAGCCGTCTCCGTCTGCAGTTTTTCCTTTTCTTTTTTACCAGCCTCAGCCGCCGCGCGTGCCCGACGCCTGGCTTCATCAATTTCATCAGACGTAGCACCAACCACATCATCCAGCGTCAAACGTTCTTCGCGGCCAGACGACCAGTTACACAACAAACCAACCACCACCGTATCGCCAGACTTCAACGTGATTTCACTTAAGCAAAAAGAGCCGCTTTTATTACTCTTTTTCTTACCGATCACCGGCACACGATGCCACTGACCATCGAGCTTGAGCTTGTCAACTTCCAGCCCCAGGTCATCAGCTAATTTATAAACATCATCGAGAATCAAAATAAAAACCTTCTGTTATTATTATTTTTTATTCTTAAAACCAGCAGTCCATTGCATAACAAATCAATATGAAGACTTAGCAAAAAACGCTAAGCATCATATTGAGGTGTTAACTGGCAAGCCGCCCAAGGCCGTGGGAGTAGACCATGTAATCCGTAACCCTCTCTTTTTTGACCTCGATCAACTTGCGGTCTAATGCCTCGGCCTGGTCAAACTTATCGCACAGCATTTCATAGACGGCGATAAGGTCGTGAACCTCTCCCCTCAGCTCAACCCAATTTGTGAGCCCTGATACTGGGTTTTTGTCTAGCAGCCCAAACCGATGCGCTTTACCAACGGCTTGCGCAATCTCCCCGCTTTCTTCGCTAAGACATGCCAGCAGATAATCTTTTACTTCCATCATGGTATTCACCGTTGTCAGTTAACAATTAATGCAAGCCGACGCGGTATTGTCGGCATTCTTTTTAGCGCCTGTGCGGCGCGGCTTCATATAGGCGTTAGGTTCATGATTAACATTTATCACGGAGAGCATTAGCATATGAAGTCAACAGATCTAAATGAAACGATTTCGCTGATTGAGAAAGCATCAAATGAATTTTCTCGCCACATTGAAGGAGAAGATCTTCCAGTTCTTCGAATGAACACTCGCATTCTGAGCCTCCTAGTAGCTCTCGTAAATCTTCGTGAGAAACTTCAAAAGAAAGAACGCAAATAATGCCGTGTATATTTATATTCTGCTCTATTTTCACATTTCACCTCTCATCAAAAAAACCTAACAATTCGCTCATGTGGGACTCGGCGCAAAAAACGCGCCTCACCCCACAGCTCGAACGTTATTCTTCATCAAACTTAAACAGCGCATAATAAAATTCAACGCAAAGCATTGCACCGGCTATGGCGATGGCGGTTAATATTATGTAGAAGAAAAACACCTACTCACCCACTACCTTTAAAACATGATCACTAAAATCACTAACCATGTCACCGCCCCGCCAACTTAAGCTGACGCTCTTTTTTTCTTTGGCGCTTTTGACCAGCCAACACCAACCGATCACGATCAGCATCCGTCGCCTTCTTTATTTTTCTTGAGCCAGGCACATGCAACGAAACACCAGCACTGGCCGCTATACTTAACGCGGTTACCATTAATAGTTTCGCTTTCACAACCACCTCACCAACTGCCCATCCAGCGGCAGACGTTTTTTATCTTTAAAAAAACTCAACAACGCCTCGAAGTTTTTAAATCCTGTATCCAGTGCCAGCTTTTCTTTTTCATCAACCGTCAACAAACGGTTATCTAAAATCACCGCTTTATTGCTACCGTTGATGTGGATACTCTTCACCTCATCACAATGCGTGTTCCTGATTCGCCTGGCGCTCTTTGTGAACACACCCTTATACAAATACAGAACATCATTCACCCGGTAACAATCACCGCCACAAATCGCTGCAAAAATTTCAGCACGCTCAACACTGTCCGCTGCCTCATCTCTAATATTCATCGCTGGCATCACGCATCCCCTTCGTCATATTGAAAACCCTTTACGTCACGCTGGCAGGCTGGAAACTTTTTATCCACAGGACAACTAAACGCGCCCTTCAACACCTCAACACTTCGCGAACAGCAGCTGCAGCCTTTAACACGAATCTCTGCGCGCATTGCATATTCCAGCGGTGGGTTGCGATACAGATCAGGCATTGCCCTATTCCTGGTTCACTGTGTTTTTTAATTTATTAAGCGCCGCAACGGCCTCACTAATCTGCCGATTGATTTCGACTTTTTCTTTTCTGCTATATCCACCCGGCTTTGCTTTCTCGATGGCAGCATATACATCACCCTGCTCACTGGCCGCATGCAGCACCGCCGACATGACTGACTCAGACACATCCTTGCTGGCACTGGTAAACCGACCACCAAACATACTGCAAAGAATCTCGATTGGCGTAGTGTCACCCGTGCGACGCACAACCAGTTCCAAATCTTCAACAGTGGGCGGATGCTCTGTATCCTTATAATTCAGCCGATTGATAAACGTCTGCTTGTTCTGGCCCGTCTCCGTGGCCAGGTCAGAAAACTTAACCGATTGATTATTCTTAACCGCGCTATGCATCGCAAAATGCACATCATCACAATCAACGCTTTGTTCTTTTTTATTACTCATCGAGTTAATTCCCCTTTTTTAACCTCGCAACCTTTCTACCGGGCTGCTTTAATAAACCTATGAAAACCGTAAACGAAAAAAAGCCCCGCCAGCATTACCTGTACGAGGCACCCTTTTCTCACCAATCACCGGAAGGTCATCCGATGAATTCAAACAGGAGCGAAACCTAATGCTAGACTTACATGCGCCAAACATAGATAAAACTAAAAATAGGAATCGCTCCATGACCAACGTAGCCGAAGCCGCAAGAAACATGCTCGACCACAAAAAAACCTTAGAAACACTCATCGCGCTAGATACCTTTGTTGCTTGCTTATGCAACAACATCAGGGACACCAACCCAACGCTGGCGCAGGCGCTAGCCATAGACCTGCAGCAAGCAAAAACAAAAATGCAGCAACACCTGCCGCCAGAAATACACGGCGCCTGCGACGTTGTCGAACAATTTGCCGAACAGCTGGTGACCGCGCCCAGCTCGCAAGATTCGCACTAAGGCGATCGATGGCCAGACTCATGCCGCAGCCTCTTCATCCTGCGGGTAAAGATCAGGATCAAGCTCATGACGAGACACAAACTCATCGCTGCCAGCCTCAACGGTAGCGCGCTCAACAGCCAGCACCCTGTTATAAGGGCAACCTTTATCCAGCCACCTGGAAACGGCTTGCTGAGTGAGCGGTGGATCAATCCCCATTATTTTGCTTACCGCGCCAGCCAGCGCGGCCTGACCACCAACAATTTTTATTGCTTTTATCATCGCTGCGTTCTTCATGGCTGCAAATATACAACTAAGAGTTGTTTACTGTCAACAACTGATTGTTGTATTAATTATCAGTAACATGCAACCTATGGTTGAACATACTGAAGCTGAGAGATTTGCCACCAGGCTGAACAAGCTGCTTGATATAGCGGGCGCGCCCAAGAAGAACGCTGGAAGGGCCCGGTGGTTTCACGACTTCATCAAAGGCAACCTCAACATTAAAATATCTTATGAAGCGTGCAGGAAATGGCTGAACGGCGACTCGATGCCGTACACAAAACGGATCAGCGCCATAGCTAAAGGACTCAACAGCACCGCCGAATACCTGCTAGGTGACGAAACAGCAGGTCAACAAACACAAGGAGTCAAGGAAGCCAGCGCGCCGTACAGCAAGGAAGATGTCGAACTATTAAACCAAATACACGAACTCGACCCTGCTGATCGTGCGCGCCTGAGCGGCATTATTGCAGCGCTTAATCCAAAGCTGGACAAAGACACCGGCAACCACGAATAACCTGATCCACTTCCCGGCAGAAAGGAGGCAACATGCTCGACCAAAACGGACAACCACTCAATCTACTGTTATCCAGATCGCGTCTTATCGACCGAAACATCGATGAGCTCATCGGCATCTGCAAAGGCGTACTATTCGACGGCGCCGTGGTACAGGCTGAAGCCGAGATGATGCTGAAATGGATGGAAACCAACCGTCACGCCGCCGACCAGTGGCCGGCCAACATCCTGTACTGCCGAATCGAGCGTATGCTCAGCGATGGCAAGCTGGATAACAACGAACAGGCCGAACTGCTGGATCTACTCATAGAAACAACCGGCCCCGCCGCCCACCTCTACAACGAACCCAGCACCAGCACCGAGCTGCCATTGACCCAGCCGCCACCGCCAATCGAATACGATGGCCGCATCTTTTGCGCCACCGGCAAATTCATCACCGGAACCCGCGACCAGGTGACCGGCATTATCGAAGAGCGGCTCGGTTCCGCTACAACGAAACCAACGAAAAAAACAGATTACCTGATCATCGGCGAAGTCGGCAGTCGCGACTGGATACACTCAACCTTTGGTCGCAAAATAGAAAAGGCCGTCGAGCTAAACAACAAGGGCTCGTTGATTAACATCATATCTGAACAGCACTGGGTAAAATCACTATAGGAGAACAAAGTGAAACAATCAGCAATCATAATAACGATCTCATTACTAACAGGCTGTGCAACCACGCTTAGCGACAAAGCGTTATCAGTCCAGCTGGCCGATACCAACATGGTCAAAGAATGCCAGCTACTAAATACAGTCGAAGGCTCATCGACTGTTAGCGGGCTAATGATTTCGCAAGGCATTCAAAACGCCAGAAACGAAGCGATAGAGAAAGCGGCAGAACTAGGCGCGACACACATAGTTATCACAAACAGCATCGGTGGCAGCTCGCCTTATGTTTCTGGCAATGCCTATAAATGCAATTAACGCTAAAAAGACATGAAATTCAAACTAATCGGCAAAGCCGGTGAAGAGGTGTTCACCCTGCCAGGTGCTTATATTAAGGGGTTCCTTGCGGCGGTTGACAATGGCGGCGCAAAACAAACACCACCCAACCAGGGCAGCGCCGCGACGAAGCCTTAGCCGGATCACCCAGCCAGTTCTCAACCGAGCGCTGACTGATCCGGTCACCGGTTCGTTCGCTTAACAGTGCCGCGATTTCAGCATTGGTTTTATTGTTGTCACGCTTCCACTGAATGAGCCAGGCACGGTGATCAGTTTGCGCTGCGTCAGCCATCCATCGCCTCGGTCGTATAATCCGCAAAGGCTGCGGCCGCCTGCACAACCACCGACTCAGCATCGTCCACCGGCTCGTCTATCCACATTGCCACCGATAGCCATTCAAGATTATCCAGCGATGCACTCACCGTGCCATCAACCGGCGAATCAGTCACTGCCGCCAGGAAGCGCGGGTAGCGGGTGTGAAACACCCACTCAATATTCAAATCACCACCCATGTCGTCACAGATCAGGAACTCCGGCAACGCTGCCGACATACGCCCATCGGCCACGCCTTCCTGCATGTATTTAGCCAGCCGATGAATCGGGCCAGATATCGGCTTGCCACCGTTTTCCATTTTGCGCAACGCATCCGCCGCGTTATCACCCGCAAGACCGAGCAGCTCGGCCATGCGGGAAATGCTTGCGCCGATGGCTCGGCGCAGTTGCTTCAACTCAAAATGCGTCATGATAAAGTTCCCAGATTAACTTCGCCTCATCGGAAATGACGTACTCCCATGAATAACGATTGTGGTTGCTGTTGTGACGGGTGCTGATCTGGTCGCGATGCGCAACCGGCAGCTCTTCATAGAACTTCTTTGCCCCCGGCTGATTCATCTCAAATTCGTGACGGCTATTCCCGCGACCTTTAAGTGGTTTTGCTGGCTCTCTCACACGATAGATAGTGCCCTCGCAATCTTCCTCGCCACCGAATGCAGACTGCATCAACTGGTAAAGACCGTCGTTAGCCAGAATCATACGGCCAGCAACCTGACCAGCTGTAGTATTAATGTCGATAGTGTTGTTCATGTCGTTTCTCCTGTTAGGCGGGCCTTTGACCCTGTTCGTTGACTACGGTTATATATTACCACTCATTGAGTGGATTGCAAGCCAATAAATACACTTCCCGACGAACGGTAATATTTAAGGTTCTCCTTATCCCTTGTTTCCCAGGAAACACCAAAAAAAATACAACTTAAACTTGTTGACTAATACAACTCTTGGTTGTACTCTCTCACAAAACAACACGGGAGAACACCAAAATGACACAAGCAGCACCAGAAATAGAAGCAATCGAATACATCAAACCAAAGGACCTGAACCCAGATCCAGCCCAGCCCCGCAAATACTTTGACCCTGAAGCCTTGCAGGAACTGGCTGACGACATCAAGGTGCGCGGCATCATGGAGCCGATTCTCTACTTTATAGAAGAGACCGACGGCAAAGAGCAATGGTTCATATTGGCCGGTGAACGCCGCTGGCGCGCGGCCCAGCTGGCAGGCCTTAAAGAAGTGCCATGCCTGTACCGCAACGCCCCTGACCCAAAGGCGCGCCTGCTCGATCAGGTCAGCGAGAACTTCCAGCGCCGCGACCTGAACGCCATTGAAATGGCCATCTTCTTTGAAACCATGATCACCAATCACGGCGTCCAAGCCACCAAGCTACCTGCAGAACTGGTCAAGTGTGGCTTCAAACCCTTCGACCGCAGCTACATCAGCAACATCCGTCGCCTGTTACAGCTTCCAGAATGGACGCAACTAATGATCCAGCAAGGCAAGCTCACCGCTGCGCATGGCAAATATTTATTGCCTGCCCTCGCCAGCGACAAAGTCATGGCGCACATGCAGGCGTTTCTTGAGAAACAGAAAAAAATAATTTCAATCAGTGAGCTGGACGAAGAAATTGAGAATGCTTTTCACGAGCACCACCTGGTTATCGGTCCAGGTAAGCCCAAAGAAGGACAGGTCGCGCCCGTGCGCACGGCCTTCGATAGAGCAGAATGCAAGGGCTGCAAAACCTGTAAACATATCAAAATTAATGATTTCTATGAGCGCATCTACTGCCTCAATGAAGAGTGTTACGACGAAAAACAGGAAGCCGCAGAGAAAAAAATAGCTGCAGCTAAAAAACGCGAGGCCGCTGCCAGCAAAAAACAAAAAGAAAAGGAGCTTGCTGCCGAAGCAAAACAGTTAGGCGTCTCTGTTGATGAATTAAAAAAAACCAACAAAGTACTTCGCGCTCCCGTTGACCAAAAAGAACTGGCCTTAATCGAAAACACGCAAGAATACCTCGATGAATGGCTTCGCCCTCAAATAAACGCCTGCTTGTTATTGAGCCAGACAACCCGCAGCCAGGTTGTCTTGTGGATGGCCAGTGGTGCGCCAGGTCATTATGATTGCTTGCTCGAAGACGTATACCTAAACCTTGATAACGACATCGAAGACAAGGGTATCGATATTACGCTCAAGCAAGCCATCGACCCGGCGCAGCTAGAAGTCATGGCCTGCTATGAGATCGTCAGATGCATGGATCGCGACAACCTGCGAAGACTAGCCCACCACTGCAATATCCAGCTCGAAGGTTTCTACACCATCGACAGAGATTATTTAAAACTCAAAAACAAAGAAGAACTGGTCACTACCACGCCTTCAGCCATCATCGACTCATTCGGTGCCATCGGATGGGTAAACGAGATCCGCAATTTACCCGTTGAAGAAATCCAGAACAAGCTACTCGAAAAAGCTGGCATCTACGGTGTACCCGAAGACCTGGCAGCGATGTATCGCGGCGACAACAACTAAACCAACCACCAACCGGAGCCAACCCATGAGCATAGTTATCATCTACGGCAAACAGGCCAGCGGAAAAACAGCCGACGCCAAACAGCTACAGAAATTCTACGGCTGCAAATCCGTAGTCGATGAATGGGATGGCTCCAGCTTTATTCCCGATGAAGGCTTAGCGATCACCAGCTGCATGCCACCGTTCAACATCAATGGCGCAGCGGTTATCCATATAACCGTCGCCATCGATCACATGAACAGAACACAGGCACCAGCATGATTAAAAAACTAATCATCGCGCTTTGGGTGTTTCTTACCAAGCCACGCCGCAAAGACTGGGAGCAACCATTATGAGTACAGCTGACCAACGTTACATCGACCTGTGTGCCATTACCTCCGAGCAACGCATCAACATCATCGAGCGCATGGAAAAGAACCGTCCAGAACTATTCAACATGCTGGCCACCGATCCATTTATCGAAGCCATGCAAAAACAATTCGGTGCCTCCGTCCTGATTGAAAAGAGAATCAAACACATGATCGTCATCCACTACGAAAAAGAGCCAGACGAAGCACTGGTGAAACGCCTGAAAAAATGGTTTGAAGCCACCCACGTTATTTTAAATTGGAACGGCGAAGACAGGGTGAATGAAGAATTCGGCACGCTGTTATTCACCAGCAAAAAACCACCGTACAAAGCACCGTACTCACCACACATATTACCCATCGAAAACGCACAACAACTGCTGCGTTCAACCCCTCAACGATAACCGGAGACCAACACCATGAGCCAATCACACACAAGCAGACATGACCACAACAAGCCAGTGAGTGCCATACCCACTGAAATCGTAGACAAAGCTATCACCAAAGCCAGGACAGAAAGCCACATCAAAATCATGATGGATAAATTTGAGGCATGGGTAATCAATAACGACCTCAACGACTTCCATCTTGAAACCGATGAAGACGAATTCAGCGCCCTGTTCTACCTGGAACTAAACACGCAACTGGCCTTTTATTCATTCTGCGCCGGTTACAACCTCTCAATCAAAGAAAACAATTAAAAGGAGATAACACCATGCCCGACTTCGGCCCCAGCTCAAGACGTAAGCTCGACACCTGTCACCCAGTATTACAGGAACTCTGCCAGCGCGTAGTCAAACATCACGACATCACCATCCTGGTCGGCCACCGCACCGAGACAGAACAGACCGACGCCTTTAAAAAAGGCAACAGCACCAAACAATGGCCACAAAGTAAACATAACAGTTACCCATCAATGGCCGTAGACGTTGCACCGTACCCAATACCTGAAGGCTGGGGAGACCTCAAAGGCCAGACAACCAAAACGCGTGATCTCGACTGGAAGGAGCGCGTGAAATTTTATGAAGTAATCGCCCTATTCCGCTTCACCTGGTCGCAAATGTGCAAAAACTTCCCAGATATAGAGGCTAATTTCGATCTCCGACTCGGAGCCGACTGGGATGGCGACGGCGACTACCGCGACCAGACCTTTGACGATCTACCACACATCGAACTGATTGAGGTGTAAACATGGATACAGCAGCAAAGCTGCCTACCTATAAGAGTAACGCCACACCTGAGCAGCGTGAGCAAAAACTTAAATGGATGCATGAACAAATTAAATTTATCAAGCTGCAGGAGAAAGACAACATACCGCTAGTACATACGAAAATACGGTGCGGATGTCTCAAGCTAGTTAATTACCTTTATATGTACCGTTGTTTATATTGCGGCGTTTTCTATTGCAAAGAATGCGCCGAAGAGCACTTCGGTTACAAGGTTGCTTAACCATGCCAAGCCTTAACGATATACAAATCATCGGCACTCTAACCAAAGACCCGGAAATCCGTCGCAACCCAAATGGTAGTGCCGTCTGCAAACTACTGGTCGTCACCGATGAAAGCTACACCAGTAAACAATCAGGTAAATACATCGAAGAAGTTGAGTGGCACGTCGTCAAACTTTTCAACCAACAAGCCGAACACGCTTATCAGTACATGCGCAAAGGCAACCTCATCTACACCAGAGGCAGCAAGCGCACCCGAGACTGGATGGACAACGGCGTAAAAAGATACTTCACCGAGATCCGGGCATACGCTATACAAAAACTCGACAACAAAGGCACTGACACGCTCAGAGCGTTACCCGACTACACAACCGAGCCAACCGCTGAGCCAGTAGCTAATCAAGCCACCAGCAGCCACACAGCTAGCCAGGGTGAAAGCAATAATGGTGAACCCGACGCACTCTATGACGCGGCAGTCGAATTTGTCAGAGAACAAAACTCAGCAACCATATCAGGCCTGCAGCGCCACCTGAAAGTCGGCTACAACAGAGCCGCCCGACTAATTGAAACAATGGAAACCGACGGCATAATCAGCGACCTAAACCCAGACGGCAGTCGAACAGTAATAGCAACAGGCAAAACCGATCCAGTGTATGACGAAGCCGTTGCCATAGTCACGGCACAGCAAATAGTCACCACCGACGGCCTGCATAAAAAATTAAAAACAACCTACGCCCACGCCGCCCAGCTGCTCGACATCATGGCCAGCAACAGCATCGTAAGCAAAGAAACCAACGGCACCAGAACCGTTATAAAAAAATAGGAACCACCATGAACCCCAGCACCCAACAAACAACCACAGAAATAGAACTACTCACACCGGACGAAGTAGCCGAATTATTACGATGCAGCAAACGCCAGGTACTTGAGCGCCTCGTCAAAAGAACCGGCTTTCCACAACCACTAAACCCCCGCATAATGGGCAGCCTAAAACGCTGGAAAAAAGAAGACATGCTGAACTGGATCAACAACAACGGTCGATAAATCTACGCCAAATTTACGCCAAGCAATTATAACTAACTGATTTATTTAATAGTTGTTATGCCTCTCCTGGGCACCACCTCAAAAAACACTCAACTTTTATAACCTACTGAAAAGCATGATTTTTATTTGTTTTTCAATCGGTTACGCTTTCCGCTAACTCCCGCATAACTACGCTGCAACCCGCTAAACTTGATTATTTACGCCCGTTCCCGCACACTTTACGCCAGAATTTACGCCAAACATGGGTATTGATTATGGCTGCATACAGGAAGCGCGGGAAGAAGTGGAGGGTTGAGGTTTGCATCGATGGTGCACGGCGGTCTGCTACGTTTGATACTAAAACGGCGTGTCGTGATTGGGCGGTTGAGCAGGAGCTGAATGGTGTTGATGCTGGTACTGGTGCGCATTCGATGTTGGCGGCGTTAAAACGATATGCAAAGGAGGTATCGCCAACGAAAAAAGGGGCGCGCTGGGAGGCGATTCGTTTGCATAAACTTGAGAAAGAGATCCAGTTTATTGCTTTGCCCATGAATAAAATAGAGACGTCGGATATCGCTAAATGGCGTGACGCGGCGTTGAGGAAGGTGGCATCAGGTACGGTGAAGCGTGAAATGAATTTGCTGCGGTCTGTGTTTGAGATCGCGCGCAAGGAATGGGGATGGCTGGAGGTTAACCCAATGAAAGGCGTAGCAGCACCAACGACGCCGAAGCATCGATTCCGGCGTGTACTACCTGATGAGATCGAGACCATGTTGAAGCAGCTCGGTTATGTTGAGGGCCAGCCGCCTGAGAATAAAAAACAGGTGACGGCTTATGCCTGGTTGATTGCGATTGAAACAGCTATGCGCGCGGGTGAACTGCTTAGCCTGGACAGCGACAAGGTGTTTCCTGAAAAACGCTTTGTGTCTTTGATCGACACGAAGAATAGTGACCGGCGCGACGTACCTTTGACCAGCCGCGCGGTTGAGTTGTTTCAGCGCCTACCCGATCACCGGCTCGACATTAGCAGCGGCGTGCTTTCATCCACATTTAGAAAGGCACGAATTGAGACCGGCATCAAAGATATGACCTTTCACGATTCGCGCCACGAAGCGTTGACCCGATTAGCGCAGAAGCTGCACGTTCTCGATCTAGCGCGCATGGTCGGCCACCGAGATCCAAAGAGCTTGATGATTTATTACAACCCGAGCGCGGAAGAGATTGCGGCTAAGTTGGATTGATTTATTAAACCCAACCCCAACTTAATATCAGCAGCTTGTATTTAACCAATAAACAAACAGCAATAATCATTAAAAGAAAAACATGAAAACCAACAAGGTCAAAAAAATTGATCCCCCAATCATGATGCCACACGGCCCAAAACAAAGTAAAAAAAGCAACTACTGAACCCCATACCCAATAGATCGGCGCTGGCTGCGACCAGTGAGCAATCAGCGTGTGCAAATTGTTGTGCCAACCAGGACGAACACCTTTAATTAAACCCCGCCCACCAAAGTCATGCGCCGCGCAGAGTACGCGCGATTTCTTTAACCATCTATGGATGAATGTTTTAAACGGTGTTGTGCAGCCGTCCGTGTACTCGTCTAAATCAAGTAAGGACTGGGTTTGTGACAGGTAGTTTGTGGTTGAGATCATGGTAAAAGTATCTCTCCCCTAAAATATCCAGTTAAAGTATCTGTAATCATTGCATCAGTAACATTTCCGCCACCGGTATTATTAATATAGCGAAAAGTAATACCCCCACCTATTGCCATGCTAGCCACCAGGTGACTCCCCAACGCCAAATTGGCACCGGCGTACTCTGTCGAAAAAATGGGATAAGGCGCGTATGTTACATCTGGCGTAAGAGGAAACCCACTAACTGAAATAGTGCCGGACATACCGTTTTTGCTTGTCATGGTGAAGTTAAAGGAAACAAAACACTTCTTTCCGGAGTAGCGATAACGCCCCCCTGACGAAGATAGAACAGCTACATTGGCTCCGCTGTAAACAACTGGCGTCCATATACCGGACAGGGTTATCGCTACCCAAGCCGCCCCATCATGACGATACTCAACCCCCTCATCAACGACCCACGCCAACCAGCCTTCGAGCGGCGTTAAGGTTGCCCACGCCGCCGCGCCTGCGCTCCACACTACGACGTCGCCATCGAGACCTGCCCATGCACCGGTTGCTCCTGCCGCAACGATATAAACATCACGATCAGCCGGTGAGCCGGGTGGCGCGGTGAGGTCTTTGTCGATGACAGAAAGCTGGCCCATCACAAAAATAGAAAGCAGTTCGCTGTCTATTTTGTCCAAAAATGTATGAACTTTAGGGCCGTGACCACCGACACCAATCTCAGGTTTTACAATGCTAAAATTATCAGTAGGTGTATCAGCCATTTTTACAATGCCTCAATAAGTTTAATAGATGAACGATGATTACCCTCGAACGCGGCCTCGACACTAAGTCCGTCGAATGTGCAATAGAGTGACCGCAATTCACGGTCAAACGAATCGGTATCGGGTTTCTGAATTACAATGACCGGCGTGTCCGATTCCACATAAAGATAAGCAGCCCAAAGCCGTTGCTGATCGTTGAGCTGCAACCAGTCAAGATTGAATTCCAGCGCCATACGACCAGGCTTCGGATTACCATAATCCTGCCCTCCACGACTACGACGCTTTTTTGATTCCGGTTTGCGAGACAGTTTGCTGCTCCATGAATAATTGGTTTCTGGTTGCCACACTTCACCAATAAATAAACGACCACATTGAATATAATCCAGCGTTGAATCAATCAATGTCACGCGCCAGTAGTCGGCATCAATAACAGCAACGAGTTGTAAAAATGAAATTACGCGTAGATATGAGCGTGGCGAATACGAACTGAACGGCCCCAGAGATGCATAACCGCCAAAGAGACCTTCACCAAAAACACCATCACCAAAAGCATATATCGGCGCATACGGCTGAATAATTTCATCCACCACTTGCGCAGCACCGTCGTGAGCATCAGTCCATGCCTGTATGCGAATTGAACCGGCCAATGATAAATTATGATCAACAACCGCTAACCCGCCGACGCTGCCTTCGCTAGCATTCAGTGTTATATCAATATCCACCTGCCCCGCGACGTTGCCATCGGTGCGAAACAATTCTGTGCGCTGATGATTTTGCAAATTGGTTACTGGTAACGACGCAACCTCTGACGAAGCCGTGAGCGCGGTTGCCCGATCCAGCATATTGTCAGCCATAAAAATAACGTGCTTTGTTTTATCGATAGCCATTATCCCCACACCTCCGCTTTAACAACCGGGAGCTCTTCATCCCATTCATCAGTTAAGCCAATCGCTAAATAATCGCCATCAAAAATCCCCGCATCCTGAAACTCTATTGAATCACCCAGCTGAGTTAACGGAGCCGTGAGTGGTAGATCGACTACAGTCCGATAACGCGGCACGCCAAACATAGCGAGCGCCAAAGTGCCTACCGTTTCAGCGTCAGCCTTAACGTCAAAGTAAGTTTCGAGCCGTGAAGCTGTGCTCGCATAATCGTAAGCAGCGAGGATGGCTGCATCTTCAGTACGTGATTCATAACCTTCTGAGCGCAACCAGGTTGCCTGATTCGCTGCCACAGACGACGCAGGCTCTAATCGCTGCCAGTTGCGTTGATACAACAACGGCACCGACCAATAGAGTTCGTCGTCTTCAGTAAAAACTAATTCTGATAACTGTTTTTTTTCATTAAAGATTTTTCCGCCCGAAACAGGCGCGGAAATCTGACGAACACGGAGCTGGCCCGTGGATGAAAATTGCCACCACCCCAAACAGCCCTGCAACAAACTGGTGATAACGGTATCGAGCGTGGTAGATGAATTTAAAAAAATACCAACAACACCAGACGGCAGACCTGAAATATCGACATCAGCACCAGCGACGCCACCATAATTACGCGCCAACCAGTCAACGATCAGCGTGGTGGTTGATAACCATGTCGCGCCATCTTTAACACCGTCCACATCAGCGGTAACAATACCGACCGGCGCAGAAGTGAGTGTGAATTTTCCATTGACCAGATCAATCGAACTGGTCGAGACCACGACACCGTTATCGTACACGGCAGAGATTGCATTGATCGAACCCGTGGCGGGATCATTCACCTGGTAAGTCCACGTGCCTGCATCGACTAAGGTAGCGGGTACGTTTTTGCAACGGCCCAGGCAAACCGGTTTACTCAAGCCGTGATTGGCTACCGGAAACCCCGCGACCTCCGTGGCTGAATCGTAACGGTTTGGTGGAAACTCAGTGGCCTGAAATTTTGATTGATCATCGATCACATCAAAACTAATACCGCCGTCCGCATTCACGCTTTTAGAGCCGATCACGCCTTTTATAATTTGCAAACGATCAGCCAGCGCCACCAGGTTGCGTTTGCCGGTGACAAAACCCTCGACCAGTTTGCCGCGAATACTGGTGGTAGAAAAATCAACACCATTAACGATTTCACTCGCCAGAGAAACTTCGCCCCAGCTCGCTAGTGAGCGTCCACCCCATAGCTCCTGTATGCGGCGGCGGTAACTCGGAATACCACCCTGAGCAATGACCGGCGCATAAGGCTGATTAGCCGGTGTGTCGGTTGGCTCGGAATAGTAAGCTGTGTCCGATAAATAATGCGTGCCGTCAATTTCGAGCTGTAATATTTTTTCAGAGTTCGGATCATTTAACAGTGTGATCATATCCATTAAGCAACGACTCCAGCAGCATGTACGATTGACTCGCCACGTTTACTGCGTTTTTTAATATCTCGAATTACTTCTTCTTTGATCACTTTGCCGTCAGCCGTCACTACCGTCAGACGCAAGTCGCCCGAATTTTCCGACAACAAACGCTCAATCCGATTCAAAGTTTCCACCATACGAGAATCACCACCACCCGAAACCTGTATGCCGTAGCGGCGCAGAATATCCGAGCTTTGTGGATCGATGATCACTTCACCCTGATGAATATTCGCGGTCATATCGTTGGGCACATACGATGTGCCGACATCAAAGCTCGATAACGTGCGTTTTTCACCACCGAGCAATTCACGAATGTCCTGCAACGTGGCCACGGTGTGAATCCGGCTGGTATCGATCGCGTCGATGATGGCCAACTCAGCGGCGCTGAGTACATCCTGCAAACCGCCCAACAAACTATCAATAGAAGTTAATAATGTAATCGAGCTTTCTTCATAACCTTGCGGCGCACCATCAATTAACATCTGCTGCACATCACCCAGGCTTGAGGTGATCATGTTGAAAATATCCTGATAACCCTGCCCGCTCGCATAGAGCGTTGAAGCCTCAGACAACAACGGATTAACCAGCGCATTCAACTGCTCACTGATCGAAACCAAATCGTAACCCGTAGCCCCACTGGCGCTGGAAGTTAAACTGGTGAACTGCCCGGTGAGATCCGCCAGCCGTGCCGACGGTGAAAGCGTGCCCAGGCGTAACGATTCAAGTGTGCTGCCAATGTTAGCCGCTGCGCTGGTCATGGCACCATCGAGCTGCTTCATGGTGTTGTAATAGTTCAGTGTTTCTTCACGCAAACTTTGCAACTGATCAACCTGGTCGGACGTCAAAGACAAATAATCCAGCATTGAGGCGTTGTAATCAGTGAGCGCAGCATCAGCTTTGGTTTGTAAACTCGTCACCTTATCCAGTAAGGCCGCAAACTCTAACTTCAGCGCACTAATAGAACCCGCAACGGGCGCAATCTGCGCGTCGAATTCAGCCAGACCATCGGCAAGCTCAGCCGTTAACGATAGAGTTTCAGCGTACCACCTATCAACCGACCCATTTACCGCATCATCAAATGACGCACTGGTCATTTTTGAAACTAAATCATCAATCTGGCCCTGTAAATCAATTTCATAATCAGCTTTCGCTATTTCCAGTTCATTCTTCGCACTGTTTTTTTCATTAATCAAAGCCAGCATTGCTGTACTCTGCGCTCCAACCGTATCCAGTTTGCCTGTTAAGTTAATGTACCGGGTCAAATCAGGCGCACTACCACCAGAGATACCTGCTAAATCAGAAGCAATAGACGAAGCACTACGCGGTGCAAAGCCGCCGGTAATGCTGGCGATATCACCACCAATAGTCGCGCGCAAACCAGAGATGTCGTTGCTGATCGAAACCACGCTTGCCTGCAGGGCAGTAAGCATGTCCTGCTCTAATTTATAACGCGCCAGCACCTGGTCAGCATATTGCTGTTCCAGCTCGATGCGTGTCTGCATGTCCTGCGTATTCGCCAACTGATTCGCGGTCGCAACAATATCCGCCGTGGCATATTGAATCTGAATACCAAACTGAGCTGCAGCATTATTGCCCGCCGTCAAACTCGCAATAGTAATATCAAGATTGCGACCAAAACTGTACATCAAACCTAGTGATTGAGTAAGTCGATCAATCGTCTCTACACCTGTCTCGCCTACACGCCTGAAAGCATCCAGCCCCGGCAATAACGCCGCTGCCATTTCAACAGAGACATTACCCGCCCATTGCGTAATAACGTCATTGACCTGCTCAGAATTGAGACCGGTAATATCCAGCGCCACTGACGAAGTAAAATCCATCAACGCATTAAGATTGCCGATGTTCAACAAATGAAGCTGATTGACCAGGCTGTCCTCAAACTGGCCAAAGGTTAGCGACAGGCGCTGAGTAAAAGCCGCATCCAGTGTACGAATAATAGTCTGGCTGTCGTCTGAATTAAAAGCACCACCATCACGACTTTGGCTGATTTCGCGATTACCCGAAACACCCGCACCACGCGTGTAATAAAGGTTTAATTTTTCAGCATCAGTAACCCAGTCGCCTTTGAATAATGAACCTGCAACAAAACCGGCGATAGCGCTAATAAATGGATTACCCATCGACAGACCGATCATGGCACCAATGCCCGATAGGTTTTGCGCCATGCCAGGGTTCGCCACATCAAACATTTTCGCGGCCATACCACCAGCCATGTAACCAACCATGCCTGCGCCAATGTATTCACCGACATCAGCCATTACGCCTTTAGTGTCGGCGGCGGTGCCGCCCATTCCGCTGACAGCCGCTAACTGTTCTTCAGCGTTAGCGCCGGTTGATGCTGCTATACCCGCTGTAAATGGAATGATGAACGGTTTAGTCAGTTGTAATGTTGCTATATCAGCAAACAGGTTTTTAATTGAATCAAACATACGATCAACAAAAGTATTTTGATCGTCAAGAATGTCACGAAACGCACCGCTGAATGAATTACGAATGGATGATGCTGTGTCTTTATAAACTTGCGCGGTCGCATCAGCCGCTATTCTTAATTCTTTAGAGGACTCCGCTGCCTTTTTTTCTTCATCAGTCAGCAATTTTCGTGCTTCAGCCGCAGCCACGTTCGCTGCTGCCAGTCTTTCAACTTCTGCGCGTTGCTCAGCCAGCCATTTTTTTATTTCATCTGACGGCGCTTTGGCGTTGAGCATTGCCAGCAGCTCATCATTGGACTTTGCGATTTGACCCTGCAAATCTTTTTGCAGACCAATAAAATCCGCCATCTCAAAACGGGTTTCTTTAATAGCCTTGCTGTAACCCAGCATAAATTCGCCAGCTTCCTGCCAGGCGGTGTTACCCGTAAAGTCACCCGCTAACTGAAGCAGATACCCCCAGCCTTCAGTAATTGACCCCAGTGTTTCACGAAACGGAAGCAGGAAGTTATTAACAAAATCAACGCCGACATTACCCATTCCAATAAACGCTGACACGCCAACATTACCCACATGCAGCCAACCGATTTCTATCAGCTTCACAGTGGTCAAAACATCATGCCCTGCATCGAGCACAAAACCCAACCCCGTAACGGTAATATCTATCGCTTTCGCAGTTATCTCGCTGGCGCTACCCCAGCCCAATGTCAGTGTATTAATTTCTTTGGTCACACCATAAATAGCAGGCGCTAAACCTGCGGTGAGGCTATTACCAAAGCCGTCAGATGAAGCTGACAATTTACGAAATTCAACATCGAGCAAGGTGACAACAGCCGCGTCGATATTCGACATGGCCCTGCCAGAATCAATCGCTTCCTGTTTTAATTGTTTAAATTTTTCACCGGAGTTTTCCAGTAAAGGGATTAACAGGCTGGCATCAGAAGCAAGCGATTCCAAAATCTGGATTTTGTTGTTGTGATCACCAATAGAATCCAGGCCGTTAGCAATAGCCATAAGTTGCTGATCAGGAGACAAACTATTGAGATCCGCAGCGGTAAGATTGATATTGCGCAAAGCCTCAACCGCTTCACCTCCGCCATTGATATAAGCGTCAGAAATTTTTTCAGCCGTATCTTTATAAATGTCCGCGATCTTGCCTTGAGACAACCCCAAAGACTGGGCCGCATATTCCGAAGCCCGCAATTCCTGCGTAGTCACACCTACCGCCGCCGCCCAGGCGTTGGTCTCCCGCGTTAAAGCCACTGTTTCGCGCACGGTATTCGCTATAGACAACCCGCCCAACGCGGCGGTTAATATAGAAGCTGCAGACGTAACCAGGCCTAGTTTGCCCGCGTAATCACCCATCGACTGACTGGTTTTTTTAGTTTCCGCGCGGGTTTTTTTCTGAGTATCGTGCCCTTTCTTTTCGGTCGAGTTTAATTTTTTAAGTTGCTCGTCCGTTAATTTGACCGCTCTGATCGCTCCATCGGCTGACCCGGTCAGGATTATTCCCGTTTTATATGTCTGAGCCATTTTATCGACGCCAATAAAAAAGCCCACCGAAGTGAGCTTTTGTTTATTAAAAATAATTTGTTTTTATTCTGAAAACTGGTTTACTTTTTTCGGTTCTTCAAGTGCCGACTGCACCGACCAACCATTACGCAATCGACAATATACAGTGTGATATTTTAAACCTAGCAACTCACACCATTCAGCAAGGCACTTCTTTTTACCTTTATATGAAAGAATAAAGTTACGCCGTGTATTTCTTGCCTGGGCTTTCTTATCTACCCACGCACAGTTACCCGGTTCGTAATTACCATTATTATCCTGTTTATCAAGCGTGTGAAACCTACCGGGGTTGCGTCCCATATCTTTCAGAAACAACGTGAAATCCAACCAGCGATCACAAACTTTTATTCCCCTACCACCATAATGCTCGTAATGTCTTGTTTCCGGGTTATTGCACCTCGCAAGCATCGCTCGCCAGCTTCGGTATTCACGAGGACTGGACGTGCTTAGCCCATCCAAAGACTTTCTGCCGCAACCGCATGATTTCGTGGCACCACTAACCAAGCGAGTATTCGTAACCTTAGTTGTGGCGCCACAGTCGCACTTGCATAACCAATTAGAATGCGACTTTTTATTGGCTAACTTTTTTAAAACCACCAATCCACCAAATCGCTTACCCGTATGATCGGGCGCAGCAATACAGCCACAACCTTTTGTATTGCCGTTTCTCAAAGAAACACCACGGATGACTTTCGAGTTACCGCAATCACAGTGACACAACCACATAGCGAAACCACTACTATCGTTTTCAACCCGTTTAACTACTAGTAATTTCCCAAACCGCTGTCCAGTAATATCAATTGCGCTACTCAACGCACTACTTTCCCATTTAGCAATAACTCACTGAACGCACTAAAGAAACCACGCATCACACCATCGTCTGTTTTGTGGTTTTCAGCCATGTTTATAGCGATATTACTAAGCAGCCCATCATTTAAGTTTTTTGCTTTTGGATTAAACATTAACTCAATTACATCAAACGCATGCGCCCTTCCTACCATATAGTTCGCACTATAATAATTGCTAGGCTTAGTTACAGCCCACCAATTGATACAACCGTTTGGTTCGCGCTTCGTGAAATATAAATCATCGACTGTTTTAGGTGCATCACTGGACACCTGCCACTCAAGCTTAATAGTGGCTTGCTGGATACCGGGTGAATACTCTTTTAGTTTTATTACTTGTGCCGACATAGTAGCGTCCTCTGAATATGTTCAAGAACTGCCACCATCGAGACCAATCAATAGGGTGGCAGACTGCACGGGGTTGGTCTTACCGGTCAGAGGATCGGCCTTCCCGAAGGAAGCCCCGCACAGCCTGCCATATTTCTACAGGCACAAAAAAAGCTCATCGAATGAGAGCCCTGCTCTCTGACCAAACGGAAGACCAATTCCGGCACTAGATTTTGCTAGTGCAGAGAAACAATAATCCATCCGGCTACCGAATGTCAAGTTTAAATATTACACCTTAACTCTTTGGCCATGCACCGAGCGCACCTCTCTCTATCAGCTCTACCTGGTTAATAACCTCAAGCCGATTTTGTTTCTCAGGAAACATCAGTTCAGCCTTGAGTGTTACCCATGCCGGATCCAGCCCAACCGGGCGGCTCGACATAGCTGGATACACCCATCGCCGCTGCACGCTGAGAAACAAATCCAGCGCCTCAACATGCTCAGGCCATATTTCACAGTCTTTATCTGGCCCGCCTTCTTCTTGAGCCAGCTCTTCTTTAATTTGTTCTTCCGTGAAATTCATAAGCCGCAAAGCTGCGGACTCACGTTCCCTTTTTTCCTCTTCATCTACTGGTTCCTTTGCCGTTACCCAGTAGCTTCCGATTTTTTTAAGTTTTCGTCTGCCTCCTTTTTGCGTCCGTTAACCAGGTCGGTGTAACGGGTAAAGGCTGCGCGCCTGGCATCCTTGTCATTAAATAACAGGTCGAGGTTTTCCGGGTTAAACGCTAACGCTTCACCCTCACCGCCCTGTACTTTATCCCAGCCGGAAATACGGATGCGCACAAAGTCGGACATTTTCTGTTCAATGGCGTTGATGGCTTCACTGGTTTCGACCATTGATGTATCAGCGCCTGGCGCAGACAGTGACTTCACCGCGTCGGCAAATTCGGCATTGAGTTTGCTGAATTCTTTGGCGTCTTTTACTGAAGGCCGCTGATAGACCAGCACGATCGAAACATCGACCTGTTCGTCAAGATCCCCTTCGGCCTTAAAGCCGACATTGCACTTGATGGTTTTTTTTCCAATTTGGAATGACATAATATTTTCCCGTGATAATAAAATTAAAAAACAAAAAGCAGGAGTAGATGCTTCTGCTTTTCTCAGCTAATGAATTACATTCCGTCTGGACGATTACCCAGACCTTTCTCAGCCAGAATTGCCGCCAGATCATCGACATGCAAACAATCGCACATGCAGGCAACCGGATCGCTGCCGCTTTGCTCGTATCCGACCATGATGTGGCCGTTGCAATAATCATTACCAGGCACCGCGTCATACAGCGTACCCGCTGCCACGACCTCGCCACCGTTCAATGAAACAATCTTGTCACCGTTTACTGCGGCTCTTCCGTTTCTGTAGTGCATAACTATTTACCTTTAATGAATAAAAGCCCGTGTGAAATGAATCGGCAGCAAGGGCCACGGGAAGCCCAAGCCACCAAAGCGAATGCTTTAAGTTTGTACGATAACCAGTGGCGCGTTGCTGGTCAGGCCGAAGGTCATGGTCCAGCCTTTGATACCGTTGAGGCTGGTGCGCTTGATGTCGGTGATCTGGATAGTCGCAACCGAGGCGCTGAGAATATTTCCAGTCACCGTGCCGTGCGTTACCGCCAGCGCGACTTCCGTTACCCCTCCGTGTGACTCCGCTAAGGCCACGAAATTTTTCGTTGCATAACCTTCGTCTTTGATGACGATGGTGCCTTTGATTTGTGTCGGGGACGACTTAACCTCTAAACAGTTTGGCCCGTTAACAAAGTCAGTGGTGTAACCCATGTTGTCGAACTTGAGCGACTCCAGGCAAACCGTTGCGCCGTCGAGCGTGACCGTGGCGGTGTTGGCATTAGTGACCGGGATGCCTTTGAGCTGTGCAGCAGGCGCACCGGCTAACGTGGAGGCAATGTGGCTGGGCTGGTTGTATGTACCCAGTAAGCTGAAATCCCATTGCGGAACGGCACCGCGACTAATGTCCAGCCCTGCTGTGCCGCGCACACCGAGTAGTGCTGATTTTTCCAGCTCACCAGCGAGATCTTCAACAAAATAAATTGATGAGCTGTCGGTAATCACGCCCGTGCCAGTTGTAATCGTTGTATTAGTAAGCGCGGTTTCAACAACACCCACACCACAGCTACGCAATAAAGGCGCATAAGTCGGCTCAATATCCTTAGTGCCAGAGCCTGCGAAATCTACTTTGCAGGTCAATGATGTAAACGGGCCAGTGTTGATGCTGTTACGATCACGACCGCCGTCACCGTCATACGCTTTTTCGATACGAGGGCCATCGTAAGGCACGATGTCGAGGTCACTGGTGCGAACACGATCGGTTGCGGTGGGTACGCTATCCGTTCCATACGTGACTTCATCTTTGACGTAGATCCGGTTATCCGCTACTTGAATATCAGACATTTTTCTAACTCCTGCTATTAATAATTTTTAAGAGCTGCTGTTAAACGGTGGCAGCGGGTTTGTGGGTGATTGCAGATTTAACCGGAGCCGGTTCAGCCGCCGCTGGTTTCGATTCGCGTGATTTCAAAAAGGCTTCACGCTGTTTATTATCATCAGCAATGCGCTGAAACTTTTGCTTCTGCGCCTGCTCGGGTGTGGGTTGTACAGTGGCACGCTCGGTAATCACTTTGCCGTCTTTGTCTTTGCGTTGGTACATAGTTAGCTTCCTCAGTTAGTGGTGTATTGAGTTTCAAAATAAATGTCGTGCCAGGCTTGCAGGCCACCGGGTAATTCCAGTGCTGAGCCTGATTTCAGTTGCAGCGGTGTGAACTGTTCGCCCATCGACTGACCGACCAGCGCGGCTTCTGCTGTGTCGCGCAAAGTGGTGACGTTGTTGCCGGTGGTGAGCGTGATGACGCCATAGCTATTGATGCGGCGTTGTGAGCAATCAGCATCGTACTGGTTAGGCGTGCCGTCGATTGCTAACGGATACACCAGCGCCGCCGCCAGCGTGCCATCGCCCGCCGGTTGCGTGAAAGCGATTTCCATGTTGCAGCGATACAGTTTTTGCACGTCATCAAATTCGGTGAGCATGTCAGTGACTTCGATGGCGTTGCTACCGGCTTCGATCACCGTGACCACGGCATCGACTTTAGTCACTAACGCCGACATAGTTGCCGCGCGAATGAACAGCACATAAGTTTCGGTATAAGCCACCGCGAAACCCTGCAGGCGCAACCAGCCACTACTCACCAGTTGATATACCAATGACGGATGCACCGGCTCGCTGCCCAGTGTTAACGGATCGAAACTGCCACCCGTGAACGTGGCGCGCAATAATGTTTTTAATGCTTTAGCGGTATCGAGTGACGGCTTACCCACAGACACAGGCGCAGCAGCAACCTGCTGAAACGCGGCAGTAGCCGTCAGCTTGGTGGTAATAAATGAAACAGTCATTATGCTACCTTGCGGATTTTATCGAGGTATCTCGACAGCCCCTGGTAAAAGTTATCGTTAACCGATGCTTGTGTTTGCTGGTAAGCGTTACCCATAAAATGCGTGGCGCTAATACCAGGATGATTCACTTCTTTAACAAAACCACCACCAAAACTCAGCGCCTTGCGACCGCCTTTTTTTCGCGGCTTTATAGTGTGAGCTTTCGTACCCTCTTCTAACCAGTGAGCCTTATAACCCTGTGCGCGTTTTTTAGTCACACCGCCCAGTGTTGAATTAGCTTTACGCACCGGCCCGACCAGAATGGCGCGAACGTCTGCAGCAAAACCCAGCCGCGCTTTCGCGGTTAATGACAACACCACCTGACCGATAGAACCTTTCAACGCACCGCTGTCTGATGGCGCGTTTTGTTTCAGCCGATCTTTCAACGGTTTCGCTGAAGCGGTTAAACCCGAGGTGACAGCCTTGCGTTGTAAACCTTCTTCGAGCGCACCAATCTCTTTGATTAGATCGGGAATTGAAGGGGTGAAGTTGGTGGAGATCATTGGACTCAGATATTGCAGATCAATGCTTCAGCATGGCGAAGAAAACTTTTATTGTTTGCTGTGTGGTCATTTCAGATCAGCATTAAGCCAATGGATGTGAACAACATTAATGCTAGTAGTTTTTTCATTTCGGTTTTCTTCTATTATCCAAATGCAATTTGGTTGTTTGTTAAGACAGGGATATTACTTCCTGCATTTAATCTTGTGCTCGACGCTCGTTTGCCATCAATAGAATATTGTTCAATAAGGCAATGAGTATCAAAAACCTGAACTATCCCGTAGACCTGATTCGCCCAAACCAGCAGCTCTTTATTTTCTGTTGCTGTGTCAATTACGCCTGTTAATGGTACGCCAACAGGACAGGCACAAACTTCAAACATATCCCAGTTGTCACCTTCTGATTGCAAGGCGTAACTTATTTGCGGCGTGTGCTGATCGCCAGACAAAATAGCAACAGTTGTTATATTGTTGTCACGTATGTAATCCAGTATTACGTCACGACGGGTTTGATACCACGCCCATGAATCCTGATTTGCAAATGTCGATGCAGCAGCAAAAAATACTTTGCTTGACACTATGAATTTGAAATCCGCTGTGGAATCGGATAGCGCGGAAAGCAACAACGCCTCTTGAACACTACCGAGCATGTGTTTATTTTCATCATCAACGGCGGCAATAGGATTTCGATGGGATATGCAATCAAGCATGAAAAATTCAGCATTGCCGATACGTTTACGAAAATACGACGGCGGATAGTTATTAACATCTGTGCCTGCATCAGCGTTTGACGGCTTTTGTGCCGTAGCTGTTGGATAACTGTTTTGCGGATTACCTTTCTGGTAGCCAGTCAGTGCTTTATTGAACTTGTCGAATAAGTCATCTACTTCTGATTGCAATGTGAACGTTAAACCCTGATCGTTTGCGTTTGCAACTGTGTGATCCCAATCGTCCCCCGGCCACTCATGATCATCACCCATACGAAAGAATGGCGCATTTTGAGATAAATATTTTACGCCTGGGTTACGCATAAAAGCCCTGTAGTGGGCTGAGGCATTAGCTTGTGTTTGCCCACCACTTTTACTTGCCCCAACTTTGGAAACTCCCCAGTGAGCTATATTATTTTCCACGTATGGCAAATCGCCCTCACCGAATGAAGCAACAACATTGTGTTTATTTATCATTTGGTTGCCTGCAATCATGCGTAGCCCGATTTCCATGCAGGAATACCAGCCAATACAAAATGGAGTATCTACAGGCATTAGCTTTAATTGTGCAGTAATTGTGCTACCTGAAATAGTAATATCTACACTTTCATCAGCGACAACATTTGCAAAATCAATTCTGACAAGCCCATCCTCAATAGACGTATCAGCCACAGTATCACCAGAAAAACTTTTGCTGGCTGTTATTGCGCCGTTGGTATCTGAACGCAATACCACGCTGGCAGAGTCAACGCCAGCATCACCTAACCACCAGTCAGTGATAGCCATTATTTACCCTCAATTGCCCACGGAATTTCATGGCGCTGATTATACATTTCAGTGTTTATTGCTAGTGCCAAAGAGGTATCCACAACCGCAGGTTTAAAAGCAAGTAGGTTTGCCATTCTGCCAGTAGCATCCATTTGGCTATCTGCTGCTGATGCTCCCATGCGGGCAGCGATAAATAAACCACCTGTTTGTTCATTTGTCACTGGAGTGCCAAAAGCAACGCCAGAAGCCCCGCCAGAAACAGCACCATCCACATAAGTGTCAACTGTACCTGCGCCCACGTTTACATCAAAAGTAACTGTGTGCCGCACATCGTTGGCCATCACCGCTGAAGTGGCAACACTTAACTGACTACCACCTACAGCTCGATAGTCAAATCGAACCCTGTTTGTGCTTAGTACCATTGCGACAAACCCGCCGACTGTTGAAGTGTATCTGCCGTATGACATAGCTGCATCATTTGCTGCCCATCCGGCAGCAAGAAACAAATCAAAAGTCAGTATTAATTGCTCTGTCAAGCCTAGACTTAACACATCGTGCATGTGAGTATCAGTTAGACTTTCATAATGGTCTGCACCATTACCTGTAAACCAGCCTGCATTTGTACTGACATCACCAGTAACACCAGTCTTGCCTATATCAGCAGCCAAACCAAATTTATCAACAATGCTGGTATTGCCCGCGTACATTCCGTAGAAAAATCCTTTGCCTAAAACGGATGGCAAAATTAAGCTACGGTCTTTTTGTCCGAGTGTGAGTAGATTGTTTTTCATTAGATAAACACCAATTCAATGTGAGATTTAGATGCTGCACCTGTGCCACCAGTTGCAATACCAACAAGACTAATTTTTTCGATTGTCGAATCAAGCCCTGAAAGGTCATACATTAACCCTCGGTTTTTACTTACTTTGTGGGCATCTTTAGATGCAGCACTGGTCAATGAAGCCCCTTCTGTATAATCGGCAATGGAAAGTCGAGAAGCAGCAATCGTTGTGTCATTGGCATTGAGCGTAACATTTGCACCAACGGCAAATGGAGTCATGCCTTCATCTGCGAAAAAAGTCACAATACACCGTTTAAATCCTGCGGTTGGCGTGACTGTAATTACCTCTGCTGGCGTTACTGCTGTGCTATCTGCAGGCAACTCAGCCGCAGCATTTATAGTAATCGTGTATGATTCTGATACGCCAATGAGGGGATTTTCTATAACCTTCTTCGCCTCATCAACAACCACTTGATAAACCTTATTACCCGCATCGTCATAACCAACAAATAATCTCTGTTCCATTATTCTCTCCTGTACTTATTAGTTAATGATTTTGCACATTAAGTGCAGTTCAATGTTTTTCATTTGCGGGTTGATCGGTGGTGCTGCGATTTCGTAGGTGATGCTGCCGAACACGACACGGTGCGAGGCTTTTACATCAGCACGGTATCTGATTATTATTTTTACATTTATTTCCGCGTTGACCTGTTGAGCCGCGTAAAACTCTGCGCCGCGCAGCGGTACGATAGCGGCGCGAGGCGCTGCGTACTGTGTCCATGTTTCCGTGTCTTCGCCATAATCACCTTCGGTTTTGGTGGCGCTTTGTAATGAGACCAGGTGACGTAAGGTGCCTGCTTTCATTAGAACGTGACCACCCGGTAAGGTGACAGCAAGGCGTTAACGGCTGCCGGTGTTTCGGCTTCACGGTCTTCGTAATGATGCCCAATAAAAAGTAACATGGCCTGCTTAATGGCCACTGGCACAGCCGCTGCACCACCGTAACCACATTCAACTTCGACATATACCGCTTCGGCTTCGTTGCGTGGCGACGGGAAGGTCACACCGTAAGCGGCGATGACGTTGGCCGGTGCAGATTTTAATAATTTGTATTGATCTGCTGCCAGCGTGGTGAGTACGCCATCGGCGTCGATATACTTAACCGATAACACGGATGACACTGGTGTTAGATCGAACAGCACCAGTTCATAAAAATCGTTGTAATAAACACGCCACCGTTGAGTAACGAGCTTTCTTAATATGTACGCCTCGACATATTCACGAGCCGCAATAATCAGCGAGGTGATCAATGCGTCTTCTGATGTATCCGTGGCCCTTACGTGCGCCTTAGCTTCAGCCAGGGCAATGGGTTCTTCAGCAGGAGCGGTGACTATTTCATTTCGCATGATTTTTGTTTCTTCTGGTTATAAAAAAAGAGCCGCAATACGCGGCTCTTTTTGTACAATTAAAAATTACCTCTACAGGTAATTTTTATTATCAATAAAATACTGGTAAGCAGCGTCGCGTTCAGCGGCACTTACTTTTGAGCCAGTCAGATCCGCCAGTGCTGCGCATTCCGGTGCACCGGAATTTGTCCAGTGTTCTTTGTTATCTAATTCCAGCGCCCGAATAGCATCAACCAGTTTAAAAACCCGATCATCATCGATGCTAACTTTTTCAGTTTTTTGCGGTGCCTGCCCTTTTGATGGTTTCACCCATTTGTTGTCAATAGCGACTTTTTCAAGGTCACCATCAAGCTGCACAACCTTGCCTTCGACAAACTCTTCAACGGTCGCGCCGGTGCGTGAACCTTTGAAGCCTTTTATAACTGTGTAATCTTTCACGGTTTTGCTCCTTTGTTTCTCAGGAAACCCGTAACCACAACAACAGAGCCAGCCTTATCGGCCAGCTCCGTTGCTTACGGACTACGCAGGCGGGTTATCAGTAGGTATGATGTTGGGATGGCCCAACACAGGGATGATCGCCAAAGGCGCTGCACCTGTGTTTGCTGCCGGTGTCACGGTGCAGCGAACATAGCGTTTGTTGCCGGTGTAGCCGATTTTGAAAACAGAATCGTCTTCAGCAAAGGTGAATGAAGCCAGCGCTTCAGTGCCTAGCAAGTCGCCATCAGCAACGGCTGCAGCGTCGGACAAATTGGCAACGTCACCTTCTTCAACTAGCGTAGTGAAGGTGGCATCAGCGTCAGCCAGTGTGCCGGTGGCAATCAGGAATTCCAGCGAACCGTAGCCCTGTAAATCGATGATGCCGGAAACCGTTGCAGTGTTATCCGTGTTAGCGGTAACAGCTACTCCAGTTGGGTTAATGTTGTTATGCAAATCGCGCATGATTATTTTTCCTCGTTCTTAAAATAAATATTCAAAAAGAAAACGGCGACCAACTGGCCGCCGTTTCGGTTTACTGCGTGGCTACGATTAAGCTGCGATTTTCAGCAACTTGATAGCCTGGAAGTTTTGCACACCGCCACCAACGCGCTTGGTGGTGTAGAACTTGACGAACGGCTTATTTGTGTATGGGTCACGCAACACGCGCACGCCCATGCGGTCAGTGATAACGTAACCACGACGGAAATCACCGAAGGCAATTGCAAATGCGTTAGCAGCAACATCCGGCATGGTGTCATCAATCGCAACAGGTTTGCCCAGTAGGGTATTGGATGCGCCTGCCTCTATACCCGGACGCCATAGGTAAGCGCCGTTACCGTCTTTGAGTTGACGCACTGCCGCCATCGTCAGGTCATTCATCAGGAACGTGCCGTTGCTACGGTAGACTGACTTGAGTGAGTGCTGCAGATTAATTAGCGCATTGCCGCCGTCTGGTGCTGCCGCAAAATCAGCCGCCGCGCCCGAGGTAACAAAACCCAGTTTGCCGTGTATCCATGAGGCATTGGCTACTGTGTCATAGCCCAAAATACCACGCGGCCGTTTAACGCCGTTGCCGGTAATAAAGGCCGCACCTTCCTGTTCGACAAACTCGATAGCGACTTCGTCAGCTAACCACGACTCAACATTAAATTCGTTGTCATCCAGCATCGTCTGCGTAGCATGTGGCTCGGCGTAAAGTTCCATAGTTGGAAATTCAAGCGCGGCCAAAACAGGTGTGTTTGTTTCAGAGCGAGTTTCTTCCTCACCAACCCATCCGGAAGTCGAGCCGCCTTTATTGATGATTTTTTTGTAAACCGCAGAACCAACAGGACGCACCGTGGCCAGTGACCGCATGACCGACATCGTGCCTGCGAGGCGAACAATTTCCTTGTCCACTTCAACCGGCACAATCATGCCGCCATCAGGATCTGACTGTGTAGTCAGGCCCGCATTAATTTCCAGGGCACGCAGACCGTCATCAATACCACGGCGCATGAAGCCGTTGAAGCCTTCGCTGTGTTCGATGATGGCTTTGCTATCAACCGCACCACCGCCGCCCAGAGCGCCACGATTGGCAGCGGCTTCGATAGCATCGATCTGGTCTTTGATTTTCTGGAACTCACCCACCGCCGCGCTGATGGTATCAACCTTTTCCCTTAGTTCAGCGGAAGCCGTGCCTTTCTTTTCTACTTCAGCCAGACGCAGATCGTTGGCGTTTTTAAACTGCTCAAAACTACTGCCAAGATTTTCGACAGCCTTTGCGAGTGCTTCACTCATAATTGTTCTCCGGTATTCATTGTTAAAGTTAAGTTTTGTATTGCGAGAAGAACATCCTCATCAGCATCGCGCTGGCGAATGGCCTTGTGTCCGTTGCTGGTAATAGCAGCGGACTGTGAACGGCTAAAACCTGCATCGCGCAGGAGCTGTTCTAATTCTTTTGCACTGGGCGGGTTTTCCGCGAATGAACGCGGTGCCGATTTCAGCGCTTTAGGTGCATGGTCAAACATGCCCAGTTCAAATCGTGCGGTAGCTTCTACATCACCGACAACAGCATCGACAAAGCCAGCGTCTTTGGCTTCGCTGCCGATGAACCAGGTCTCAGCATCCATCAATGCTTTAATGTCAGCGACTTTGCTGCCAGTTTTTTTGGCGTAGGTTTGCGCCAGTGTGTTGCCAATGCGACCGAGTAAGTCTGCAATGTCGCGCAGTGCGTGTTCGTCACCCCAGCCGATTGTCCACGGGTTGTGAATCATGAAGTAAGCGTTGTCGGCAATCTCGACGTGATCACCCGCTAACGCAATTACTGAGGCCATTGATGCGGCCATGCCTTCGACAACGGTGGTGACTTGTGCAGGATGCGCGCGCAGTGCGTTATAGATAGCCGTGCCATCCATGACATCACCACCTGGACTGTTGATGCGCACTTTAATGTTCGGTGCATTGATCGCGGTCAGTTCGCGCACGAAGGTTTCAGCATCGATGAACGGCCAGCCGATCACGTCATAAATTAAAATCTCAGCCTGGTCGCTGTTCGTGGTGTTGATGCTGTACCACTGTTTTTCATCTTTGGATAAAGTCTTGCCCCAGAAACGAGCCACTGATTCAGCCGTGCGTTGATCGCGGTGTTTTCCTAAAATCATTTATTCTCTCCGGCAGGCATAACGGATGAAGGCACGTATAAAACATCGCCACCTTCAATCGAATTTTTATTTTCCATTGCGCGAATCTCATTAACCGTTAACCATGCAGGGCCGTTGTTGCTACCGACCGCGCGCGCGTAATATTCTGCGCGGCTCTTTGAGTCGCCACGCAGCAAACCATCAACCAAAAATTCAGAGAAATACTTTCGGCTATCAGACCGGCCTAGTAAGTCACGAGCAATCGCCTGCTCCCAACGGCGCAGCCAGGGCATCATGGTATCGGTAACAAACTCTAAACCCTGATGCTCAATGTTGTTGTTGGTGCTTTTTTCAAGATGACCGATTTTATGCGGCGGCACTCGAAAAATTCGCGCTATTTCTTCAGTCTGAAATTTACGGGTTTCGATGTATTGAGCATCACGGTTGTTCATTGAAGTTTGTATCCATGACAAACCATCTTCGAGCAACGGTGTTTTAAAGGCGTTGTCGCCACTGTGCGCTTCGTCCCAGCTTTCTTTGACTCGCTTAGCGACTTCAGTAGTGCTGAAGTGACCGGGATTACTCAGCACGCCATTCATCTTCGCGCCGTTTTTAAACGACAACGCGGTGTGCTTATCTGCAGCAATGCCCGTGCCAACGGTTTCACGATGGTAAGCAATCGGGCTGATGCCGTTCACGCCATCAAACGACAGACCAGTGAGACGAAACACCTGATCCTGCCGCAGTATATGTCTGATGTTGTCGGCATCGGTGAATTCGTATTCAAGCCGATAATCTTTATGCTGTTTTATTTTTACCCGATCAGGGTGCATAGGTAACAACTCAAGCGCTTCGCCTGTTACTGACCGATTGATAAAACTGAACGCTTTACCGCGTAGACAAAGGTGAGCAGTTTTTGTCTGACGCCACTCGAAGCTGGTTTGAAAATCATTCGGCGCGTCGTGCAACAAACTGTACAAACGGTTTGCGATCGCACGTTGTTTTCTATCACCATCACGCATGTAAAGAATTAACGGCAACTGCGCAACGGTTTCGCTGATAACGGACACGCAGGCATAAACCGCGCTTTGACGCATGGCGCTATCGGTAGTGACGGTCACGCCCGCATTTGATTGCGAGCCATAAATCATTTTAGCCAGCTCGCTGGATTCAGTGATCGCCGCTTGCGGGTTCGCAATTCTATCGAGAAACATAATTATTTTTTAGCCATTCGGTAGGCGGAAAACATCAGGACTACACCGACCACCACACAGGCCGCAGGCACGCTCCATTGAGCAACGCCATAACCAACCAGGCCAAGACCCGCGATTCCTAAGATGTCAGGGATTATTTTCAAAATGCTATTATTCCTCGTTCTTCGTAAACGCTCGGGCCTTCTTCAGATTCTTCTTTCATCGATAACAGCATGGCCATGATGGTGGCTACTGCGCCATCGATTTTATTTTCTTTACCGTCTTTGCGCGGATACACGTTTTCGTTTGCATCTTCTTTCGAGACTACGTTCGAGATCATCCATGACAGCACCGGGTTGTTGTCGTGATGAAAACGACCAGCGAGCACCATTGATTCGACCCACTTCATCGGCTCGGATAAATACTTTGTGGTTTGCGGGATTTCTACCACGGTCATGCCGTGACTGTCCTGCAGGCGTTGCGCCAGATCGGTTGCGCCCCAGGGATCATATCCAACCTGTTCGATCTGGTAGTTCTTACCGTCGGCAGCCGCGTTGTCTTCAATCGTCTGGTAGTCGATGACGTTGCCGTCAGTTGTAATCAGATGACCGTCGTTGACCCAGCCCTGGTAATGTTCTTTGCCGTCTTCGTTGACTCTGTCTTCAGGCAGATAGTATTTGCCGAAAACATAATAATGATCTTTGCCGTCGATGACGCGCGTGAACATATCGACATCAGCCGTGATGTCGAGCTTGCTCGATAGATCGAGCGCCTTGTTGCAGGGATCGTTAACGAAGTCTTCACGCTGAAGCGTTGAGTCGCCTTGCGCGTTCCACAAGTCCATGTTCATCCAGGCGTCTTTAGCACCGACCCAGATATTGAAATGTTTACGTTTGACCGTGTTTATTTTTCGTGGTGATTGCTCAGCGTCACGAATTTGGTTTCTCAGGAAATCTTTTCCAACTGATACGCCGTAGTTTGGATTGGCTTTAATCAGTGACGACTCTGCTTTCCAGTCATCTTCTTTGTCGATGGTGTAGATAACACCAAACAGCTGATCGTTTTCAAAAACACCTTCGAGAACTTTTTCGAGGTCTCTTTGTTTTTGATAACAGGGCCCGGCGATATTCGAGCCCGCCGTTGTGATCACCAGCATGAGCGGCTGTTCGCGCGCGCCCATGCCTGTGATCATAGTGTCGTAAAGCTCATCGTCATCGTGTTCATGGAACTCATCAACGATCGAACAGGAGGGTGACGCTCCGTCACCAGGCTTGCCTATGACTGGCGCGAACACCGAGCCATCACGAGGCCGTGTTAGAAAACGCGCGGTCACTTCAACGCCGTAATGCCGCCGAAACATTGGCGACCTTTCAGCCATCAATTTAGCTGGCTTAAATACTTCCCAGGCTTGCTTTTCGGTAGTCGCACCGCAATAAACCTCAGCGCCAAACTCACCGTCAGCGGTGAGCATATAAAGCCCGATGCCTGCAGCAATAACGCTCTTACCGTTTTTTCGCGGCACATAAACATCCGCGACTCTAAACCGGCGAAGCCGAGTTTTTTTGTGAACCCAACCAAAAATGCTTCCAATAATGAACTTCTGCCAGCCTTCCAGTCTGATCAGACGATCTTTACCTGTGAGCGTGGCCCACTTTCCTTTGGTGTGCGGCAATGTCTCGATGAACTTGATCGCGTGCTCAGCTTTCTGCCGATCAAACTCGTATTCGAAACCAGTAGTGCGCGAGCGTTTTAAATCTTTTTTGTAACGCTTACACGCTAAAATTTCCCATTTGTTAGCGAGCTTGCGCCCTGCTATGACATCGTTGACATATTTATCAATGTCTTTGATGTGCTGACTTTTCGCGACCACTACAAATCTGAATAAGGGTTCGGCCCGAACAGATCACCCTGTTTGCTATTCAGGCTCTTTTCAGCCGCAGGCGACAGGCCCAGCTCGCTCACTAATGAACGGAATTTTCGCCAGTCATCATTCAACTGAGCAACTTCTGGTCGTGATTTTTCCTGTGACCCATGACGGCCAGTGGTGACATAAGTCCATTCTTCGCGATCCAGGTATTCACGGGCCTCAGCCAACTTTGCAACGATCCGGCAATATTCGCAGATCACTTCGATATACAGTTTTTTAAGCCGCCCTACCTTGCTCAACTCAGGAGCAATCACATCCCAAACATCACACTCTTCAGCCTTTAAACCAGCAGGCCGCATATCTGCCGCTTGCTGTATATGCCAATCATCAGAGTGCCCAGCATAATCCCCAGGGAACTGAGATACGTTCCCTTTGTTTGGATCTGCTTTCTTCGTCATGATGATTGCCTGATAAAAATAATCCCTGAATTAATACGTGAAACAAATTTAAAATTAAAAACTTTTATTAACTACTAAATATTTCTTGACTATCCTGCTTTTCTATCACCACTTTTAACAAAATCAGCAAGTGGTGAATCTCTATTCAAAACTATCCACGTAAAAATGGAGGTAGGGACTCGGTCTACAGTGCGCGCGGCTGTAAGGATTTACACCCCCCATGCCTAGCTGGTCGATGCGGTTCGGTTTCCAAACCCGCCATCTTCTCGCGCGGTTTTCTTGTTATGACAACTCGCGGCCATTGCCTGCCAGTTGTTTCGATCCCAAAACAAAACCTTATCACCTCTATGCGGAACCTTATGATCTACAACCGTCGCGGCCATCACTCGCTTCACGCCAGCCTGACACTCATCACACTCGCACAACGGATGCTTACGCAAAAAACCTTCACGAGCTTTCTGCCATGCTCGACCATAACCGCGCTTAGCGGCTGACTCACGCTTTTCAGCAACCTTCACCACCGCACGTTTTGTTTTTGATTTACAACTTAATCGCGGAGGCGACTCAGGCACGACTAATCATCCTGCTCATCATCAACAACAACAGTGTTACCTAGCAGCTTTTGCACTGTGCGCGTCTCATAAATTCTGATCATCATCCAGACAATAGACAGCAACGCCGCGAACGCTGGCAGTATCTCAGCCAGCGCGCCAACTGTAATAGTAAACGCACCCGCATCCATCGTATGTTTGACATGATCGATAGTCGATACAGCCTGCTGTTTGATATCTGACATCCTTAACCCCTGATCGCTGAAAACAAACCAGCCAATCCTTTCGGATGTTGTGGCTTGTCATCAATCGTGGCGTGTCGTGATTGCGTTTCAGCTTTAAGGTCACCAAAGTACGCGCGGATCACATAGGCATACGTGCCAGACAGCGCAAAGAAAAACGCTACCATCTCAGCACTGAAAGCCTCAGCTGCGCCCTTCTCGACATACACAAAACCAACAAACAACATGAACACCATCGTCAACCCGATCAGCGACCACATGGCCATCTGTACAATCTTTGCCCGAGTCTGCTGGCCATCAGCAGAACACATCGCCTGGTAACGAGCAGTGCGACCGCGCTCCTGCTCAACTTCTAAATTAATCTCAGCCTGCATTAACCGTTCACGAACATCAGCTGGTAACTTATCGATAGCAGAATGAACATCCGCACCCGTTGCCACGCCAGCATCCAACTTCTCATCATCAGGCAGGAACGCATTCACCACAGACAACACACCTGCGCCCACTGGGTTACTGGCCAGCAAACCCACACCGATAGTTTTCAATACCGACTTAAGATTCACTGGCCCGCCTCCTGAAAAAAGACATAAAAAAAGCCCGCGAAATTCGCAGGCTTTGATGATTATTAATTTGTTCGGTGTGCCTCAGTCGCAACAACACACTCTGAATGCAAACTTAAGGTTTCTGGGCGGCATTGTCAACACTTTTTTCAATAGCCATTTCCAGTCCTGTATAAATCCCAGCGATAAACAGATGCGAGTAATAGATCATCTCGCTAAATCGCCGCCGAGAAATCTTTTTCTTTAGCGCGGCAGACAGCTGGCGCGCCTGATCAGCTTGGTTATCCTGGCATCCCATGTACTTAGCTTTCACCGCCTCACGGCAATCAACAGGTAATTGCAATACAGCCAGTTCCATCAATACCACGTGTTCCGGCATATAACCATCACTAACATCACCACCGCCAGCCGTTTGCTGTTCAGGTGATTTATTTGCAAACAACAAATCTTTTTTATTGTCCCTCACGAAATCCGCCCACTCATACAACCGTTCATCAATCGTTTTAATCTTCGCCATCACACACCCCGTTATTATTATTTAACCAATCCAACCAACAAGCATCCTTCGCAGCCGCCATCGCAGGCTCAGTGCCACCGAAATCAACATCACGAAAACAACCCAACGGCATCGAAGCCGTCATGCCTCGAAAATCAAAAGCCGGTGGCACCTGCTCACCAATCTCATACCGATCTTTGTACTCAAAGCCACGAAAAAACCAGCGATCACCATTCCTGATAATTTTTTCACATGGACTAAATGCAGAATAAACCCACCGACCACCAACCTTCTGCACCATCACTCGATAACCCTCCACTGTTTCAACGCTGTAAAGATCAGCTCGATACCACTCAAACCCCTGTGACACCTGTGACACCCTACAATTTGAGGCCGTCACACTCTAACTTCCTGATTTTGCTTATATAAGACAGTAGTGACACCTGTGACACATATATTCGCATCCGCATGCGTGCGCGCGCGTAGGTGTGCGCGCCTACGTGCACGGGAAACCGGCGTCACAGCCGTCACGCCGTCACAACCCGCGCCCCGTCTAGCCTGTAGCTGTGACACCCTCAAACCGTAGGCCGTCACAGGTGTCACATATCCCATAATTCATCACCCGATTGTTCGTTTTTATCACTGCTTAACGGAACCTCATCCAGCAGATCTTGATTAATCCACACCCGCGCCTGCACTTTTCTGCCGTTTCCATCAGGAATTCGCTTGCGTGTATTTTTCCAGCCCAACGACCTCAGTATCGGCGCAATCCGGTTTACATGGGCCTGAGTCTGGTGCCCACCATCAACACCAATCCCCTCAAGAATCTCATGCGCATGAAAATACTCATTGACGGACTTAGCGAAAAACTTAATGAGCAACCCCTCCCAGGGATCGGCCTGCATTCTCGAATCCTGGACATCCGTCACCAGCAACCACTCCGCTTCGCGCTCCGGCGTTTCCCGAGAAACCCACCACTGAAACTTGTTTTCATAAAGCTGCAAAGCCTCAGCCCACAACTGGTCCCGATGTTCGCGCACCCACTCTTTATTCACGGTCGCACAAAAAACCGGCCAAAACCTTCGGTTACCCGTGTAATCGCGCAGATAAGTATCCTGATTAGTCGATCCCCAAAACTGCGTCTGGCGCGGAAAATCCAACGCGCTCCGACCATACGCCGGTCGGAACCTGTCAATCTGCTGCGACAGGAACTGTTTCAACGCCGTCACCTCCGCTTTATGAAAGGCGTCCAGCTCCGCAATCTCAAAACACCACTTACCCTGGATAAGCTCCTGCGCCGCCACCTTACCAATCGGCAAAGGCGAATCAGAAAACCAGTCACCGAACAGAATAGAAATCACCGTTGACTTACCACGCCCCTGCCGACCTTCGAGAATCATCACCTCCTCAGCCTTACAGCCAGGTCGCATCACACGCGCCACCGCGCCCACCAGAATCTTCGGGCCCACCAACGCCAGATAGCCCTCCGGCTCCGTTGAATCAAACGCCAGCCTCAACCAGTCTTTTAACCGTGGCACACCATCCCATTTAATCGACTCAAGATACTCCCGGACAGGATGAAAACTATTCGATCGCGCCACCGTCACCAGCGCATCAGTCACATCACCGTGGTTAGGCGTAAACCCATACTGCTCAGCCAACCAAAGCCGCAAAGACCCCGCATCCATATCATTCCACTCACCCGCGCACGAATCCGACATCGGTGGCGGCTTCAACTTCAAAACACGATGACTAAACTCACAAAGCCCCAGTACCCCCGCCCAATGCTTATCATGTCGCAGCACCAGCTCAGTGTTACGCACCGAGCCTTTCAGGCTGCCAGAATTAGTTCGTTCAAACTTGCCACGCCATACACGCTCAAATTCGTCATCACGCGCAGCGTTTTCGTTGGGTAGATTGCTGTTTTTATCAAATGGAACCACATTGCCCATATCAGAAACAGCCTTCACCCCCTCCGAAAGCTGCGCTGGCGCGTCAACTTCGCGTCGTCGGTCGACCGTAATATCATGCAAATCTTTAGTGATCTGCACACCGAGCGCCTCAACACCCTGCACCTGCGCCAGATCATTAAAATCAGTCGGCTTATCACTCATGCTTCAGCCTCGTTATTTATTATTGTTATCAAACTAATATTCATTTTCTTCAGCGATTCGAGCGCGCTTCTGCTCTTCATAAGCATCAATATCACAGGTACGATCAAACTCTTCGCATTCGTCACAGTACCAATCACCATAGATTCGTTTTAACGGCTTATCTTCGTCACCGCACAAACAACAACAAGTCACTTTATTCACTGGCCAGCCTCCTTATCAAATCTCGGAATCACCACATCACCATCAACCGCCGCCGCAGCCAGCAGCGCCCTGGTCACGCCGGTATTAAAATGCTTGTCACGATCAGTCAGCCGCGCATCATCATCAGCCACAACCTCAACCGCCACATCAGGCCGAACACGCGCCAGCCGCGCAACCTGCTCACGCACTGCCGGTGAA
>JAOUNI010000021.1 GCA_029881035.1 Gammaproteobacteria bacterium | reverse complement strand
ATTGGTGGAGGCGGCGGGAATTGAACCCGCGTCCGCAAGCACTCCGCCATCGGCTCTACATGCTTATCCCATTCTTAAGTTTAACCAGCAGCTACCCAATGGGCGGGGAAAACTGATGGCGATTCTGGATAAGTTTTAACGAATCCACACCAGACATGCTTCATCGCGATCCTGTATGAGTCGACCCCGGTGATCTGAGCGTACAGGAACACATCAGGCCGAGGGCTATGAGCAGGTTATTAAGCTGCTAAAGCGTAGTTGTCGTCGTTGGCAACTATAAGTTTTGTGACTGGATTTAAGAGGAGATTCACACCTCTGCATGCACCTCAGGTTTTGCTACCCACGTCGAAGCCATGTCGCCCCCGTGTTTTGTTTCCTGAACTGTTATAGAGCTGGTCAAGGCTCCATCGGCGATTATACGCTGTGAATGTTAAACTAGCTACGCAACATGGTTTAATCTGAAGCTGCTTTGCTTTATCATTCCATCCTTCCTTATACACCACCTATTTAAGGGCAATATGCTGCATATTCAAGGGTCTCCCGCATTATCCGATTTTCGTTTAAATAAACTGCTGGATGAGCTAAAAACGCTGGTTCCAGCGGTTTCCGGGCTTGCCACGCATTTTGTGCATTTTGCCGATGTGAATGAGGCATTGAATGCGGAAGAAAGTTCCATTCTGGCTCGATTACTGCAATATGGCCCCAAGCTTAAGGACGTCAACTGCGAAGGCACATTGTTCCTGGTGACACCGCGTGCCGGCACCATTTCACCCTGGTCATCGAAGGCGACGGATATCGCACATAACTGTAACCTGGACAAGATCTTACGTCTGGAACGCGGTATCGCCTATGTTGTGGCCACCAAAGCTGGTTATGCGCTGACTGAGGCTGAAATATCGTTGATTGATGCCTGTTTGCACGACCGCATGATCGAATCGGTGCTGCGTCAGTATGATGATGCAGAGGTGCTGTTTAGCCATACCCAGCCAGCCGAAAGCAGTACGGTAGATGTGCTGGCCGGTGGCATCGAGGCGCTCCGCGCTGCTAATACTGAACTCGGACTGGCGCTTTCGCCGGATGAAATCGATTATCTGGTCAATTTTTATACATCGATCAAGCGTAATCCGGTCGATGCTGAGCTGATGATGTTCGCGCAGGCCAACTCCGAGCACTGTCGCCACAAAATCTTTAATGCGGACTGGATTATCGATGGCAAAGAGCAGGATCGCTCGCTGTTTAATATGATCCGCAATACCTACCAGCTGCATTCTGAAGGCGTACTGAGCGCCTACAGCGACAACTCAGCGGTGATGGTTTCGCATACGGCACCGCGCTTTATGGTGGATGCTGCCAGCAAGCAGTATGGTTATACGGAAGAGCACATTGCTATCCTGATGAAAGTGGAAACCCACAATCATCCGACCGCGATTTCACCGTTTCCCGGTGCTGCCACCGGTGCGGGCGGGGAAATCCGTGATGAGGGCGCAACCGGTCGCGGCTCAAAGCCGAAGGTCGGTTTGAGTGGTTTTTCGGTGTCCAATTTGAAAATTCCGGGTTACGCCCAGCCCTGGGAAACCGACAACGGCAAGCCCAATCGTATTGTTTCTGCGCTCGATATCATGCTCGAAGGCCCGATCGGCTCAGCCGCATTCAATAACGAATTTGGCCGCCCCAATATCGCCGGTTATTTCCGCACCTTTGAGGAAAAAGTGCCCGGCGTTGCAGGCGATGAAATTCGCGGTTACCACAAGCCCATCATGCTGGCGGGTGGTTACGGCAATATCCGTGAAGATCACGTGCAAAAATTATCGCTGCCTGTGGGCACGCCTATTGTTGTACTCGGTGGTCCGGCCATGCTGATTGGTCTGGGCGGCGGTGCGGCCTCATCCATGGCCAGCGGCACCAGTGCCGAGAACCTGGATTTTGCCTCAGTTCAACGCGGCAACCCGGAAATGGAGCGCCGCTGCCAGGAAGTCATCGACAGCTGCTGGATGCAGGGCAATAACAACCCGATTCTTTCTATTCATGATGTTGGTGCGGGCGGTTTATCCAATGCCTTGCCCGAGCTGGTTCATGATGGCGGCTGTGGTGCTGAGTTCGAACTACGCGAAGTGCACAATGACGAGCCGGGCATGACACCGATGCAAATCTGGTGCAACGAATCGCAGGAGCGTTACACCATTGCTATCGACCCGAATAAGATCGATGATTTTATCGCTCTGTGTAAACGTGAGCGTTGCCCCTATGCCATTTTGGGCAGGACCACCAAAAAACTGGATCTGCGCGTGCACGATAATCATTTTGGTAATTATCCTGTCGATATGCCGCTCGATGTCCTGCTCGGCAAGCCACCTAAAATGCTGCGCGATGTTAAAACCATCAAGATTCAACAGAAAGTATTTGATACCAGCACAATTGATATCAACGAAGCCGCTTTTAATGTTTTACGTTTGCCTTCTGTCGCCAGCAAATCATTTTTGATTACCATTGGTGATCGCAGTATTACCGGCATGGTCACGCGTGATCAGATGGTCGGCCCATGGCAGGTACCGGTGGCCGACGTTGCGGTGACTACTTCTTCGTTTGAAAGTTATAAAGGCGAAGCCATGGCCATGGGTGAACGTACGCCTGTGGCACTGCTGGATGCACCAGCCTCCGGTCGCATGGCAATAGCCGAGGCCATCACTAATCTTATGGCCGCATCGATAGAAAATCTATCTGGGGTAAAGCTTTCGGCTAACTGGATGGCACCGGCGGGACATCCCGGCGAAGACGCGCGTTTATATGACACTGTAAAAACAGTCGGCATGGATATTTGCCCCAAGTTAGGTTTAACCATTCCGGTCGGCAAAGATTCAATGTCGATGAAAACTGTCTGGGAAGAAGAGGGTGAACAACGCGCCGTTACTGCGCCGTTGTCTTTAATCATTACCGCCTTTTCAACCGTCACGGATGTGCGTAAAACACTAACGCCTCAGTTGGTTACCGATGCCGGCGCAACCGAACTGATCCTTATTGATCTGGGCAACGGTAAAAATCGTCTGGGTGCATCCGCACTGGCGCAGACCTGTAAACAGATCGGCGATGTACCACCCGATCTTGATGACACCGAACAGTTCAAAATGTTCTTCGCTGTGATCCAGCGGCTCAATAATGAGGGCAAGCTGTTAGCGTGGCATGACCGTTCCGATGGCGGTGTGTTTGCCTGTTTGAGTGAAATGGCTTTCGCTGGACACTGCGGCCTCGATATTAAACTGGACTCATTACCAGCCGATAATATTGCATCATTATTTAATGAAGAACTCGGTGGTGTCATTCAGGTGGCTTCTGAAAACATTGATGAGGTCGAAGCACTGTTACAAAGATACGGCCTGAAAACGTGCAGTCACCGAATTGGTTCGGTTGCCAGCGATTCGAAAATCCGCTTCACGCGAAATAATAAACTGGTGTTTGAATCTGATTTAGTCACCATGCAAAAAGCCTGGAGCGAAACCAGTTACCAGATTCAATCGATACGCGACAATTCCGACTGTGCTCAGCAGGAATTTGACGGCATCACTGAAGATGATACCGGTATCAATGTTTCACTGACATTCGATCCGAATGACAATGTTGCCGCACCCATGATTAACAGTGGTGCGCGCCCCAGAATTGCAGTGCTAAGAGAGCAGGGTGTTAACGGCCAGATTGAAATGGCTGCTGCTTTTGACCGCGCCGGTTTTGATGCTATTGATGTCCACATGAGCGACATCATTAATAACAACCTCAGCCTCGAAGATTTCAAAGGCCTGGTTGCCTGTGGCGGATTCTCCTACGGAGACGTACTCGGCGCCGGCGAAGGCTGGGCAAAAACTATTTTGTTTAATGCACGTGCTCGTGATGTCTTCAGTGACTATTTTAATCGTGAAGACACATTCAGTTTAGGTGTCTGTAATGGTTGCCAGATGATGGCGAATATCAAAGAGCTAATCCCCGGTGCTGAACACTGGCCACATTTTGTGCGCAACCAGTCCGAACAGTTCGAGGGGCGCTTTAGTCTGGTTGAAGTCATGGAGTCACCTTCAATTCTGTTAACTGGTATGCAGGGCTCACGTATGCCGATTGCTGTAGCTCATGGCGAAGGTCTGGCTGAATATAAAACAGACGAACAGCAAAAACAGGTGCATTCAATATTACGTTTTGTTGATCATAACGGCGCTGCTACAGAGCAGTATCCATTAAACCCGAACGGGTCACCCGAAGGACTGACCGGTTTTACCACCGATGATGGTCGCGTTTCGATTATGATGCCGCATCCGGAGCGCGTCTTCCGTAGTGTACAGAATTCATGGCGTCCTACAGTCTGGCAAGAAGATTCACCGTGGATGCGCATGTTCAGAAATGCGCGGGTTTGGTTAGGCTAACTATAAAATTTTTATCTGTACAGGGTGTAGATAAAATTTGTATCTTCCCTGTAGATAATAATATATAAGATGCCAATGAGGTAATGTAACTTCATGCGTTTTCATAATTACAAAAAAAGCATTTGATATGGATATTTGGTTTATGTTTATTGCATAAAATAAATAATGACAGTGAAATATAATTAGAAGTTATAAAAGGATTATAAATAAAATGACATACCTGGACACATTGCTAATTATTTTTATTATTACCACAATTATTTCAACCATACTGTGGATCAGATCTTCTAATAAGCTCAAAAATAATAATCTTGTTTATTCAAAGAAATTAGAAGAACATAAAATAATTGAAGAAAATCTGACAAAATCAAAACGTGAATTAAAAGGTATTCTTGATAATCTTCAGGACACTTATTATCGAACTGATGACGACAGTGTACTTCAATTTGTATCTTCTTCCGTGGAACCTTTATTAGGTTATAAGCCTGAAGAATTAGTTGGTCATAAAATTACAGAATTTTATATTAATCCAGAGCATCGCGAACCTTTTCTTCGGGCCATGGCTGATAATAATGGTCATGTTGAGCAATATCCTATTACTTTAAGACATAAAGATGGCTCAACCATATGGATGTCAACCAATGCTCATTTTGTACTTGATGAGAATGGGGTCGTAATCGGTGTCGAGGGTACTGGCCAGGATTTTACAGCCCGTAAAATTGCCGAAGAAAACCTAATCAAAGCCAAAGATCAGGCTGAACAGGCAAATAAAGCAAAAAGTCTTTTTCTGGCAAATATGAGTCATGAGATTCGTACTCCCATGAACGGTGTTATTGGTTTTACTAATCTATTATCAGAAACAAAACTAGATGAAAATCAAACTGAGTATGTTAATACTATCAATACATGCGTTAATGACTTATTAATTATAATTAACGATATACTGGATTTTTCTCGTATAGAATCTGGAAAAATGGAGCTGCAGGCAGAAACGGTTAATATTAAACAATGCCTGTCTTCTGTAGTTAGATTGTATTTTGCTGCTGCTAAAACAAAATCACTACAACTTGACTTTCATGTTTCCAGTGATCTGCCCGAACACATGATTGTCGATCCACTACGGCTTAGACAAATTCTTTCTAATTTGATTGGTAATGCCGTAAAGTTTACTGATCAAGGGTCAATTACTTTAATTGCCGAGAAAATCAGGGAAGATGGAGTTGATAAATTAATGATTGAAATTTCTGACTCTGGCAAGGGCGTAACAAATAGCGAAAAAAGTCGTATTTTTGATGCATTTACTCAAGCCAATTATTCTATATACAAACCAGATTCAGGTACGGGCCTGGGTTTGGCTATTTCAAAACAATTGATTGAATTAATGAACGGAAGTATAGGCGTAAAAGATAATCTAAAAAATGGCGCTACTTTCTGGATACATTTACCTATTATTGAAACCGATCAAATTCCTGAGCCTGTAAAAAAACGTACATTGACACAATCAGATAATAAATATACTGGTTTACATATTCTTGTTGCTGATGATAATGCTATTAATCGTAAGTTAATAACAACTTTATTGGCTCAACGTGGTATTACTACAACAGAAGCTGAAGATGGTAAATGTGCTTTGGATGCAGCACTTAATAACGATTTTGATCTTATATTTATGGATATACGTATGCCAGAGCTCAATGGTATTGAAGTTACAGAAGTACTGCGTTCAAGGAGAGGTGTTAAACATACGCCAATTATTGCGCTCACAGCTCATGCGCTTCCGTATGAGCACAAAACCTTTCTTGATGCAGGCATGGATACCTGTATCACTAAACCTGTTCTGGATCATCAGCTTTTTGAAATCATTGATAGATGGGCTTTGAATATTCACTCATAGTCGTGTGCAGCACGGAAAATCTTCTTTATGAGAAGATTTTCTCTTTCATAGATATATAAAAATATACAGAATATATCATTATAATAGAACCATTCTAATCTTCTATTGTCTGTTAGCAAACTGACGGGAGATAGCATGACTATTATCATAAATAAAGCCTCTGATATTAAAGCATCTGAAATTACACCCAGGTCTGTTTATATACATCGGCGTCAATTTATGAGGCAGGCATTTGCCAGTAGCTTGATATTGGCTACTGATGCCATGTTGCCCGTATGGGCCAAGCGTTGGCCTGATTTGCAGCAAAGCACTTATAAAACAGATGATACCATCACGTCTTTAAAAGATATTACAAGTTATAACAATTTTTACGAATTAGGAACAGGCAAAAAGGATCCTGCAAATAATGCATCCATATTTAATCCTAAGCCATGGAGTATTGCCGTAGAAGGTGAGTGCAATAAATCGGGCATCTTTAATCTGGAAGATTTCATCAAACCTTTTGCATTGCAGGAATACATTTATCGATTGCGTTGTGTTGAAGGTTGGTCGATGGTCATTCCCTGGGTGGGATTTTCTCTGGCAAATATGCTAAAAAAGTTTGAGCCTAACTCGAATGCCAGATACGTTGAATTCACCACCTTACTGGATAAGTCACGTTTACCCGGGCAAGCCCGTCGCGTGCTCAACTGGCCTTACGTGGAAGGCCTGCGCATTGATGAAGCCATGAATCCGTTGCCGATTATGGCGGTGGGTTTGTACGGTGATGTTCTGCCTAATCAGAATGGTGCACCAATTCGACTGGTGGTGCCATGGAAGTATGGTTTCAAAAGTATTAAATCTATTGTCAAAATTCGATTTACAGAGACGCAGCCAAAAACCACCTGGAATGAACTGGCTCCTGATGAGTACGGATTTTATTCAAATGTAAATCCTGATGTTGATCATCCGCGCTGGAGCCAGCGCACAGAGCGCCGTATTGGTGAACCCTTCTGGAAACCCAAACGTCAAACAGAAATATTTAATGGTTATGCAGAGCAGGTGGCACATCTTTATACGGGTATGGATCTGGTTAAAAATTTCTAAGATGTCTATTTCGCCTTCTGATAAAACCATAGCGTTCATCATCAAACCCTTTTTATTTATCACCTGCCTTGTGCCGTTGGCATGGTTAGTCTGGGGCGCAATGAATGATGCGCTGGGTGCCAATCCGGTTGAAACCATGACGCGTGAAACCGGGGAGTGGGTGCTGCGATTGCTTTTAATTACCTTGACCATTACGCCGGCAAGAAAAATATTACACTGGCCATGGCTAATGAAATTCAGACGTATGTTCGGACTGTTTGTGTTTTTTTATGCGGTCATACATTTTATGACATATGTATGGTTTGATCAGTTTTTTGATCTCAATGAAATTATTAAAGATATCGTCAAGCGACCTTTTATAACTGTTGGCTTTGCCGCCTTTGTCATGCTGATTCCGCTGGCGGTTACGTCTAATAAATCAATGATACGCAAACTTAAACAAAACTGGGTGAAGCTACATAAACTGGTTTATGTGATTGCAGTACTGGGCGTTTTGCATTTTGTCTGGCTGGTGAAGGCTGATTATCTCCAGCCATTCATTTATGGTGTGATCTTATTAGTTCTGCTTTCTTATCGAGCTTATCAGCAAAGAAAAAACACGACTCCCGCGTAAAACGGGAGCCGTGCCATTTATGGAAGATCCTAATTAACTGATCTTGCCGGGATAATCCGCAATGCCGGGGTTTTTAGATACATTAATCAGTTCTGGATGATTGATTTTTTCAAGACGCAGTACATTGTCTTTGCCCTTGTTGGCAAGAATATAATCGTGAACCACGTCCCACATTAGACGACCATCAGGTGTGCGGTCGACCAGCGCCCAGCCGGAGACTTTATAGGTTTTATCTTTCTGTAAGACATCACCATTGTCGAGCCTGACATTGGTGATGCGTTCAAATAGTTTCTTTGATGGATCGATAGCATAATCGAGTCCGCCAACACGAACCATGTCGCCGCCTGACTGAAGGTAAGGATCCGGATCAAACAGATTATCCGCGACCTGCTCGAGAATAGTCAGAATATCTTCACCTTTCATATCAACGACGTAAGTTTCACCATAGGTCATGGAACACTGCGTCATCACATCTTCCATGGTGATCCAGTCGCCTTTGAGTGTGGTCGTGCCCCAGCGCACGCCAGCCGACATTGAAATATCGGCTTTGTGTTCCCAGCGTAAGGCGTTACACAAAACCTGGTCCCAGGTACCCATGAAGTTGCCGCGACGATAGAGTGTGCGATCAGCAATAGCCAGTTTTTCATCGAGAATTTCTTTAAAAGTCTTGCCCAGACGAATTTCATTATAGAAACGATCATTGGCGCGGCTTTCAACAATGTTCTCGTCGTATTTTTTGTTGCGCATCTGGTTGATGTACGCCTGCATTTCTTTATCGGCGGGCAGGGCATCTTCAAACACGGGCAGCATTTGGTAATGCATGTCTTTAACTTTGCCGTCCTGAATATCAAAATCCATGACGCCAATGTATTTACCGTTGGAGCCGGCATTGGTCACCCAGCAGGTATTACCTTCGACATTTTTAACTTTGATCGGCTGCGGGATACCATCGTGAGTGTGGCCGCCAAACACTGCATTCAGGCCAGGCACGTTTTCTGCCATTTTGATATCGACATCCATGCCGTTATGCGAAAGTAGAACAATGGCGTCAGGATTTTCATCTTCACGTATTTGTTCGACCAGTTCGATCATGTCCTCTTCACGTAAGCCAAATGACCAGTCGGGGAAAAATTCTTTGGGATTGGCATTGGCAGTGCGGGGGAAGGCCTGACCAATAACGGCAATTCGGGCACCGCCAACATTTTTTATCACATAAGGCTGGAAAGCATGACCAGTGTCTTCATCGTATAAGCCACGACCATCAAACTGTTCGACGAATTTTGTATAGCTGCCGCCAATCAGTGACTCATCTTTGACTCTAACGTTCTGGCCGATGAAGTCACCCTTGAACAGTGCCACATTGCTGAGTACTTCATTTTCCTTGTAAGTGAATTCCCAGTGGCCGACCATGACATCGACGCCAAGTATATTTGAGGCTTCGACCATATCAACGCCACGCGTCCACAGCGAGGTGCCGGAACCCTGCCACAGGTCACCACCATCCAGTGTCAGGGTGTTGCTTGTATCGCCTGCCTGTTTGCGCAAGCTGTCGAGCAGTGTCTTGATATGTGCGTAGCCACCCATGCGTCCGTATTTTTTTGCGCCCTTATCAAAATCCATATAGGTGTAGGCATAAGCCTCCGGTGTACCGGGTTTAAATTTCATTTCTTTCAGGAATTTCTCGCCAACGATATGCGGTGGGCGGCCAAACGCATCACCCACACCCAGATTGACATTGGGTTCGCGGAAATAAACCGGGTTTAGTTGTCCATGCACGTCGGTAATATGTAGAATTCGCGCATTGCCTCTCATGGGGACGGTGTAGAAATCTTTACTGATGCCGGACATGCTGGCATTGGCGTGACGATAAAGTATGGGTAGCGAACCTGCTGCAGTAGTAATACCGAGTAGTTTCAAAAAATCGCGTCGATTAAGCTTCGACATGGCAGCGTCTCCTGATAAATAGGTCGTGACTATGGTAAAAGGTGAGATTTAGTATCATTTCGGTATGACCTTATACTAATTCAATTAGATCATACACACAATTTAATGCATCTGTTAAGGACGTTGGACCTTGTACTTTATTCATAAAATCTTTCTTTTTCTGTGCCTCTATTTCCTGAGTATTAATTCGTCAATATCCGATGTAGTTAAACCCGCACTGGTTGAAATTAATACACATTCTGATGGTAGGGTTAATGTTGAAATTCGCGCCAGCATCGAAGCCCTGCTCACAGGCATCAATGCGCAGTATAAAAATACCAAAGATGCGCCGACTGCTGATGAATATGATGAGCTGCGAGCGATGCAGCCTGATGAGCTGGAAAATGAATTTACCCGTTTTCATCAGGATATGCTGGATAGCATCTTTCTTAAAACAGAAGCTGGCAAGGTTTCGCTATCCATCAATTCAGTCACCATCCCCGAGCCCGGTTACACCAAAGTACCACGCATCAGTGTTATCGAATTAAGTGGCCAAATTCTGCCCAGTGCCCGTGAGCTGCAATGGTACTATCCGGCGCGCTATGGCGATAACGCAGTCAGAGTCAGGCAGGTCGATGAAGTGAACGAGCAATGGCACTGGTCCGAATGGCAATGGTTGCGCAAAGATCAGGCGAGCGCGTTATTCTCCCTGCAGGAAGTTTTTGCCAAACGATCTGTAACCGAGGTGATCGGCTCCTATATAGTCGTTGGTTTTGAGCACATTATTCCTAAAGGTGCCGATCACCTTTTATTCATACTGGGTATCTTCCTGTTAAGCGTCAAACTCAAGCCTTTGTTATGGCAGGTGACCATGTTTACCCTGGCGCACACCATCACATTGGGCCTGTCGATGAACGGCATTATCAATCTCTCGGCCAATATTGTTGAACCGCTGATCGCACTTTCTATTGCCTATATTGGAGTTGAAAACATTTTTCATAAATCGCTGCACAAAAGCCGGCTGGTTCTGGTGTTTGCTTTCGGACTATTACACGGACTGGGTTTTGCTGGCGTGCTCGCAGATTTTGGTATGCCCGACGATGATTTTGCCACTGCCCTGATTAGTTTCAATGTTGGTGTTGAGCTGGCTCAGCTCACCGTAATTGCTGCCGCTTTTGCACTGGTAGGTTTCTGGTTTCGTGATAAGCCCTGGTATCGAAAGATCATCATTATTCCAGGCTCGGTGATGATTGCCATCACCGGCCTGTTATGGACGATCCAGCGAATTCAGTAATTAACCCGCGTCAGCAAGACTTATTGGCTGAACTGGATTAATATCAAGTCACCTTAAAACTATTCATGGACGAATCAGATGAAAACCCATACCGGTTCAATACACCTTTTTATAATACTGATGCTATCCAGCCAGGCTGTTGCTCAGCAGCCAGAGACAGCTAAGGCAAAATATTATTCAGACAGTCACGGCAGTGAAGTGTTGTTCCCTCAGGGTGATATTTCTTTTGCCGACGAAGTGATTGAATACCACGCAGGCGATCCCGCGCCACTGAAACCCAGGCATCGCGACCCTGCTAATGCTTTATCCATACCCGATTATAATCACCGCAGCGGTGAAGGTTATTTGAGCCTGGGTTGTGGTGGCGTGCTGGTGGTTAAATTCAACGACAACGCGCTGACCGATATCGAAGGGCCGGATTTGCATATCTTTGAAGTGGGCTCGGCCATTGAGCCGACACAGCTGGAAATCTCACCTGACAACCATCAGTGGATCATGGTTGGCGAAATCAGTGGTGGTCATGCCGATGTTGATATTGCGGCCTTTACCCAGCAGTTTGACAGCTTCCGCTACCTGCGGCTGACTGACTTAAAACAGCATTGCAGCCCGGGTTCACCGGGCTCAGATATCGATGCGATTGGTGCCATTGGTTCGGCTTTGAGCATGACACTGGACAGTGGTGTGATCTTCGACTTCAATCAATCGAAGCTCACAAGCGCCGCCCTCCGTCAGCTGGATTTGGTGATCAATCAAATAAAGATCTATCCCCAGGCCAGAATTACCGTTGCAGGGCATACCGATAATAAAGGTTCCGATGATTACAATATGCAGCTCTCGCAACAACGCGCCAATGCCGTCAGCGACTACCTTGCGCTCCATCTGCCGAGCACGCAGGCGACTATCAAGTCGATTGGATATGGTGAACTGAGCGCGGTGGCCAGTAATGACACAGAAAGCGGCCGGCAGAAAAATAGACGCGTTGAGGTTATCGTCATGCCGCTTTCCACGCAGGCAATGCCACAGGAATAGGCTATCTTTTTGTTGCAAGAGTGCAACATGCCGCCTGTTTTGCGTAGCATTATTTAGTCATTCCTGATTAAATCCGCCCCATGTTTTTACCTAAAGAAATTTTTATCGGTCTGCGTTATACACGCGCCAAACGCAAAAATCATTTTGTGTCCTTCATTGCGTTTATCTCCATCGCAGGCGTGGCGCTGGGTGTGTTTTCACTCATCGTCGTGCTCTCGGTGATGAATGGCTTTGGCAATGAATTGCGAAATCGCACCCTGAGTATGACATCCCATGCCACCATCACCGGCTTCGACGGCACCATCGCTGACTGGCAACAAGTCGCCGATCAGGTAAAGCAGGAAGAGGGCGTGATCGCCACGGCACCCTATATCAGCAAGGAAGTTATGCTCACCAATGGCAAACGCGTGAGCGGTTCACTGGTACGCGGGATTCAGCCTGATCAGGAAAAAAATGTTTCAAGCATTGATAAAAAAATGGTCTCGGGTCGTCTCAGCGACCTCAAGCCAGGTGAATTTGGTATCGTCCTTGGCCGTGAGCTGGCCAATTCACTCGGTGTTTATGAAGGTGATCGAGTCACTCTCATTACACCGCAGGCCATGGTCACGGCGGTCGGTGTTATGCCCAGGCTACGCCGCTTTAAAGTCGTCGGCGTATTTGAAGTGGGGATGCACGAGTTCGACAGCGCAATGTCCTATATGCACATCGAAGATGCTAGCAAACTGTTCGATCTGGAAGGTAAGGTCAATGGCGTGAGGCTAAAACTCACCGATCTTTTTGAAGCGCCTGCCATCGCCAGAAAGTTGGACCAGGTGTTTGGTGATGAACATTGGGTACGTGACTGGACCCGGCAGCACACCAATTTTTTCCGGGCTCTGAAAACTGAAAAGACCGTGATGTTCATCATTTTGCTCATGGTCGTTGCCGTGGCGGCACTCAATATCGTGTCTACCCTGATGATGTCAGTCAACGACAAGGAAGCCGATATTGCGATTCTGCGCGCGCTCGGTATTACACCGGGCAGCATTATGACCATATTTATCGTGCAGGGTGCGGTCATCGGTTTGTTTGGCACGCTGATCGGTGTCGCTCTGGGCGTGCCGGCAGCGCTGAATGTGTTTGAAATTGTCAGCTGGTTTGAGCAGGTCTTTAATACTGACTTTTTACCTGCAGATGTCTACTACATCAGTGACGTTGTCGCCGATGTCAGGGCTGATGAGGTTATCACCTATGCCGTATCTGCCTTTTTAATCACCATACTCGCGACCATCTATCCGGCGTGGCGGGCCTCCAAAACTTTACCGGCTGAGGCTCTGCGTTATGAATAGTTTCAGTCTTGAGGCCATCGGTCTGGGTAAATCCTATCAGGAGGGTAGTGGCGATGCTTTGCATGTGCTGTCAAATATCAATTTGCATCTGCATCAGGGTGAAACCATCGCTATCATCGGTTCATCGGGCTCAGGCAAAACCACCTTGCTGAACACGCTGGGCGGGCTGGATGAACCCACTACCGGCAAGGTACTGTTGAATGGCGCAGATATCGCCAGTCACAGCGAGAGGACGCGCTGCACCATCCGCAACAAACACCTCGGCTTTATCTACCAGTTTCACCACCTGCTGCCTGAATTTACTGCACTGGAAAACGTCGCCATGCCACTGCTGATTGCCGGTATTTCACCTGAAATCGCCAGTCAGCAGTCTGAAGCGATACTGGCTGAAGTTGGTTTATCTCATCGTCTTCAGCACAAACCGGGCGAATTATCAGGCGGCGAGCGCCAGCGGGCCGCGATAGCACGCGCATTAATTCACCGGCCTGATTGCGTGCTGGCGGACGAACCTACGGGTAATCTGGATCGTAAAAATGCGGAGCAGGCCATCGAGCTTATTATTGAACTTAATCAGAGCTATAAAACCGCGCTGGTCATTGTCACCCACGATTTGCATATTGCTGAACGTATGAGCCGTATTTATACGCTTGAAGACGGTATTCTGGCACCCCAGTAGTCTTGCCGTCAGGGCTTATGTCCTTGACCCTATAGTGGTTTACACGGATAATTCGCAGCTAGCACTCAGTAGTGATGAGTGCTAATTATTATCCTGTAATCGAGTTATTGTATGTCCGCGAGCCCCCAGTTATTGAATGACCGAGCTGCAACCCTGCTTAAGAAACTGGTTGATAGTTACATTACGGATGGTCAGCCGGTGGGTTCCAAGCAACTGGCAGATATGGCAGGGCTGGATATCAGTTCAGCAACGATCCGTAATGTTATGTCGGGTCTTGAAAAACAGGGGCTGGTTATAGCACCGCATACCTCTTCGGGGAAAATACCAACCGAAAGAGGGCTGCGTATGTTTGTTGATACCATGCTCGAAGTACAGCCGCTGCAAAAGGAATTATTCAGCAAGCTCAAGCAGCAACTGAATCCAGATCAAAACAAAGATACGCTGATTAGTCAGGCCAATCAGATGCTTTCTGAGCTAACCCATATGGCTGGTGTGATTACTGTACCGAAAAAAAGTCAGTCAAAATTACGTCATATTGAATTTTTACCACTGCCTGAAAATAAAGTTCTGGCCATACTGGTGACAAATGAGAAGGAAGTCCAAAACAGAGTTATTCATTTAGAACAGACATATTCTGTAGAACAACTACAGGCTACATCTAACTATCTGAATCGTCATTTTTCCGGACAGGATATCTTTGCAGTACGTAAAGAGTTGTTATCAGATTTAAATCGCACTCGTAAAGATATGGACGCGATAATGCGTACGGTTATTGATGTCGCTGATAAAGCCTTACCTGATTTTGAAGATAAACAGCAACCTTACCTGGTACAGGGTAAAAGTAACCTGGTCAGATATAGTGGCGATACCGACATGAAACACATGCAGCATATGCTGGATATGTTTGACCATAAACGTGAAATGCTCGGCCTGCTGGATCGCTGCATTCAGGGTGAGGGCGTGAAGATCTTTATTGGTAAAGAAGTCGGTATTGATGGTCTGGGAAATTGCAGCGTAGTAACCTCACCGTATTCGGTCGGTGGTGAGGTAATTGGTGCGCTGGGGGTTATTGGTCCTACGCGTATTAATTACGACAGGGTAATACCTATCGTTGATGTGACAGCTCGATTATTGAGTGAGGCACTGAAAGCATAATTATTTAAAGGTATTGGGGTTGAATAAGCAAAAGTCGTCCCCATCTACCCAAACGTAATATAACTTATTGATTTATTAAATTTTGGAGTGAATATGTCATCGAATGAGGCAAGCCAGGAACAGTCACCAGTCGTTGAGGAGCTCGATCAGGAAGCACAAATGCGTGCTGAAGAAGAAGCACTGGTTCAAGCAGAAGACGAAATGATTGAGCGTATCAATCAGGCAGAGAAGAAAGCAGAAGAAAACTGGGAGCTGTTACTGCGTAGTAAGGCTGAAATGGAAAATTTAAGACGCCGTACTCAGATCGATCTGGAAAATGCTCATAAATATGGCATTGAAAGATTTGTCAGTGAACTCTTGCCCGTAATGGACAGCATGGAATTAGGGCTAGCCGTAGAAAATGCAAGCACCGAAAGTTTACGTGAAGGTATGACACTCACCCTTAATATGGTTAATCAGATGTTTGAAAAATTTAACATCAAGATGATCGATCCTGTTAATGAACCATTCAATCCTGAATTACACCAGGCCATGACCGCACAGCCTACCGATGAATTTGAACCCAATACAGTCATTGCGGTGATGCAAAAAGGCTATTTGCTTAATGATCGTCTGGTCAGGCCCGCAATGGTCATGGTTTCAAAGGCTGTTGAATAATCACATAAACCTTATTTAAGTCAGGTATTGAAAAGAGCTGAGATAGCCCCATATTCAGATTCAAGCATAAACAAATTTAAAGTTTTAATTATTTGGAGATTTAACCCATGTCAAAAATTATAGGAATAGACCTCGGAACCACCAACTCCTGCGTAGCCGTGATGGATGGAGGCGTTGCCAAGGTTATTGAAAATAGCGAAGGTGATCGCACCACACCATCGATTGTTGCTTTTACACAAAGTGGTGAAGTCATCACCGGCCAATCTGCAAAACGTCAGGCTGTGACTAACCCGGCCGATACTATGTATGCGGTAAAACGTTTAATTGGTCGTCGTTTTGATGAAGAAGTGGTACAACGTGATATAAAACTAGTGCCGTACAAAATTATCAAAGCTGATAATGGTGATGCATGGGTTGAAGCACATGGTAACAAAATGGCACCACCTGAAATTTCTGCACGTGTATTGCAGAAGATGAAGAAAACTGCAGAAGACTACCTCGGCCATGAAGTGACTGAAGCGGTTATTACCGTACCTGCTTACTTTAATGACTCACAACGTCAGGCAACTAAAGATGCAGGTCGTATTGCCGGTCTGGATGTTAAACGCATTATTAATGAGCCTACTGCAGCAGCACTGGCTTACGGTATGGATAAAAAAACAGGTGACTCCAAGATTGTTGTTTATGATCTGGGTGGCGGTACTTTTGACGTTTCTGTAATCGAAATAGCAGAAATTGATGGTGAATATCAGTTTGAAGTACTGGCTACCAATGGCGATACCTTCCTTGGTGGTGAAGATTTTGATATGCGCCTGATCGATTATCTTTCTGACGAATTTCAGAAAGATTCAGGTATTAATTTGCACAATGATCCATTGGCGTTGCAGCGTCTTAAGGAAGCTGCTGAGAAAGCCAAAATTGAGCTTTCTTCAACACAACAGACCGATGTTAATCTGCCTTATATCACAGCCGACGCTTCTGGCCCTAAACATATGAACATCAAACTATCACGCGCCAAGCTTGAAAGTTTAGTTGATGATCTTATCTCAAGCACCATGGGTCCATGCAAACAGGCATTGAAAGATGCCGGCCTGTCTGCCAGTGATATCGATGACATTATTCTTGTCGGTGGTCAAACTCGTATGCCCAAGGTCCAGGCAGAAGTACAAAAATTCTTCGGTAAAGAGCCTCGTCGCGATGTTAACCCTGATGAAGCTGTTGCTATCGGTGCTGCGATCCAGGGTGGTGTACTCGGCGGTGAAGTGAATGATGTGTTATTGCTCGACGTAACACCTTTGTCACTGGGTATCGAAACCATGGGTGGTGTCATGACCAAACTGGTTGAGAAAAATACAACGATTCCGACCAAGGCATCACAGGTATTCTCAACTGCTGATGATAATCAGAAAGCTGTTACCGTGCATGTATTACAAGGTGAGCGTGAAATGGCTTCAGGTAATAAATCGCTGGGGCGTTTTGATCTGAGTGATATTCCACCTGCACCACGTGGCGTGCCTCAGATTGAAGTTAGTTTTGATATTGATGCCAATGGTATTTTGAATGTATCGGCTAAAGACAAAGCAACTGGTAAGCAACAATCTATTGTCATCAAGGCATCCAGTGGTTTGTCAGATGAAGAAGTTGAGCAAATGATCAAAGACGCTGAAGCTCATGCTGATGAAGATAAAAAAGCACGTGCTCTGGTCGATGCCAGAAATGCTGCTGAAAACATGATTCATGCTACCGAAAAGTCAATTAAAGATCTGGGCGACAAGGTAGATGCAGGTGAAAAATCACAGGCAGAAGCAGCTATTGCTGATCTCAAAGAAACGCTGAAAGGTAATGATAAAGATGCTATTGAAGCTAAAACAACAGCACTGACGGAAGTCGCCAGCAAGATCGCTGAAAAAGCTTATGCAGCTCAGGCTGAAGCAAACGATGCACAATCTGGTGCGGATACAACGAATGCTTCTGCTGATAAAGAAAATGATGCTGTTGATGCCGAGTTTGAAGAAGTTAATGACAAGGATGAAAACAAGTAAGCTCATATCTTTCTTGTTTAAATTGTAGCGACAAAACCAGGTCAGGTAACTGTCCTGGTTTTGTGTTTATTTAGAATCAATGTGGTGAAGAAGTTACTATGTCTAAACGCGATTATTACGAAATTCTGGGTGTTTCACGTGATGTAAATGATGCTGATCTGAAGAAAGCTTATCGCCGTCTTGCTATGAAACATCATCCAGATCGTAATACGGATGACAAGGAGTCGGAAGGAAAATTCAAGGATGCAAAAGAAGCTTACGAGGTTCTTTCTGATCCGCAAAAAAGAGCGGCATATGATCAATATGGCCATGCTGGTGTTAATCCTTCGATGGGAGGACGCCCTGGTGCTGCCGGTTTTGGTGGTGGTGACTTTGGTGATATTTTCGGCGATGTTTTTGGTGATATTTTCGGTGGTGGACGAGGCGGTGGCGGTCGAAGCCGCGTCGTACGAGGTGCCGATCTAAGGTATAACCTCGAACTATCACTGGAAGATGCCGTGTTTGGTACTGAAGTTAGTATTCGCGTGCCTTCAATGCAAAGCTGCGATACTTGCGATGGTTCTGGCGCAAAAAAAGGTACAACAGCTAGCACTTGTACCACCTGTGGTGGTGTCGGCCAGGTTCGTATGCAGCAGGGCTTTTTCTCTGTCCAACAAACCTGTCCCAACTGTCGTGGCCAGGGTAAAACCATTTCTGATCCCTGTCCTGATTGTCATGGTCGTGGCCGTGTGCAGAAGAAGAAAACACTGTCCGCCAAAATTCCAGCTGGTGTCGACAATGGTGATCGCATTCGCCTCGCGGGTGAAGGCGAAGCTGGTGAAAATGGTGGTCCAAATGGTGATCTGTATGTACAGATCCAGGTTAAGCCGCATTCAATATTTACTCGTGATGAAAATGACCTTTATTGTGAAATGCCTATCAGCATTGCTACTGCAGCGCTGGGTGGTGAACTGGAAGTGCCCACACTCAATGGTCGTCTTAAATTAAAAATCCCGGCTGAAACACAGTCAGGCAATCTGTTCCGCATGCGCGGTAAGGGTGTGAAGCAGGTTCGCGGTGGCCCTGTCGGCGATTTATTGTGTCGCGTCCAGGTTGAAACTCCGGTTAAACTAAACAGCAAGCAGAAAGAGCTGTTACGTGAGTTTGATAATTCGATTCAGGCTGACGGCAAGCAACATAGTCCGAAAAATGATTCCTGGGTGGATCGTGTGAAACGATTCATTGATGACGTAAAATCTTAAAAAAATAATAAGCTTCCGCGCAAGGAGTGGACATGATCAATATTGCTGTAACCGGTGCGGCTGGCCGCATGGGACGTTGTTTAATCACTACCTGCCACCAGACTGAAGGTTGCCGACTGTCCGCAGCCATTGAGCATAGTGGCAACCCCTTGCTAGGTGGTGATGCGGGTGACATCGCCGGCATCGGCGCCGTCAATGTCAATCTGGTCGATAATCTTGCTGAAGTAGCCGACCAGTTTGATGTGCTGATTGATTTTTCATCAACTGAAGCAACGCTGGATAATCTGGCCTTTTGCATTGCACATGACAAGAGCATTGTCATCGGTACCACTGGCTTTACTGAAGAACAGAAGCAGCATATCAGTGACGCTGCCAAACGAATCAGTGTCATGTTCGCGCCCAACATGAGTGTTGGTGTCAATCTCTGTTTCAAACTGCTCGATATTGCTGCCCGTGTTCTGGGTGATGATGTTGATATTGAGATCATCGAAGCTCATCACCGTCATAAAGTGGATGCGCCATCAGGCACCGCACTGCGCATGGGTGAAGTGGTTGCAGATGCATTAGGCCGTAAACTTGATGATTGCGCAGTCTATGGGCGTGAAGGTAAAACCGGTGCGCGTGATCGAAAAACCATTGGTTTTGAAACCATTCGTGCAGGTGATATTGTCGGCGATCATACCGTGATGTTCGCTGCCGAAGGTGAACGCGTTGAGATTACTCACAAAGCCTCCAGTCGCATGACTTTTGCCAATGGTGCTGTTCGGGCTGCCATCTGGTTACAGGATCAGAAAGCGGGACTTTACGATATGCAAGATGTACTCGGATTGAGATAGAATACGCTTTCTTAAAAATATCCAATCATTTCAGCTCAGGTAACGTAAATGAATATTGCTGTTGTTTTTCCGGGACAAGGCTCCCAATCAGTTGGCATGTTGTCAGGCTACACCGAAGACTGGCCACAAATAATCGACACTTTCAAGGAAGCCTCTGATGTTCTAGGTTACGACCTGTGGGATATCGTTAGTAATGGCCCGGTTGAGAAACTTAACCAGACCGAAATCACCCAACCTGCCATGCTGGCTGCGGATATCGCCGTGATGCGTGTCATGGCTGAGCAATGCATGCTCAAGCCTTTTGTCCTGGCCGGTCACAGTCTGGGTGAGTATGCAGCACTGGTTGCAGCAAAATCCATAGAATTTACCGATGCCATCAAACTGGTCGCTGAACGCGGCCGACTGATGCAAAGTGCCGTGCCGGAAGGTGAGGGCGCAATGGCAGCGATTCTTAATTTGACCGACGATCAAATCCTACAACTATGTAAGCGTGCCTCTTCTGAGACTGGTCAGGTCGTCGAAGCGGTTAACTATAATTCACCCGGCCAGGTGGTGATTGCAGGCAACACTGCAGCGGTTGATCTCGCCATTGAGTTTGCCAAGGAAGAAGGTGCCAAGCGCGCGCTAAAACTGCCTGTCAGCGTGCCTTCACACAGTTCTTTAATGAAACCGGCAGCTGATCAGCTGGCTGAAACATTGAAAACAGTCGCCATTAAAAAACCTGAAATTCAGGTTATCCACAATGTTGACGCAAAAAGTCATGATGATCCTGATGCAATTCGTGATGCATTGGCAAGGCAGTTGTACAACCCGGTGCGCTGGGTGCAAACCGCAGAAATCATCGGTTCAGCCGCTGATGATGCTATTGTCGAATGTGGCCCTGGCAAAGTATTAAGCGGTCTGTCTAAACGTATCACACCAGACATCCCCACTTTCTCGCTTGATACCCCTGTCAGCATGCAAAGATTCCTCGATTCCATGGACGTCAGATAATCACTAAATACGAATAAATAAGAACGAGATAAAGAGAGTTTCTATGAGTAATAAATTAGAAGGTGAAATTGCACTGGTCACCGGTGCTAGCCGGGGCATTGGCAAAGCTATTGCAGAACGACTGAAAGCTGACGGTGCGACTGTAATTGGTACCGCAACCACTGAAGGCGGTGCTGAAAAAATTAGTGAATATCTCGGCACCAGCGGTAAGGGTATGTGTCTGAATGTCACCGATGCGGATTCTGTTACCAGTGTCATTAAGCAGATCACCAGTGATTTTGGTGATGTCAGTATTCTGGTCAATAACGCTGGCATTACACGCGATAATCTATTAATGATGATGAAAGACGAGCAATGGAACGATATTATAGATACCAACCTGACTTCCATCTTCCGTCTTTCCAAAGCTGTTTTACGCAAAATGATGAAGGCGAGAAAAGGTCGTATCATCAATATCGGTTCTGTTGTGGGTTCTACTGGTAATCCGGGGCAGACTAACTATTCTGCGGCTAAAGCAGGTTTACTGGGCTTTACCAAATCGTTGGCCAGAGAGATCGGTTCACGTAACATTACGGTCAATGCCGTTGCGCCGGGCTTCATCGACACTGATATGACACGTGAGCTTGCTGATGATCAAAAAGCGGCACTAATTGGCTCAATTCCACTCTCTCGTTTGGGTGATCCTGCTGATATCGCCAATGCTGTGGCATTCCTAGCAAGTCCAGAATCGAGCTATATTACCGGTGAAACACTGCATGTAAATGGCGGAATGTACATGCCTTAGGCTATTTTCGAATCCGATGGCTTCAAATTCAAATGATAATTTAGATTAAAATGTAACTGTAACATATTGTTTTTATTCTAATATAAAACGTATTATTATTGGGCAATAATTTAACTGGATTGCTGTGCGTGAATTCACTAGAATACCGCGCAGCTCTATGACTGATAAATTTAACGAGGAAATATAAATGAGCACAGCTGAAGAACGCGTTCGCAAGATTGTAATCGAGCAACTGGGTGTGACAGAAGAACAGGCAACTAATGAAGCATCATTCGTTGATGATCTTGGTGCAGATTCACTGGATACTGTAGAACTGGTAATGGCTCTTGAAGAAGAATTCGAGTGTGAAATTACTGATGAAGATGCAGAGAAGATCACCACTATTCAATTAGCGATCGACTACGTAAACGCACATACAGAGTAATTTCTGTCGTTTTTTTCTAGTTCAACACAGCCACCTTTAGTGGCTGTTGTTATTTAATGCAGGTACTAAAAGTGTCCAAACGTCGCGTCGTCATCACCGGCATGGGTATTGTTTCACCCGTAGGTCTCAATCTAAAAGAGAGCTGGGGCAATATCATTGCAGGTAAAAGTGGAGTGGTTGCTATCGATGAGTTCGATACCAGCGACTATGCCGTTAAGATTGCAGCAACTGTCAAAAATTTTGATGCCACTCATGTCATAGCATCTAAAGACCTGAAAAAAATGGATACCTTCATCCATTATGGACTGGTTGCTGCTGATGAAGCCCTGCGTGACTCGGGCCTCGAAATTACCGATGAAAATGCAGATCGAATTGGTACTGCTATCGGTTCAGGTATTGGTGGTCTTCCCATGATTGAAACAAATCATGGCAAGATGCTCGAATCTGGTCCACGTAAGATTTCACCCTTTTTTGTCCCTGGCTCGATCATCAACATGATTTCGGGAAATTTCTCGATCATGCACGGCACCAAAGGCCCGAATATCGCATTGGTTACAGCCTGTTCAACGGGCACTCACAGTATCGGTGAAGCTGCACGCATTATCGCTTATGGTGATGCTGATGTAATGTTTGCTGGCGGTGCTGAAAAAGCTTCATCACCTTTAGGTATTGGTGGTTTTGCTGCAGCCAGAGCATTGTCTACGCGCAACGATGACCCTGCTACAGCCAGTCGTCCCTGGGATCAGGACCGTGACGGTTTTGTTCTGGGAGATGGTGCCGGTGTACTGATGCTTGAAGAATATGAACACGCCAAAGCCCGAGGCGCAAAAGTCTACTGTGAAATCGCCGGTTTTGGTTACAACAGTGATGCCTATCACATGACCATGCCAATCGCTGATGGAAGTGGTGCAGCCAAATGCATGCTCAATGCTCTCAGAGATGCGGGTCTTGATCCTTCTGATGTTGATTACGTTAATGCTCATGGCACATCTACACCGGCGGGTGATATCGCAGAAACCAATGCACTAAAAGCAGCTTTAGGTTCACATGCCAGCAGCACAGCGGTGAGTTCCACCAAATCAATGACCGGACATTTATTAGGTGCTGCGGGTGGTATTGAAGCGGTTTTCTCTGCAATGGCAATTCATGATCAGGTGGCACCACCGACCATTAATCTTCAGAACCCTAGTGAAGGCTGCGATCTGGATTATGTGCCTAACACTGCACGCCAGATGAAAATAGACGTCGCCATCTCCAACTCATTTGGATTTGGCGGCACCAATGGCACACTGGTTTTCAGGAAACTGACAGACTAACGGAACAGGGATGTCATTCCAGACCCGGTTGCTCTCAGATCATCTGGATTTAACAGTTCTCTGCAAAACCAGACCTGAACAATATCCTTATGCACTTGTCAGCACGTCGAGCAGTGACGCTCGACTGCGTGACCGCTACGATATTTTTTTTGCTTATCCTCAGGAATGTCTTACTCTCGATAAAGACCAACTACTCAGCTTTACTGGTGAGCCTGCACTGGCCATTGGCGATGGCTTTCTTAATAGCTTTGATCACTGGTGGCAAAAAGAAAAAATTCAAACACAACAGACTGAGCTGCCATTCACCGGTGGCTGGTTCATTTATCTGTCATATGAAATGGCGGTAGAAATTGAACCGACACTGAAGCTGCCAAAACCCAATGAACTCAGTTTGAATAATAATATTCCGCTCGCCATAGCCAAACGTTGTCCAGCTGCAATTATTGTAGATCATTTGAGAAACACCATTACAGCTGTTGCAGAAAATGAATACGCCAATCTGCTTGATCAAATTGAAAATGATGTGGCTGAATTGGGATGCAATTCTGATTTAATACAACCAACAAAAATAAACTGCCATGCCATTTGTGAATCACCGGAAGCTCCGTATCTGGAGCAGGTAAACACAATCAAAAACTATATTATTGAAGGTGATATTTTTCAGGCTAATCTATCAAGGCCATGGTTGATTGAAATAAATAATGTTATTAATGACGTGGATATATTCAATGCTTTATCCACATCCAATCCGGGCTCATTTGCAGCTTTTGCTCGATTAGGTGATGCCTGCCTGATGAGTTCTTCACCAGAACGTCTGGTTTCATCCAGAAAAAATATTATTGAAACAAGACCTATTGCCGGTACTCGACCGCGTTCATCTACACATGATAATGACGCTGCAATCACAAAAGAATTATTAGAGCATCCCAAAGAACAGGCAGAACACATCATGCTGATCGATCTGGAACGTAATGATCTGGGTCGCGTCTGCAAGCCGGGCACTATCAGGGTAAGTGAGCTCATGGGGCTGGAAAGCTATCAACATGTGCATCACATTGTTTCCAATATTCAGGGTATGATCAAAGACCAGTTAACACCAGTAGATGTAATCAAGGCCGTGTTTCCCGGTGGCACTATAACAGGTTGCCCTAAAGTACGGTGCATGGAAATATTATCTGAGATGGAACAGGAACAACGTGGCGCCTACACGGGATCGGTGGGATACATTAATCGTGATGGCAGTATGGACCTGAATATTTTAATTCGTACTATGCTAAGAGCCGGCAATAAAATTAGTTTCCGAGCTGGTGGTGGTATCGTGGCAGACTCTGACCCACAGCGCGAACTGGAAGAAACTCGCGCCAAGGCAAAGGGTCTGGTTAATATTTTTAATTTGAATACATGATATGCAGCATATAAGTATCAATGGGATTTCCTGTCAGTATCTTTCCATTATGGATAGGGGTCTGCACTATGGTGATGGTTTATTTGAGACTATCGCCTGTGTTGATCACAAACTGCAATTCTGGAATGAACATATTGTACGCATGCAAAATAGTGCGCAACAACTGGGTATCGAACTTTCGGCTATAAAATATTTTGAATCCGACGTGCAAAATATGTTACAAGCACACAGTGTTAGCGGCTGCGTTATTAAACTCATATTAACGCGTGGACAGAGTGAGCGGGGCTATCGAAGTTCGTTACCGCAGAAACCAACGCGTATTGTCATTCTCAGTGATTTGCCACCATATTCAGAGCAGTATGCAAAACAGGGAATCAATGCATGTTTCTGCCAGCACCCGGTATCAAATAATTCCAGACTTGCAGGCATTAAACATCTAAACAGACTGGATAATGTATTGGCTCGAAACGAATGGCAGGATGAATATCAGGAAGGCTTTATGTTTGATGAATCAGGACACTTAATTGAAGGCACTATGAGCAATGTCTTTGCTGTTAAAAAAAATCAATTATACACTCCTTCATTAAACCTCAGCGGCGTTAACGGCATCATTCGAGCGCAAATACTGTCTATCGCACAGGAGCAGAAAATCCAGTCTAAAGTTACCAATATAACAAAAGAAGAAATAATGAGCATGGATGAGATTTTTGTTTGTAACAGCATTATTGGCATATGGCCAGTCAACACACTGAATAATAAGAGTTATGAAATCGGCCCAATAACTCAAAAAATTACACAGGTATTACAGCAACGAATTTCCAGACAATGAAAAAATATATAACAAAATCTAATTTGACGATTGCCGCCCTTATTTTTGCAATAGCAATCCTGACAACGGCTTCTGTTCTGATCAGTCAAACAATGTCTTCACCCAATGCCTTATCGGAAAGTCAGATTATCGAGCTTAAGCCAGGAGCAACCATTCGTAGTCTGGCAGCACAATTAGAACAGCATGATTTAATCAAATACCCAAAAATTCTTATTTTATGGACACGATTAAACGGAGACGCGAAACATTTGCAGGCGGGTGAATACATCATTCATCCAGCTATGACATTGTCAGACTTGATCGATAACATTACCACTGGCCGGGTACATCAATATTCATTGAAATTACTGGAAGGCTGGACGTTTAAAGAGTTTATGCAGGCCATTAACTCAAATGAAGCTATTGATCATAATCTTATTAACTCAAGTCAAAAAGAAATTCTTGAACAATTAGAAATTAATTATGATCATCCCGAAGGTTTATTTTTTCCGGAAACATATCATATTCATAAAAATATCAGCGACCTTGATGTGCTCAAGCGTGCGCATGAATTGATGAAAAAAAATCTACATGATTTATGGGACGAACGTGATGAAGGTTTGCCTTTCGAAACGCCTTACGAAGCGCTGATACTTGCATCCATTGTAGAAAAGGAAAGCGCCGTTCCTGAAGAGAGAGCGCTGATTGCAGGTGTCTTCATCAATCGTTTACGAAAAAATATTCGTCTGCAAACTGACCCGACAGTGATTTATGGTATTGGCGACAAATACGATGGCGATATTCGTTTTAGGGATTTGCGAACTGACACTCCCTACAATACCTATACACGAAAAGGACTGCCACCAACACCGATTGCTATGCCCGGTTTCGGTTCGATCAAAGCCGTCATGCATCCGGCAAAAACAGATTATCTTTATTTTGTCGCTATCAATGATAATTCGGGTCGGCACAAATTTTCTAGTACACTAGTAGAACATAATAAGGCAGTTGATCAATACCAAAGAAAACATAATAAAAAATGAGCAAATTCATCACTCTTGAAGGCATCGAAGGTGTCGGTAAAACCAGTAATCGCGATTACATTCTCAAATTGTTAGAAGAAACCGGCAAACAATGCATTGTCACACGTGAGCCTGGCGGTACACCTCTGGGTGAGTCTTTGCGTGAATTGTTATTACAGCATTCAAAAGAACAGATGAGTGATGATGCTGAGCTGTTATTGATGTTTGCTGCACGTGCGGAACACATTAAAAAAGTCATTAAGCCTGCGTTAGATGCCGGACAGTATGTACTGTGTGATCGTTTCACCGAAGCCACTTACGCCTATCAGGGCGGCGGACGCCAGCTCAGCACCTCGAAAATCGCTGATCTTGAGTCATGGGTGCAGGGCGATCTAAGGCCTGATCTAACTATTATTCTGGATGCCCCTGTTGAAATTGGTCGTGAACGCGCTGGTAAACGTAGCGCACCGGATCGCATTGAAACTGAAAAGAATGATTTCTTTGAGCGTGTACGTAATGCTTATCTTGATCTGGCCAAACAACATCCTGACCGTATCTGTACCGTTGATGCCAGTTTGCCGCTAGAACAGGTACAGTTACAGATAAAACAGCAGTTACAGGCACACAAAATCATTTAAGCTTTCATTTCACCGTAACAGAACGATTTAGAAACAATGATTTATCCATGGCAACAGGAACAATGGCACAAAATGATGCAGCTGAAGCAAGCTCAACGGTTGCCTCATGCTATTTTGTTATACGGTGAAGAAGGCAGCGGCAAGCGTGATTTTGCTCAATCCTTATCCGCTTCTTTATTATGTAAGCAATCTGTGCAAACTGGAGAAGCCTGCGGGCGGTGTAGTGCCTGCCAGCTAATCGCTGCTCAAACACACCCGGATTTAACTTTTCTAAAACCAGTTCCGCCAGAGAATTCTAAAAGCACGAAGCCAGTACTCAATATTCGTATTGATGCAATTCGTAAACTCTGCACCAAATTAACATCGAGCAGCCAGTTCGAAGGCTACCGCATTGCTATCATTGAAAATGCCGACAGAATGCTGGTTCAGGGAGCCAATGCTTTACTCAAAACGCTGGAAGAACCAGGTAACCAGACTCTGATCATTCTCGTCACCTCGCGACCACATCGCCTACCGATAACGGTTCGAAGCCGCTGTCAGGCGTTACGCTTCCCGTACCCCAGTGAGGCGACTGCTATCGGATGGTTGCAGACTCAAGGCCTGAAATCACCTGAAATAGCTCTAAAATATGCTCATGGCGCACCACTAACCGCATTGTATCAACACGAAGAAACCCTGCAACATCGCGAATTGCTCGCAAAGGCACTTACAGCAGGCCTAAATGGTGAATCTTCACTAAGTTATGCCGCCAAACTGGCCGAGCTACCCAAGGATCTTAGCCTGAACTGGCTACTGGACTGGGTCAATGATCTGGTACGACTGAAAAACACCAATTTTAATAGTGCTATCATTAATGAAATCAATCGACCACATTTGAATAAACTCGCCAAAAAGTCTGATTTAAAACGAATTTTTGCTTATAACGACCTGATCATTGAATATATTCGTAAGGAAACTATTGCCCTGAATCTTCAATTAATCTGGGAGAATCTGCTAATATCATGGGACTCTCTATGAAGAATTTAATAGACAAAGGATCCACACTATGAGCGCAAGCAATGCACGCCCTGGTATGCTTTCACTTAGCATTAAAGACAAGGTTTCTCTTTACGCCTCTTATATGCCTTATGTGCAAAATGGCGGCTTATTTATTCCCACCAATAAATCCTACAATCTGGGTGATGAGGTTTTTATGCTGCTGACATTAATGGAGGACGGTGATCGTCTACCAGTCGCGGGCAAGATTATCTGGATCACGCCTCAGGGTGCTCAGGGCAATCGAGCGCAGGGCATTGGTGTACAGTTTGCACCGCAGGATAAAGGACAAACCCGAAGCAAAATCGAAACTCATCTTGCCGGAGCAATGAAAGCTGATCGTATCACCCATACGATGTAAAGCATTTATCGTCACACGTAGTTCAAACTTGTTTGTAGATTCACACTGCCATCTGGACTGTATTGATCTCGCCGATTTTAATGGCAGTTTCGACACGCTAATCCAGAAAACCATCAGTGCAGGCATAGAACACATGCTCTGTGTCTGCATCGACCTGGAGAAATATCCCAGTATGCTGGCGCAGGTTGCCGACTATCCACAGATCTCAGTCTCGGTCGGCGTGCATCCTATGGCCGATCAGCAAATACCGCTGGATGCAAACCACTTAAGAACACTGGCAACAAATGCAAAGGTAGTTGCCCTTGGTGAGACCGGGCTCGATTATTATTACCACAAAGGTGATAACTGGATTCAACAGAATCGATTCCGTAGCCACATTCAAATCGCCAACGATCTCAACAAACCCGTCATCGTGCATACCCGCGATGCAGGGCAGGACACACTCGACATACTGCGTGATGAAAATGCCGAAAAATGCAGTGGTGTAATTCACTGCTTTACAGAAAGCATGGATTTTGCCGACAGGGCAATGGAACTTGGTTTTATGATTTCCTTTTCGGGTATCACCACTTTTAGAAATGCTGAAGCACTGCGTGAAGTCGCTAGACATGTTCCCGATGACAAGCTACTGATCGAAACCGATTCCCCTTATCTGGCACCGGTGCCGCATCGAGGCAAACAGAACTGGCCAGCACTGGTGAGTCACGTCGCAGAAACAATAGCTGAAGTGCGCAACACCAGTGTCGAACACATAGCTCAGGTATCAAAAGATAATTACTATCGATTGTTTGGTCATCATTAGACTTTTAATTTCTGCCAGTATTCATCTGGTTTAAATCGTTCACCAAAACGTTTTTCCAGTTGAATCATTTTGTTCACGAGTTTTTCAATACCCTGGTCATGAATATGATGAATTGAGCCAGATCTAAATGGTGCGAAACCGGTACCAAAAATGACGCCGGCATCAATCATATCGGCATTTTCAACAATACCTTCGCGTAAGCAGGCGACCGATTCATTCAATAACTTCATGATCATACGATCCTGAATTTCCTGAATGTTTTTGTGTTGTACTTTTTTATTCTTCTGAACTTTACCATTTTTATATTGATAAAAACCCGAACCAGTTTTTTTACCTAAATGGCCAATCTTAACAATCTGTTCGAGGTTTTTTGGTAATTCCATATTCATCGTTTTAGATAGAATACTGGCTACATTTTTACAGATATCTAAACCTACTGTATCCGCCAGTTCAATCGGTCCCATCGGCATGCCAAAGTCGGTGGCGGCTTTATCAATTGACTCCGGTGCAATACCTTCATCCACCATGATGACCGCTTCGAGCAAATAAGGCATCAAAATTCGATTGACAAGGAATCCCGGTGAGCTTTTAACAGGTAATGGTAATTTACCAATATTGCGCGCAAAGGAGGAAGCCTGCTGTAAAACATTTGGATCAGTATTGTTACCATGAATAATCTCAACCAGTGGCATCAGTGCTACTGGATTGAAGAAATGCAACCCAACTAAACGACCGGGATTTTTTAAACATGAACTTAAATCTTCGAGTTTGATACTTGAAGTATTGGTGGCAAGTATGGCGCCTTCTTTCATTCGTGGTTCAATGTTTTGATATAACTCACGTTTGACTTCGGCATTTTCAAAAATAGCTTCAATAACAAGATCAGCCTGCGCCACACCAATACCTTTATGATCCATGATAAGACGGTCACTGGCAGCGGTGATGGCGCGACGATCTTTTTTATATTTCTTTTTAAAAGATGTTTGCGCACGTTTTGTTGTTTGAGCCAGTCGTTCAGGACTTTGATCCTGAACTGAAACGGTATATCCCTGTATTGCACACCACGATGCAATGTCGCCGCCCATAATGCCGCCACCAATAACATGCACATGCCTGGCCTTGTATTCAACCTGCTTACCCTGTTTTTTTAAAGCCTCCTGAAGAAAAAACACCCGCACCAGATTACGCGCAGTTTCATTAATGGCTAGTTTAGAAACTTCTTTGATTTCCTGTTGGAGCATTTGCTCTGGGTTACTGGCATAGTTTTTCCAGAGTTCAATTAAACGATAGGGAGCCGGATAGTGCTGTTGTTTTGCTTTTCGCGCAACCTGTTTACGCATTTGAGCAGCAACTAATGGCCGTAAAATTCTATAATTAGCTACTCGTTGCACTAAACCCGGCTGTTTAAGTTTAGGTGCATCCATCACAAAATGTCTGGCAGCGTGCTTTAGTTGTCGCAGTGGTACTGCCTCATCAATCAGTCCAATTTTTTTTGCAACCCTGGTTGGTAATGCACTACCTGTGAGCATCATATTCATTGCCGCTAACGGGCCAGCACGACGAATCGAACGGACGGTGCCGCCATAACCAGGGAAGATACCCAGCTTGATTTCGGGCAGACCAATTCGAGAGCAATTTTCATCCGACATAACGCGATAACGGCAGGCTAGTGATAACTCAGTTCCACCACCCAGACACATACCATGGATCATGCTGACAGTAGGGCAGGAGATCGACTCCAGTTTGTTCATCAGCGCATGACCTCGTTCGAGGAAGGTGACCGCCTGTTGCTGATTTTCGAGTTCCGTAAATTCTTTTATATCAGCACCAAAAATAAAACTGTCTTTTTTATCTGATAAAATAATCACGCCCTGTGGCAGTTGCTTTTTTATATCATCCAGTATGGCATTCAGTTCATCAATCACCGCAGACGATAATAGATTAACTTTTGACTCAGCTACGTCCATATGCAACCACAGGATATTGGCTTCATCTAATTCGAGCTTCCAGTGTTTATATTTATTATCTTGTATGCTCATTGTTGTTCCAGTTTTTCTTCGCGTTCAATTAACATGGCGCCACCCTGGCCACCGCCAATGCATAAGCTGGCGAGGCCACGCTTTGCCTTCTTTCTTTCTAATAATTTGGCGAGGTGTAATATGATCCTTGCACCACTGGCTCCGACAGGATGACCTAAACTAATGCCTCCGCCATCGATATTGAGTCGGTCATGAGGAATTGTACCCATAGCTTTTTTCAGTTTCAGATGTTCTTTACAATAAGTGTCCTCATTCCATGCAGCTACACAGCCGAGCACCTGCGTGGCAAATGCTTCGTTAATTTCCCAGTAATCAATATCGTCAATACTTAATTTATTGCGTTGCATGATCGGCGTCATCGCATGTACCGGCCCCATGCCCATCACTTTAGGATCTAACCCCGCCCATTGCGTATCACTAATTTTTGCGAGCACTGACAGATTATATTTTTTAACTGCTTTTTCACTGGCCAGGATTAGCCAACTCGCACCATCGGTAATTTGTGCGCTATTGCCCGCAGTGACATTGCCATAATTACGATCGAAAGCGGGGCGCAGGCGGGCCAGATTCTCAACACTGGAATCACGACGTAAGCCATCATCTTCAGCATAAAAATTTCCATTTGAATCATATAAAACTTCGACTTCATCCAGTGCGCCATTATCATAAGCTTGCGCCAGGCGCTGATGACTGGCGACGGCATACTCATCCATTTGTGCCCGACTGATATTAAATCGATAAGCAATTTCTTCTGCTGTCTGACCCATATTCAAACCCACAACGTGATCAGTGAGTCCACGTATTAATGCGATCACAGGTTTTAAAAAATGCGGACGTAATTTTGAAAGTTGCTTAATTTTCATCATGGGTGATCTCGCCGTGGCCATACCCCCCATCCAGTTAACCATATGACTGTTGAGCAATAGCGGCGCATGGCTCATTACCTCAACACCGCCAGCGAGTACAATATCTGATAACCCACTTTTGATATTATGAAACGCCGAATCAATTGACTGCATACCCGATGCACAATTACGTTGCACCGTCCATGCAGGTACGCGTTGTGAAATACCCAGTCGCAAAGCAACGACACGTGCAATATTCGCTTCATCAGGACCGGGCATCATACAACCGAGAATAACTTCATCAATATTCTCGGCTGCAGCTGAATTTCTCAGCAATAAAGGTCGAGCAGTTTGTACCGCCATATCACTGGCGCTAAATGGTCCCTGTCGTCCACGTGCTTTGAGTTGAGGTGAGCGACTGCCATCAACAATATAAACATTTTTTGAAGCCATTATGGAGTTTCCACCTTCCAGCCTGTGTTTGAAAATTCATCGACTTTAACTGCATTCTGCACAGCCAGACGTGTCTGCTCTAGCAGCTTAAATTCTTCATCATCAATGATATGTTTTTCTCTGGCTTCAACATAAAGACCGGTATCATCACCCTGTAGTTCACCGTTCTTTTTAGCTGCACGCAATTTACGTTCAATATCTACTGTTTTAAGTACAAGTTCCTGTGCCAGTAAAATACGTCCGGTTGCATCGTCAGGATTATTGTTGACATAAATTCCGCATGTTAACCGTGTCAGCGTGGTTGACGGTTGTAATAATAAACGCGCAACCTGATGACCGAGTTTATCATCAGGTTTTTGATAGGGTTTACTTAGCGGGAATACCAGTATGTTCAGCAATCCGCCTATTAAAGGGATATTTATATTTACCATAATACCTTTCATTGCCTGTTGAATATTAAATAAAGCATCATCACAGGCCCATTTAAGTAATGGGATATCTTCTTCAGGACAACCATCATCTTCAAAATGTTTAAGTACTGCAGTCAATACATACATATTTGACAGAGCATCAGCAAAACGTCCTGATATTTTTTCACGTCGTTTCAGTGAGCCGCCTAATACCGCTACACAGGCATCAGTCATTAATGCAAAAGAAGAACTCATGCGCACCAGTTGACGGTAATAATATTTTGTAATGCCTTGTCCGGGAGTTATCAGTAAATGTGCCGAAGTTAGAGCTATCCATAATGTGCGAACAACATTACTGATTACAAAACCAGCATGAGCGAACAGGGCTTGATCAAAATCTTTTAAGCCCTGTTGTTTATCGTTATTATGTACCGCACCAACTTCTTTCAATAAATACGGATGACTGCGCATGGCGCCCTGACCAAATATCATCAGGCTACGAGTTAATATATTAGCCCCTTCAACGGTGATGCCAACAGGTACTAATTGATAAGAACGGGCCAGGTGATTATGTGGCCCCATGCAAATACCATGACCACCATGAATGTCCATGGCGTGATTCACAGTGATGCGCATTCGATGCATCAATTGTTGTTTAACAATACCAGAAATAACCGAAGGTACCTCGCCATTATCCAGGCAGGACAGCACCAGTAATCGTGCGGATTCCATAGCGTAGGCCTGACCACCAATTTCAGCTAAAGGTTCTTCAATGCCTTCGAAGTAACCAATCGGAGTATGAAATTGTTGTCGTATTCTTGCGTAAGCACCGGTAAATTTTGAAGCCATTTTACCACCTGCTGTACCCAATGCCGGTAATGAAATCGCTCGTCCATCAGACAGGCATTCCATTAACATGCTCCAGCCTTTGCCTATGTAATCTGTGCCGCCAATAATCCAGTCTAATGGAATAAAGACATCCTTACCTCGAACCGGTCCATTCATAAATGACTGATTAAGGGGGAAGTGACGTCGGCCAACTTCAACGCCCGCAGTTTCCCTTTTAATTAGAGCCAGGGTAATACCACGATCTGTTTCCTCGCCAATCAAATGATCGGGGTCCTGTAATTTGAAGGCTAGTCCCAATATAGTCGCCACCGGCGCCAACGTGATATAACGTTTATCCCAATTGAGTCGAATGCCCAATACTTTTTCTTTACCTTCAAACGAGCCATAACACACCACACCGGTATCAGGCATAGCTCCGGCATCACTACCAGCACTTGGACCAGTTAATGCAAAACAGGGCAGCTCTTCGCCTTTGGCCAGACGTGGTAGATAATAATTTTTTTGTTCTTCAGTGCCATAGGTCAACAACAATTTTCCCGGACCTAAAGAATTAGGCACCATCACTGTCACCGCAGCAGAACCGCTTCTACTACCAATCTTAACGATGACCTGTGAATGTGCATACGCTGAAAATTCCAGACCGCCATATTCTTCGGGGATGATCATGGCAAAAAAGCCATTGTCTTTGAGAAACTTCCAAACTTCAGGCGTTAAATCATAATCATCATGAGTTATTTTCCAGTCATTAAGCATGCTGCATAGTTGTTCGACAGGGCCATCAATAAAAGCCTGTTCTTTAGCGCTGAGAGTGGGTTTAGGTAAGTTTCTTATTTTACTGAAATCAGGCTTGCCACTAAATAAATCTGCTTCCCACCAGACATCGCCAGCATCCAGTGCTTCCTGTTCCGTTTTCGAAATCTGCGGCATGATATTGGCCATCAATTTATAGATAGGGCGACTTAAAATATTTCTGCGTATAGGATAGATATTGAGTGGTACAAATATCACCGCAAATATCACCCACAACATACTCAGAGTAACTATATTGGCATCACCATATTGTTGGAAGGCAGACATAAATACAGCAAGGATTATCGTCCATAGTAATAAAGGAAGACGGAAATAAGCAGCCAGTGCAACGACAACAACAAAACCAATTAACCAGATCATGATTACCTACCTTATTGTTAATATTCCATTAAATGCATGTTCTTCTTAGGGTGCTGAAAACTAATATCGTTCGGTATTATCTTATCAATTGAATTATTGCTTAATGATTCTTCTCCTGAAACAACATGAGTTTTCTCAATCTCCATAGATTCAATACTAATGATTATAGTTATACACCCATGATATAACGATTATCCATGGTTATTTTGTTAAAACATTCCTGAATTCTAAAAACTGTGACACAGTAGCTACCTCATCAATTGTAATATCGTTATAAATCCTGTTATTTTTTTGATCATCGACTAAACATAGACAAGCTATAATAATGCTTTGTGGTAAGGTACAAAAAGTATGAATAAAGCCCAGCCAACAATAAAAATAATGGTTGTTGACGACCATGATCTGGTTCGTCATGGCCTCACCAGTCTGTTATCTGCGATTGATGGTATTGAAGTTGTTACTGAAGCTAATAGTGGCGAACAGGCCATCGAATATTGCCGAAAAAACGCTGCCGACCTCGATATCATCATGATGGATATCAATATGCCCGGCATGGGTGGTCTTGAAGCCACACAACGTCTGCACAGAAACTGGCCAAACATCGGTATCATAATTGTCTCGGTACATGCCGAAGGCTCCTTACCAAAAAGATTACTCAGTGGCGGTGCACGTGGTTATCTATCCAAAGGTAACAAGGTCGATGAAATGGTCACAGCTATACGCGATGTCCATGCAGGTGGCTGCTATATCGCTAAAGATATTGCTCAACAATTAGCCCTGTCGGCACTGCCCGGTGAAAAAAATCTTATCGATTTGCTTTCACAACGTGAACTACAGGTGCTAATGATGATCGCACAGGGCAAAAAAAATAACGCCATTTCTGCTACCCTGAGCCTCAGCCCCAAGACAGTGAGCACCTACCGTAAACGTCTGCACGAAAAACTGGAGGTTGAATCAGATATCGAGATGATGCACTTAGCCATCAAAAATGGACTTCTCGATAACGCATCACTTAAGACATAAGTATCAATAACTTACCGATACTATTTAATGTTAAAAATGACTAATAAAATCACAAATAACTTCGATCCTGATTGTGATCAATGCCCACGTTTAACCCAGTTTCTAGTAGATATCCGCCAACAATATCCTGATTATTTCAGCAAACCTGTACCCGCTTTTGGTGATAAAAATGCCCGACTCTGTATCGTAGGACTCGCACCCGGTATGCACGGTGCTAATGCCACAGGCCGACCTTTCACCGGTGACCATGCTGGCATCCTGCTATACCAAACCCTGCACAAATACGGTTTCGCCAGTACAGCACAATCAATCTCAGCGGATGATGGTTTAAAACTACTCAATTGCCGCATCACCAACGCGGTAAAATGCCTGCCACCACAGAACAAACCGGTCGGGGCTGAAGTGAATACCTGCAATCACTGGCTGACACAGGAACTTAAAGCCTTACCCGAACACTACGTGCTCGTGGCCCTCGGTGGCATTGCCCACAAAGCAGTAATTAAGGCACTGGGGCTGAAACAGAGTGATTATAGCTTTGGCCATGGCGTTGAACACAGGCTCAAACGCGGCGTGCTGATCGATTGTTATCACTGCTCACGTTACAACACCCAGACTAATCGCCTGACCACAGCCATGTTCGAAAAGGTTTTTAAACGCGCCCAAACTCTGCTCAAATAAGCCAATGAACTCTCACCTTGAGAACGAGCCGAAGCCAACCTTCGACTCTAAAGCTTTTCTTAAAACACTCACCAGCAAGCCCGGTGTCTATCGTATGTACGATGTCGAGGACAAAATCCTCTACGTTGGCAAAGCCAAAAATCTTAAAAATCGTGTCAGCAGCTATTTTCGCAGCTCTGGTCTGTCGCCAAAAACATCGGTTATGGTGAGCCATATTCATCATATTGAAATCATGGTCACGCACACAGAAGGCGAGGCGCTGATTCTCGAAAGTAACCTGATTAAGGAATTCCATCCGCGCTACAACATCTTGATGCGCGACGATAAAAGCTATCCCTATATCTATATTTCTGACACTACCGCTTACCCTGGCATGGCGATACATCGCGGCGCACGCAAAAAACCGGGGCGTTATCTCGGGCCTTATCCCAACGCCGGTGCCGTTAGAGAAACCATTAACCTGTTACAACGCACTTTTAAAATTCGTCAGTGTGAAGACAGCTATTTTAGAAACCGCTCGCGTCCCTGTCTGCAATACCAAATCAAGCGCTGCTCCGCCCCCTGTGTTGGTTATATTTCCGAACAGGCCTACAAAAAGGACGTGCAACATGCGCTGTTATTTCTCGAAGGCAAAAGCCAGCAAATCATCAGTGAACTGGTTATAGCGATGGAAAAAGCCGCCAACAAGCAGAACTTCGAAAAAGCCGCCACTTTCCGCGACCAGATCCGCAACCTGCAAAAAATCGCCGAACAGCAGAACATCAGCGCCGAAAAAGGCGATCTTGATGTCATTGCCTGCGCCACCGAAGGCGGGCAGGCCTGCGTCACCGTATTTTATATTCGCAACGGCCTGAATCTGGGCAATCGTAACTTCTATCCATCGCTGCCCGAATCCATCGAAGTCGAAGCCATACTTGCGGCTTTCATTCCCCAGTTTTATCTGGATAGCGACATCCCCACAGAAATCCTCGTCTCCGCCGTACCGCACGAATGTGAGCTATTAGAAGAAGTGCTGAGCACGCAGGCCGGACGCAAGGTCAAACTGCGTTCACAGCTGCGTAGCGATCGTGCTCGCTGGATGGAAATGGCCATCGCCAATGCAGCCAACTCACTCAACACTCGATTGATGTCACGCACCGGCCTGATGAAACGCTTTGAAGACCTGCAGGAGCTGCTGCAGCTGGACAGCATTCCGATCCGACTGGAATGTTTCGATATCAGCCATACCCAGGGCGAAGCCACCATGGCCTCCTGCGTCGTGATGACGCCCGAGGGTCCGCTAAAGACCGACTACCGGCGCTACAACATCAAAGACATCACCGGTGGCGATGATTACGCGGCCATGCGGCAGGCGCTGGAACGGCGCTTTCGCAAAGCAGGCGAGGATGAACAAAAACTGCCGGACATCCTGCTTATCGACGGCGGCAAAGGCCAGCTCAGACAGGCCATCGAAGTCTTCGATGAACTGGCGATCAACTCCGTGCTCTTAATCGGCGTTGCCAAAGGAGAAGGGCGCAAGGCCGGGCTGGAAAAACTGGTATTCAGTGATGGTCGCCCCGAACTGCATCTCAGCCTCGATTCTCCTGCACTCAACCTCATCCTGCAGGTGCGTGACGAAGCCCATCGTTTCGCCATCTCCGGGCACCGGGCGCAACGCGGCAAAACACGCCGTGAATCGCCTTTAGAGAATATTCCCGGCCTGGGCCCCAAACGCCGACAGACCCTGCTTAAACATTTTGGCGGAATACAGGGGATAACTCAGTCGGGCGTGGCAGATCTTGCTAAAATACCCGGTATCAGCAAAAAGCTGGCTCAGGCTATATATGATGAATTTCATATAGATCAATAAGATAGCTCATACAATAAAACCAGAATATAAATTCAGACATGACGTTAAATATCCCCAATTCCATAACATTGTTAAGAATCTTCCTGATTCCAGTTTTTATCTCTGCTTTTTACCTGCCTTATGAATGGAAACATATTGCTGCTACCAGTATCTTTTTTATTGCCGGTATCTCCGACTGGTTCGACGGTTATCTGGCACGCAAACTCAACCAGCAATCAGCACTCGGCGCCTTCCTCGACCCACTGGCCGACAAACTCATGGTCATCATTGCATTAGTGTTAATTGTTGCCGCACATCCTGACAACAACTGGATACTATTTTCAGCCATCATCATTATCGCCCGTGAAATCATCATCTCGACGCTACGCGAATGGATGGCTGCACAAGGCAAGGACGATAAAGTAGTCGTCTCATTTGCCGGCAAAGCTAAAACCTTTGCCCAGTTATGGGCACTAGGTTTTCTTATCTATGCACAGGACCTGTTTGGACTGCCTATCTTCACCATTGGTCTAGTCCTTATCGTCTGGGCAGCAGTACTGACCTTGTTCTCCATGATGAATTACCTGAACATGGCCTGGAGCACGATAAAAAAAGCCGGATAAGGAATTAAATAACTAAAATTAGCATTAGTGTCGTTATTGCGCTTGACAGGGCAGTGAGCATCGCTAGAATAGCGACCTGCTTAGATGCACTGCGGGAATAGCTCAGCTGGTAGAGCGCAACCTTGCCAAGGTTGAGGTCGCGAGTTCGAATCTCGTTTCCCGCTCCAATTTATACGACCAAACCCTGCGAAACAGGGTTTTTTCGTTTCAGGCACAGAAGAAAGTAAACAGCCTGAAAAAGTGACACTGACTGCTTATATCGACATCGATAATGCAGTAAGCTCACAAAAGTTTATGGCGAGTTAGGAAAGCGGTTATCCAGTAGATTGCAAATCTATCTAGTCCGGTTCGACTCCGGAACTCGCCTCCATACATTAATATTGCACACCTTGCCTGGGTGGCGAAATAGGTAGACGCAAGGGACTTAAAATCCCTCGGGGGGTAACTCCCGTGCCGGTTCGATTCCGGCCCCAGGCACCATCTTTGATTCATTAGTAATACCTTTTAGATATACTACTCTGCGTGCTTAAACGTTCGAACCGGCTGCCGGTTAGATTGTTCGTGCTATCCCTGCGCTCACCCTTCGGGCCATTTATTGAAAACATAAATGCTGTGGATTGCTCCTGATGTTATATTCATCATGATATTTAACTAGCCAATCTAAAACTAAAGGGATCTTCCTATTAAAAGAAATACGGTCAGTCTCGACTTACCAATCGCCAGAAAAAATCATATTGAGTCTGTCCATTTCTTGAGTTGTTAATTAATCTTAATCAACCCGCAACGCTTCACGCCGTGCATCACCTCCGAAAAAATAGCCTCAGTCTCATCGTTATCGCTACCGCCGAGGAGTGCACTAATCACAGTGCATTGCATAGCAAGGAAATATCATTAGTATGTATATCAAGGTAACGCCTAAATTATAGTTACCCGTATTATTCATTAATGACTGACCAGATGGAGTCGATTATGAATTTACGTACTGTTCTATCGTTCAAGCTACTTGCTCTAATTCCCCTCATATTTCTGTTGGCTTCCTGTGCGGCGGGTGATATTCAATTCACACCAGAAAACCC
>JAOUNI010000065.1 GCA_029881035.1 Gammaproteobacteria bacterium | reverse complement strand
GCTGATGGTTACTGGAAAGTGACGGCAGACCTGAGTACCTGGGCTGATATGATTACTGATGGTGCCATCAAGAGAGTAGAAATCATAATCCTGCCTGCTCTGGGTGTTAATGGCCCATTGGATGTTCGTAACGGAACTGGTGAATACGCAGATGACAATATCCTTGCACTGAATGCACCTTCCAGAACCTTTGATCTTGTTGCTAATGCTTTCGATGATACCTTCTTCAGCGATATCGTGAAGGTCGATGGTGGCTGTAATAATTGCCATGATGCACTGGCAACTACCTTCCACGATGGTAAGAGAGGTGGCAACATCAAAGCCTGCAGGTTCTGCCATAATCCAAACAGTGGTGGTTCGCATCTAGAGATGCAGTCACGGTCGATTGACTCTTATGTTCATGCTGTCCATTCATTCCAGGCCTTTGACCCCGCTGATATCGATTTCAGTGATCCTGTTGCAGCACTGGAATATGAGCATCACGTAGAGCATACCTATCCTAACTTCACTATTAAAAACTGTGAATCCTGCCACGTGGCGGGTACTTATGAAGTGCCTAATCAGTCCAGATCTTTATCTGGTAAGTTATCGGCTGCTGATAGTAACTATGCTGATTTTGATAAAGATGGCGTTAAGACACTGAACTGGGATAGAAGCATAGGTGCTGTACCAAGCTATGTCGCTGGTCCTGCCTCAAGAGCCTGCGGTTCATGTCATCGAGCTGACATGATTAACGAGGATGACGCAGGTAAACTTGCAGCGTTTAATGCTCATACCAAAGCAAATGGTTATCTTGTTGAGGATGCTCCGGGAGTGCTTGATACGGTCATTGAGACAATCATGTCTGTGTTTAAGTAAGTAGGGAATGAGAGCGAGGTGGGCTTTGGCCTGCCTCGCTTTTTCATGAGTTTTAATGCATGCATAGTTATTTCACAATGTATGTAGTGGTTTCAGATAGTTAATGAAAAATGCTAGTGCTAATATGATAATACTTTGATTCATTTGAGTTATTGTCTGTCCCTGCTTCGGCAAGGGTTTTTTGGGAGTCTTATAATGTCTTTTTCAGATCGTTTAATGAGCAACCGTGCAACATTACTGTCTGCGCTATTGCTTACTTCACTTATTGGCTGTGGAGGCGGTGACGGTCTTGAAGGCGGTGCTGTAACCGATGGCACCGGAAATGGTACAGGCGGAATTGCCTCAGGCACTACGGTTGCTTTGGCTGATATTCAGTCAGGACTTGCCAAACTGGACAGTAGCGATTCCTCGGCTGCTTTTACCAGTTATCTGCCAACGGATGTATCGGCGGTCTCAATTAACGGCTCGCAGCAGATCCGATTTGTTCTGAAAGATACCCATGGCAGGGTAGTAACCGGACTGGAAGGCGCGAATATCAGGGTGGCACTGGCTAAACTGGTCCCCGGTACCCGTGGTTTGTTTGGCACAGAAGGCACAGGAGACGCCGATCAGTGGGTAAGTTATATTTATCGTACCAAGTCTGGTACAGCAATTACAGATGGTGTTCAGGCGACCTATGAAAGCGGTACTAGTGGTACCCTGACTTATGATCAGCAAAACAAATATTACAGTTATACTTTTGCTACAAACATACAAACTGTAACACGTCCGGATGATCTTGCTACTCCAATCTGGGATGAGGCAGCAACTCATCGTGTTGCCATTCAGCTAGAACTCAAAGATAACAATGGCAATCGAATATTGCTTAATCCTCATTTTGATTTCACCTTCTCCGGTGGTGAATCTGTCGCTCTTGCCGATACTGCACAAACGCATAAGGTAGCGGATGAGAGTTCCTGTAATCAATGCCATAACCAGTTAACTGCGCACGGTGGTCGTGTCGAAGTTGAGTATTGCGTGATGTGTCATAACCCCGGATCGGTTGATGTTGAGTTTGGCAGCCCGCTGGACTTTAAGGTCATGATACACAAGATCCATGCGGGCAAATCGCTGGTTACGCCTTACAATATTGCCGGTTACGGTGGCACAGTGCACGAATGGTCTGATGTTGGTTACCCGCAGGATCTACGCAATTGCAGCAAGTGTCACGATGGTGCTAATCCGCTGACCCCCCAGGGTGAAAACTGGAATCAGAAACCTACACAACAGGCCTGTAGCTCCTGTCATGAAACTGTTGATTTTAACAATCACAGAGGTTTCGATATGATTTCGGCATTGGGTGTTGCAGACAACTCCAGATGCATAGGCTGTCATGCAGGCGCATCTCAATATAGTTATTACAGTATAAAAAATGTTCACTGGAACCAGCTGGAAGAAAATGCCAGGAACTATCAATTTAATATTGTTGCTTTCTCTTACGATGATCTTTCACGTGAGGCAACGGTGACTTATTCAATTACCAACCCTAATGATGATTCGGCCTACGATTTAACCGAAGGTTTGGTGGCCTGTATGGCAGATGTCACCGCTGGCACCCTGATTGCGGATGATTGTCGTGATCTGGAAGGTGCGCCATTCTCCCGTTTTTCTTTGTACATAGGTGCTCTGACGGTGAATGGTGTTGCAGATGATTATACCGACCACAGTGCAACTACTTATGCATGGCAGGGAACAGACAATGCGGATGGTACTTATACCACGACACTAACGGTACCTGCTGAGGCAAAGGGTACTGCGCGCTTGCTCAGTAGTGGTCAGGCACAGGAGCGTAAGATTATTAATTATTTGTTGTACAGTCAGGCACTCGATAACTATGTTGAGATCACGGCCGCAAATGCTGCTGCTAATGGTGTCGACTGGGATTGGGCTAATCGGGTCAGAGTGCCTGTGACCAATGTTCATAAGGATTTTTCAGTGGATGGTTCGGTGTTGAATGAGCGTCGAGTCGTGGTCGATGACGCAAAGTGCAATTCGTGTCACGGCAAACTGGGTACGGCTTCCGGTTCCAATACACTGGCGAACGCCTTCCACCGTGGTGAACGTAGCTCGGTTGTTGCCTGTCCTGTTTGTCATACACCAAATCGTGCCTCCAGCACCGAGATGAGCGATGAGCTAGTAGGAACTGTTGTAGTGGAACCTCTGTTACCTGATAGTGCAATCAGGATGAACCAGAGTTATGAGTTTAAGACCATGATCCACGCTATTCACGGCGGTGAAGAGCGCGCAACTGCTTATATGCATGGCACTGACAATCTCAGTGGTGATACTCATTACCCAGGTATTTTGAAGGATTGTACTACCTGCCACGTTGATGATTCCTATACCGTTAGTGCTGGAAAACTGGCGGCGGCTGTCACCAGGGAAGCTGACATTAGCCAGCGTCGTGTGATCTCGCCAAATGCAGCGGCCTGCATGGGTTGTCATGATAAGGCTGCAGTGCGTGATCATATGAGTCAGATCGGTGGTGCATCGATTGGTGATTTCACACAGCAACAATGGCTGAGTGGTGCTGTGTATGAAGGTTGTGGAGAATGTCATGGTGCCAGTGGTGCTAAGAGTATCAAGACAGTGCATCACATCGAATGATTTCGGGTGTCTTTGCTGTGGCTGAGATTGGTTTGAATGCGGAAAGATAACAGAGACTGAATTATGAGTATGTTTGAAACGATCATTAGGCAGCGAGCTTTGTGTCTTGCTCTGCTGGTTGCTATGGGTGCAGTATCACCACAACTATATGCTGCGGATGACGATGATGATGGCGATGCAGTGATAATGACAGCTGAGCAGGCTGATGAGGCCGTTCTTCGTGTGCTAAATGCACCGTCTTCAGATAAAGGAGCTGATAGCTGTCTTAAGTGTCACGATGAGGATAATGAGTATCCGGTTATGCCATTGTTTAAAACCCGGCACGCAACAGCCACCGACCCCCGGACACCTTTTGCGAATCAGCAATGTGAAACCTGTCATGGTCCTGGCGGTGAGCACCAGAAAGAATCAAAGAAAGGTGAGGAAAAGGCACCAATCCTGAATTTTGGTAAAAATGTATGGACTCCGGCAAAGGCTCAAAACGAGCGCTGCCTCAGTTGTCATCAAAACCACGAACGAATTGAATGGAAAGGCAGTAGCCACGAATTTAACGAGGTAGCCTGCGCTTCCTGCCACAGGATACATGTTACTAATGACCCTATGCTGGACAAAAAACAACAAGCTGACGTCTGTTACACTTGCCATGTAAACAAGCGTGCAAAATTTTTTCAGGTTTCCCGTCATCCGGTCAGAGAAGGTCAGATGAGTTGTAGTGATTGTCACAATGCCCACGCTGAAGATGGAGATGGCATTAGAGTGGCGGCTACGGTTCGAGAGAAATGTACTTCCTGCCATGCGGAAAAGCGCGGCCCTTTCCTGTGGGAGCATCAACCTGCAGCAGAAGATTGCGCTGTCTGCCATACGCCTCATGGTTCCAATTTTCCTGCGTTGTTAAAAAAACGTCCGCCTCAGTTGTGTCAGCAATGTCACGCTCAGGCGGGTCACCCAAGCGTTAGTTACAATGGTTCAGTCGTTCCTTCACAGTTTCTGAGTGTGAAAGGTTGCCTGAACTGCCATTCAAATACGCATGGCAGCAATCATCCTTCTGGCGCATCATCGTTGCGTTGATATCATGAAAAAAGTGATAAGGGTTAACTGAATGAAAAATTCTACTCTAATACAGATTAAAGGAGACGAGCATGTCCGCTAACACTTACTCGGTGTCAGTTGTTCTGCTTCTGACCGCACTTGGCCAGCCAGCACTGGCAGCTGATGATGAAAGCCAAAATGAAACCCCGGAACCGCCGAGCTGTAAATTTTGCCCCGATAATGAGGGATGGTCCGGCTGGATAGAAGGTGGGCTCGGTTTTCAGAGCGATGACAGTTATCATTTTGGCCGTTACAGTGGTTATGAAGAAGAAGGCTTTCTGGGCAATGTCAACGGTGAGTTCGATTATCGAGACGAGAACGGCAACTTTATAGAGGCCGTAATTGATGATCTTCTTATTGAAACACGCCTTTTGAAAATACAGGGAGGCAGGCAGGGTCAGTATGAAGTCGGTTTTGAATACGACCAGATAACGAATTTTCGTGAGCAAAGCGCCTACAGCCCTTATCGGGATCAGAATGGTGATGGAATTCTGGAATTACCCGCAGGCTGGGTTCCCGGTTTGACCACCTACAACATGCCAAATTTAGGTAGTGCTCTGGTAAAAACACCATTGAAGACCGAACGCGACCGCACAGGCGCCAATTTTACTTTTTATCCGAGTAATAAATGGGAAGTCTCTGGTTATATCCGCCATGAAGAAAAAGAAGGTGTGAAGGATGTTGGGGCTACCTTTGGTTTCGACCAAACAGTTATTTTGCCAGTTCCATTTAAATATGAAACTGATGACTTCGGTCTGACACTAAATTATAACAACGATAAATTTCAGTCACGGATTAGCTACATCAGTTCACTGTTCAAGAATGATCAGAATGTTATCGGTTGGCAAAATCCCTATGAGAATATTTCGAGTAACACGGCATTTGGTCAAATGGCTGAAGCACCTGAAAATCAGTTTCATCAGTTTAGTGCTTTGCTGGGTTATCAGTTAACAACTGATACTCGGGTTAGTGCCCGGTTCGCACGTGGTCTGATGAAACAGAATGAAGACTTTCAGGCATATAGTATCAACCCTGGTATTACTTTATCGTCCTTGCCAGCAACCAGCCTTGATGGCAAGGTGAATACGACTCTTGCCTCACTGCAGGTTGCTTCACAGCCTTTACCCAAGCTGCGTCTGGATGCAAGTTATACTTTCAGCGACCGTGATAACCAGACTAGCATAAATACTTATGATTACGTGGTAACAGATTTAGCGACTGCCGGACTGCGCAAAAATGCACCTTACAGTTTTGAACAGCAGCGTTTGCACCTCAAGGCAGGCTATCGTCTACCCAGTAACATGAACCTTTCATTGGGTCTGGATGATGACAAGATGGATCGTACCCATACCAGCGTAGAACAGACTGATGATAAGACCCTTTGGGTCAAACTGAAAGTGCGGCCGATGGATTTACTGGTGACCACGCTGAAGTACAGTATCTCTAATCGCGATGCCTCAGATTTTACTCCGTTGTCGGCTACTGACCCGTTGCTCAATAATCCAAATGGCAAATACGAAAATAATATCCTGATGCGTGCGCACAATATGGCAGATCGTAGCCGTGACAAACTTGGATTCGAAATTGCTTATACCCCTATCAATGAGTTAACTATCGGCCTTGATCTTGAATCCATTAAAGATGACTATGACAATATGATTATCGGATTGCAGCAGGCGAAAGGTTTGATCTATACGGCCAGCATTTCTTATGCAGCCAGTGAAACTCTGGTTGCTTCGATGTATTACAGTTATGACAAGCTCAGTTCTGATCAGAGTGGTAGTGAAAAAATATTACCCACTGATCCGGAAAACCTATGGGTTGCTGCTGACAGTAATGTGACCAGTACTTTAGGCGTCGGAATGAACTGGGCGGCGATTGAAGATGAGCTGGATGTCGGTGCAGAATTAACCTATTCAGAATTTACCGGTAACATCGAGTATATCGGTGCGGTTGATCTGGCTGAACTCAGTTCAACCCTGGCATCAATAAGTGTGCACGGGGTCTATACCATGTCTGAGGAAATGTCCTTACGAGCTGACTATCGATATGAGTCCTATGAAGAGAGTGACTGGAGTAAGGATGGTGTAGTCAATACGCTACCCGCATTGCTTTCATTGGGCACAGCCACTCAGGACTATACAGCATCACTTGTATTGGTTTCATTGCGCTATCAGTTTTAGATCTACTGCCTACTTTTCTTTAAAAGTAGTACGATTAGTGGCTGGTGCCCTCTAAATATTGTGTTTTGTTATACACATTATATTTGCCTGAAGGTTTATTCATTGGTAGTCGTTTGATTTCTTCCAGCGTTTTTGCATCGTAAACAATGACAGCGCCATCTGGATCCCAGATGCTGAGTAGTGCATATTTCCCATCGCGAGTGAATTCGACGTGTGCGGCTGTTTTGCCGGGGGCAGGGCGCAGGGTTTTGACGATTTCCAGCGTGCTCTTGTCGATCACATGGACAGCATCCTTGTTGGGTCCAAAGAACACATCAACCCAGGCATAAGGTGTGTTTTTATGACTGCGCATGAAAAAACCGGGCCCCAGAGTTTCGATATTTTTGATGGTCTTCCAGGTTTTCATGTCGATGATGCTGACGTTGTTGGCTTTAAGGTTGGGCGTGGCCAGCACGGTACGGCCCTGATATTCCCAGGTGATACCGGAGCCGAGGTGGGGCATGCCGGGTAAGGCTAAATCGGGCACGATGACGCGGCCAATATCCATATCGACCACCTGTCCCTTGCCTTCACGTGAAGCGCCAATGAGTGAAACGTATTCCTGGTCGAAGAAAAAATCATCCAGATAGTCAGCAACCTTTATTTTTCTCACCGGAAATGGCTCAATTTTACTGTTTTCACCTGAATCCACGCGGTAATCATGTACCCATGTGCCGAAACCTACGGGAGGATTGTCATCGTAAGAGATTTCCCAGAGTTCAGGAATATCTTTCATGGCAGCAACGAAGCTGTTACGTGGTGGTGCAGTGTAGACCGCGCTAACACGCGAAGTTTTTCCGTTGGCATCCTCAGCATTAAAAAGCTTGATCGGCTTCAGGTCTTTGGCATCCAGTAAAACCAGTGTGTGTGGCAGGTAGTTGGCGACCATGACATAACGACCATCAGCAGAGACGGCCTGATTGCGCGTGTTGATGCCAGCGCGGATTTCAGCGACCAGCTTCAGGTTGTAAATATCGTATTTGCTGATCCAGCCATCACGCGAGGCAAAATAAACAAAACGACCATCCGGTGAATATTTGGGACCACCGTGTAATGCAAAGCGTGATTTAAAACGGTGTATGGGTTCCATTTTGTCGCCATCGAGCAGGGTTACGTGGTGATCGCCCAGCTCAACAACCAGAAACATATTTAGTGGGTCGGCCACTTCATAAATGGGCTTTTCGGATAGATCACTTTCCTTATTGTGGATGATCCGGCTGGCTCTGATTTCATCCATACCCCAGACCGGTGTTTCTGCCAGTGGTGTATATACGTAGTCAACCAGTGACTGAATTTCTTTATCAGAAAGTTTTTCCTTGAAGGGCAGCATCTGCGTGGCGACACGGCCATTTTTAATTACATCAGCAGCATTTTTCTTTTTCAGTCGATCCAGGTTTTCTGGTAATAGCGCTGGACCCATGCCGCCGAGACGATGTTCATTGTGACATTCAGCGCAGTTGTCCTTATACAGTTTGTGCACATCAATAGTTGATTCGGCACGTGCAGAGTTTGAGAATATTATAGTCAGTGCACAGTAAGCACTAAGCTGGAGAATAGTTTTATGAATCATGGAAATGGTTTTTCTTTATTAAAATTATGCTGGTTAATCAGTAACGTGTACTGTTCCGGTCATTTCCGGGTGCGGGCCGCAACGGTAGGGGAATGAGCCTGTTTCGCTAAATTCTCGCTCATAGCTATCATCAGGGAATAAATAATCTTCAGGTTCCGGCTCACCCAAAGCTTCGAACCAGACGCTATGGTACTGGCGCTTTTCATGGTTTTCCCAGCGTAGTGTCTGGCCACGTTTGATGGTGATTTCTTGCGGTACGAACTTGTATTTCTCGATAATAATCAATGCTGAGTCATCACTTGCCATGGAAATGCGGCTGCAGAATACTATCGAAAAAATGAGTAACATTGATTGCCACTTCATCGCCTTACCCTCTTCACTTGAATATGATGCGGTTAATCATAACTGAGGTTAGGTTTATAAAAAAGGCCGCATGAACATCTGTTCATGCGGCCTGAGTAGGAGTTAGATGATACTTACTTTCCTATGGCATTAATTTCTGCTTCGTCGTCATCAAAGCCCAGTTTCAGTCCCAGAGAGACATGATGGAAACGGCTATTGCTGTAGTCATCATGAATGGCGAAACCGATGTTGTACATTTGATCGGTACTCATGCTGATATCACCGAGCTTGTCAGAAGTCAGTTTACGGGTCATTTCAACCGTCCAGACACCATCATTAAGGCTGCCGGTAAAATTCACACCCTGGCCGCCGGTCATGACACGTTCTGCCAGGATGTAGCCGTCTTCAGATTCACCTGTGCCGGATTTGTAACGTAGCAGGTCCATGAATGAGCCATTTTCCAGTGCCGCCTGAATTTCTGCGGCGTCTTTCAGCTTGTCCCAGCCGCCACGTTTCTTGCCGTCTTTACCTTCAATCTCAATGTCAGTACGGCTTTCTTTCAGGTACTTGGTGAAGCCATTGCTGGTGTCGAGTTGACTACCTGCCAGGGCAGATTTATCAGGCTGGTGAGGCATGTAGTTAACATCGTGATGACAGGTTTGCCAGCAACCAGATCGATCTGTGAATTCCACTTTTGGATCGTCTTCGCTATCAGTGGATAGCATGATCGCGAGTTTGATCGGATTTTTCGGATCCATCTTGCCGCCCTCGGCAAAAGAAATTGGTGCATGTTTACCGTCTGGCCACTGGAAGCGCAGATACAAGTTATCTGCATCGTGTGCGGCCTGCACATTAACTAGAATGCTGCCACGTTTACCGGGAATAGGTGTGGGTTCGACTTTTTCACCAGTGACGATTTTTTCGCCAATTGCTTCTTCTTCACCCTCGTGACAGGTGAAGCAACGATCGCCCGTCATGAAGGCGCGTTTACCACCATGATCGCTGCCCTTGAGTACCCATTCCATAGACGCCTGTCCCGGGAAGAACAGGATCACTTCTGCCGGTTCAATACCTGACCAGTCTATGCCTGAGCCCGTTGAAGAAGCAGCGGGTGCCGGTTTGGCAGCGGGGGCTGTCTTAGCGGGCTCTATGGTTACCTCTTTTTGTGCTTCAACAGCGGCCGGTTCTGCTTCTGTAGTGACGTCTGCAACAGGTGCTTCAGTTGCGGCCTCAGTTGTGTCGGTAACCAGTTTTTTACCATTATCAATAAATGCCTGCCACTGTGGCGCTATCGGGCGTTTGTTTTCTGGCACAGGTTCGGACATTGCATCCAGCTCTTCATCGGTGAGCTTGTCATGGATCTTGTTGTGTGCGATGCCTTTATGACAGTCAATACAGGTATTGCCGCTTTCCATGGCAGTGGCATGCTGGTTACGTGAGCGCTTCTTCTGATCTTCGGGTTTCATTGAATCGAAGTTATGACAGTTTCTGCACTCGCGAGAATCAGTTGATTTCATCGCACGCCAGACATTTTTTGCTAGTTCCAGGCGATGCTCATTAAATTTTTCAGGTGTATCAATGGTGCCGAGTATCTTGTGTAATACTTCATTACTGGCCTGTATTTTGCGTACAACTTTGTGTATCCAGGGACGTGGTACGTGGCAATCGGAGCAGGTTGCACGAACGCCACTGCGATTGGTATAGTGAATCGTTTTTTGGTATTCCCGGAAAACGTTCTCTTCCATCTCATGGCAGGAGATACAGAAGTCCAGAGTATTGGTTACTTCCATTGCCGTATTGAAGCCGCCCCAGAAGATGACACCGATAATCATGAAAAACAGGGCTGCGCCGAGTGTGGTGCCCATCAGGACCTTTCGTGACATTAAACCGAATTTTTTTGAGGAATGGGGCATGATTAAAACTTACCTTGGTTTGTAATTGTGTATTAAAAAAGAGACCTTTTTATAAAGTCCCTTGTGTAATAAACATTCTATCTGGTTAGAAGCAGGGCGGACAATACACAATGTATGTCCGCCCCATTTCATTTACGTCGTAACGTTTTTATTAAGTTACGTGGTTAACGCGGTTGTACACGTTGAACTTACCTGTAGGAGCGTAAAGTCCTTTAACACGTGCTTTTTCTTCCAGTGTTTTAGCATCAAATATGATGATTTCACCGTTAGGTTTCAGGCTATCTGAACGATTCCACACAGAGGCCCATACTTCAGTACCATCTTTGTTGAACTCGAAATGAACGGCCGCATAGCCTTTCTTATCGGTCAACTGGATAGTTTTAACAACCTTACGGGTCTTCTTATCGATGACTTTAACTGACTGCTGGATAGCAGGCTCAGGATGTTTGGTCTGGTCAGCCCATACGTAATCGCTCTTAGGATGGGTACGTAAGAATACGCCAGCACCGTCGGTATCAACTGTGTAGCAAAGTTTCCATGCCTGGTCTTTATGGCCGGCAGGGTCATTACCCCAAACACTGACTTTACCAACGCCCAGATGGGTTGTACCACTGACAGGACCGCATTTGTCGTCGTCCCA
>JAOUNI010000064.1 GCA_029881035.1 Gammaproteobacteria bacterium | reverse complement strand
CAGCGGCACACGATGACAGGCCATTTTTTTCAGTTTTTCAAATCTTAACTTGTTGGCGTTTTCAGAGGACATAATATTTTCCAGAACATGATTTACAAGTATTCATACACAGTTGCACAGACGAGCTTTACCATCGCCAGCTACAACCACCTCTCAATACCTGTTGTTCGGAAAATATGTTCATGATCAGAATAATAGTTCAAGTTTGCGTGAAGCTCTACACTTCAACGGCTACCAATTGATAATATTTTTGATTTCTGCCATGGAATCGACCACTGCATCCGGATTGTAATCACGAATATCTTCACCGTGATTATAACCATAAGACATACAGATAATATCAAAACCGGCGGCACGTGCCGCTTTCACATCACTCATGGAATCACCCAGCATTAATGAATGCTCGGGTGTCACACCCATTTTTTCTGCAGCGTGTAACAATGGTAATGGATCAGGTTTCTTTTTATCCAGCGTGTCACCACAGATGATAATTTCAAAATCATCTTTAACACCCAGCTTCTCCAGAATAGGCAGAGTAAACTGAGCGTTTTTATTGGTCACACAACCAATTTTTACATCCTTTGTTTTCAGAAAATCAATCGCTTCACGAACGCCATCATAAAGGCAGCTGCGTTCACAGACATTCTTGTCGTACAGGTCCAGAAAAATCGGATAGGCTTTAGCAAATAACTCATCATCCGGCTCCCCATCAAGCTGACCAATCAGCGCACGACGTGTTAAGCGCTCAACACCATTACCTACCCAGTTACGCACCTTGTCTTCACCATGAATCGGCATATCAAGCTGCTTCATCATTTCATCCACACAATAAGCCAGATCAGGCACGCTATCCACCAGCGTGCCGTCGACATCAATCAATACCATGTCTGGTTTTTTTATTGCCATTGTTACTCCAGAAACATCAAAACATTATTAGTCGCAGAGGCGCGGAGAAAAGTATTAATTTAGTTAAGCATTGCAAGTGCAAACTCATTGACACCAACCCCAATTAACCTATTTTATTTGAATGAGTTCAAACCTAAAAAGCTCTTCGCCTCTGCGTTTCTAAGGTGCAAAGCTCTTTACGCTTTAGCTAATTCAGCACGCATTGCTGCCACAACGGTATCGTAATCGTTTGCATCATTAGCACCCTTGGCACCAAAAATGGCTGAACCGGCAACAAAAGTATCGGCACCGGCTTCGGCAATTTCGCGGATGTTATCGACTTTTACACCACCGTCGATTTCAAGACGGATGTCGTAACCTGAATCATCGATCAACTTACGTGCTTCACGCAGCTTATCCAGTGTCGCAGGAATAAAAGACTGGCCGCCAAAACCCGGGTTCACCGACATCAATAAAATCATGTCAACTTTATCCATAACATATTTCAGGCAGCTCAGGGGGGTCGCAGGATTAAATACCAGACCTGATTTACAGCCCAGCTCACGAATCATTTGCAGCGTGCGATCCACATGCTCAGAACCTTCTGGGTGAAAAGTAATGTAGGAAGCACCGGCTTTAGCAAAGTCAGGGATAATACGATCAACCGGTTTAACCATCAGATGCACATCAATCTCAGCGGTGACACCATGCTTACGTAGCGCATCACAAACCAGTGGACCAATGGTCAGGTTAGGTACATAGTGGTTATCCATTACATCGAAATGCACAATATCTGCGCCCGATTTAAGGACGTTATCGACTTCTTCGCCCAGGCGAGCAAAATCAGCAGACAGTATGGATGGAGCTATCTTAAAATCAGACATGGTAATTCCTCACAAAATTTAAGCCCTTAAACAGCGAGCATCAGAAAGCGGCGCATTTTACATGATTGGCCGGCTGCTTGCACTGCGTAGCGCTTGCATCATCCAGAAAGCACTATAAGATGCCCAATATATTTTTTGGAGAATTCATATGCACATCAGTATTCCCTTACATCTACTCTCCGTCATCCTCTGGGTAGGTGGAATGATCTTTGCCCACATGATGCTTCGCCCCGCTGCCGTTCAGATTCTTGAACCACCTCTACGGCTTAAACTGTGGGTACAGGTGTTCAAAAATTTCTTCCTCTGGGTCTGGATAGCGATTATCACCCTACTGGCCAGCGGCTACTGGATGGTATTCGGTGTTTTTGATGGTTTCGGCAATATCGGAATGTACATTCACATCATGCACGGATTGGGAATCGTAATGATACTGATTTTTATGCATGTTTTTTTTGTACCTTACCGCAAACTTCGACACGCTGTTATTGTCGAAAATTTTCAGGAAGGCGCTGCTAAACTGGCTCAGATACGACGCCTTGTCGGCATTAACATATTGATTGGGTTAACAATATCAGCAATTGCCAGCGGTGGCCGCTATCTTTAGGGCCGCCATATACAAACTAGGCACTACTACTTATTTGAGTTAGAATCCGCAGCCATAGATTTTTAATCTGTTTTTATTAGTTTTTTTTACTGCCGGTATTACCGGAATAAACAATTCTCCTGAGGAATATATTATGAAACGTCAAATTTTAACTGTATTGTCTGCAGTTGCACTGGTTGCAGCTTCAAACGTAGTTTCTGCTGCTGATGCAGCCGCGGGTAAAGCTAAAGCCGCTATGTGTGCAGGTTGCCACGGCCCTAAGGGCATCAGCATGGCCCCTATGTACCCTAATCTGGCTGGCCAGAAAGAAGCTTATCTGGCTACACAGATCAAAGCATTCCGTGATGGCGTTCGTGTTAATGCAACTATGGCTCCCATGGTTAAAACTTTGAGCGATGCCGATGCAGATAATCTAGCAGCTTATTACTCAAGTCTGAAATAAATTATCACTGACTTGTTCAGAAAAAGCCCTGATTGCAGCTACTGCATCAGGGCTTTTTTATGCCTGGCGTTTTTAGCGTCAATAGTGTCATCAGCGACTATATTGACCGCACAACCCTTTCTAACACAGGATCAAAATCCCTTCTCACTGATACACGGACAACCTCAACCCATTGCTGCCCAGCTACCAAAAGCAGGCACCGTGCAGTGGTTTTTGACGATGGATGTCACCAACACTTTAAACGCCGAATCCAGTAACACCGAAAATCTATACATTGATTTTGAATCTTATAACCTGAGAATTGCCTGGTTATATGGACTGAACGAAGACTGGGCACTGAGAATAGAATTGCCGCTCATTTATTATGGCGAAGGCTTTCTCGATAACACCATCGATAGCTGGCACGAGTTTTTTCATTTACCACGTGCAAATAGACCCAACGTGACCGACAACCAGTTCCATATTTTTTATGACCGCAATGGCCAGACTCTGATCAATCTGAACACGCCCAGCAGTGGTCCTGGTGATATCCAAATAGTGCTCGGCAGAACCATGGTTAGAAATCAGGATTCGGCTCTCAGCATCTGGGTTTCTGCCGATCTGCCCACCGGCGATCAAACCATACTCACCGGTAACGATAGCAGTGACCTGTCACTATGGCTTGCTGGCGATTACCGTTTCAACACCGACTGGAGCGTCGATACCAATGTCGGTATTTTGTTCCCCGGCCAAAATCAGATCGCCACGCTGGTCGTAGCCGACCAGGTCATTTTTGCTTATGCCGGCATTCAGTGGCAGGTCCATGAGCTATTTGACCTGAGGTTTCAGCTCAATGGCCACAGTCGGTTCTACTCAGACAGCCAGTTACTGCTGCTAGGTTCAGCCTACAATATGGTTTTAGGTGGCCGGATTCATGCCAGTAAGTGCTCCGATATTGATCTTGCCTTTAGCGAAGATATTCAGGTAGGCGCCTCACCCGATGTCACTTTCTTATTAACCTGGAAAAGCCATTTCGACTGTCCATAAACTTCTACTGCACCTGTTCGAGTGCGTTCAACAATACCTCGGTGCCGGCACCCGTTTTATTATCGTTCTCGCTTAAGTACCTGCGCCAGGCTTTGGCGCCGCGACACCCGAGGAACAGGCCGTGCAGATGGCGTGTCATCGAATGCAAAGCCGTGCCTTCGGCCAGCTCCTGTTCGATATATGGTAATAACGCATATACCACTTCCTGCCTCGAAAACGGCGTCACATCACTGCCATAGAATTGCGCATCAAACTGCGATAACAGGTAAGGGTTATGGTAAGCCTCTCGTCCGAGCATCACCGCATCGACATGTTCAAGGTGCTTGTGTATGTCTTCTAGTGTTTTAATACCACCGTTAATCGTAATCCTCAGTGAAGGCCGCGCCTGCTTGAGCCGGTAAACCACATCATATTTTAATGGCGGCACTTCCCGGTTCTCTTTTGGGCTCAGTCCCTGCAGCCAGGCCTTCCTGGCGTGCACGATAAAATGCTCGCAACCGGCCTCGGCGACAATTGCTACAAACTCATCCAGCGCCGATTCATCATCCATATCATCAATACCGATGCGGCATTTAACCGTGACTGGAATATCGACTTTTGAACGCATAGCCGCGACGCACTCGGCCACCAGATCTGGCTCAGCCATAAGACTGGCGCCAAAGCAGCCCTGCTTGACCCTATCGCTGGGACAGCCGACATTTAAATTCACTTCATCGTAACCTGCGTCCTGCGCCATCAGGCTGCATTCGGCCAGCTCATCAGGATGACTGCCACCCAACTGCAAAACAATGGGATGCTCAGCCGGGTGATAGCGCAGAAAACCATGGCGATCACCATGCAACAACGCACCCGTGGTCACCATTTCGGTGTACAACATGGTACGTTTTGAAATTAAACGCAGAAAATAACGCGCATGACGGTCGGTCCACGCCATCATTGGCGCAATCGAAATAGTGCCTGAATACATGGCGGTATTGTATCAAGTAACGCCCTGATCCAGACAGGGATTGTATAAAACTCTGCCAAAAGAGGCTTAAAATACACCGCTTTCAGCGCCTGACAAAAAAACCAGTCCGATATCGTACTGATTTTATGGATTTAAAACGTTATAGTTATTGCCCTGTAAGACAGCCAGACCAGACACCCATGTATAACGCGTACTTCAATTTTAAGGAGGCCCCATTTTCTATTGCCCCTGACCCGCGCTACCTCTATATGACGGGGCAACACCGGGAAGCACTGGCGCATCTGATTTATGGCCTGAATAGCGAGGGCGGCTGCATTTTACTCACCGGTGAAGTCGGCACCGGTAAAACCACCGTCTGTCGTTGCCTGCTGGAGCAGATCCCGGAACACACCAATATTGCACTGGTGGTCAACCCCAAGGTCACCGCTATTGAGCTACTGGAAACGATCTGCGATGAACTAAAAATAGAATACCCCGCCGATAACAATACGATTAAAACTTATATCGACCGGATCAACGCCTTTCTCATCGAAGCTAATGCCCGTAATGAAAAAACCGTGCTTATTATTGATGAAGCACAGAATCTGGATAACACTGTACTAGAACAGCTGCGGTTGCTCACCAATCTGGAAACTAATCAACGAAAATTATTACAGATTATAATTCTTGGCCAACCCGAGCTACTCGACATTCTCGCCCGCCAGGAAATGCGCCAACTAGCGCAACGTATTACCGCCCGCTTTCACCTCAAAGCACTCTCTCGCAACGAAGTTAAAGCCTATATCAACCACCGCCTGGCTATCGCCGGACAAAATGCCCAGCTATTTCCTGACCACACCATCTCGCAACTTTATCGTCTAAGCAAAGGTATTCCCCGCCTGCTCAATGTTATTTGCGACCGTGCATTACTAGGTACTTACGTACAAAATAAACCTGTGGTTGATACAAAAACACTGACAACCGCTGCCAATGAAGTTTTTGGTGAACTCAAACAGGTACAGAACAAATCAAAACTTGTACAGGCTTCGCGCATAGCTGCTCTCACCACCGTCGCGACTATTACAATTATTCTGATTGTGCTGTTACTCAATGATATGTCTGTCGGAAAACCAGCGAGTAAAATAATAGACATCAATTCCAGCGCAGCAGAAGAAAATATCACCATACTGAAAAAAACATCATCTGAGGAAATTCAGAAAATTGACAATCCGTCCGATAAACAAATACCCTCGCTGGAATCAACAACAGAAATCATCAATGAATCTAACACAGATCAAGTCACACTAGATCCGGTTACTGAATTCATTCGCACTGCGACAGATCAAAATAAAGAAATTGCTTTCAGCAACTTAATGATACGCTGGCAACCCAATTACACCATCAAAGATAACCTGTCTATCTGTAACGACCCAGCACATGGTTTGAGCTGTTTTACACACCGCGGAAATTTTAATAGCATACGAAAACTAAATCGGCCAGTCATACTCAAATTATATAATGATGATGGAAAAATCGCCTATATTGTTCTTGATGGTTTAGATGAAAATCAGGCAGCACTGAATACGGGGCCTGACAATTTTGAAGTTGCTCTTTCTCAACTCGAAAAATACTGGTACGGCGAATTTTCTTTATTATGGCAGCCACCACCTTTTTATCAGCAAGCCATTTTACCGGGCAGTAACGGCGCAGTGGTTCAGTGGCTAGGGCAACAACTCACCCGATTATATGGTGATAACAACACACCAACCATATACGATATTTATTCGGAAAATTTGGTTACACTGCTTAAGCACTTCCAGCAAAGCAAAGGATTGGTCGCTGATGGTATTGCCGGACCACTCACATTGATTCATCTTAATACGGCCATCGGTTTAAAAGCCCCACGGCTTTATAATTCTTCAGCGGATAAAATGTAATGTCTTATATTCTCGATGCACTAAAAAAATCGGAACAGGATCGTGGCAATGGCTCAATACCTAATATTCAGACTATTCATTCATCTGCACTGAACTATCATCAGGACAAACGCCCTTTATGGCCATGGATTCTCATCATCGCACTAATAATAAATGTTTTTATATTAATTTATTTTCTTAAACCGATAACAAATACTGAAACTATCACAACTGATTTCAATTCAAAAACAAGAAATAACATCGAAGAGCGTAAAAAAAATTCCGTCACTGAAAATCATCCAGCTCAATCTTCTGCCCCCATCGCGGAGCCTGTAATAACGGAACCCACTCCCGATACAGCAGTATCTGAGATATACCATAATTCCGTCACCGCAGAAGAAACGATGAAGACATCACCACTCAAACCGGTTGTTGATATCGACGATTTACCAGAAAACATTCGCCAGCATATACCGAGCATGGTGTTTTCAGCACATGTTTATTCCAGTGAACCATTGCAGCGAAGCATAGTCATTAACAATCGTTTTATGGAGGAAGGCGACGCTATCAGCTATGATTTAATTCTTGCTGAAATCACCCGTAACGGCGCTATTTTTAATTTTCGAGGTTACCGTTTTAGCATTAGCGTTTTGTCCGGATGGAACGCTCAATAAAATCAATTAAAAATCACAGGGTGCGGTTAAAGTCATAGCCTCACCCGTTGCAGGATGAAATAAATCGATGCTTTGCGCATGCAATAACATTCTTTTTTCCTGTTTTTCTATTTCATCGCCATATAGAGTGTCGCCCACAATAATATGCCCCATGGCAATACAGTGAATACGCAATTGATGCGTACGTCCAGTTACTGGTTTCAACCATAAACGTGTTCGATCTCCATCAACACTGATCACCTTCCACTGAGTGATCGAAGACTTTCCTTGCTGGTAATCAACAACCTGTCGTGGCCGATCATCAGGATCGCCTCTCATCGGGATCTCAATAACGCCCCGCTTCTCACCAGGCACCCCACGTACAATGGCAATGTACTGCTTATTTATTTTTCGATCATGAAATTGCCGACTCAATTCACGTTGCATTTTTATGCCAATCGCCATCAGCATAATACCTGAGGTAAGACAATCAAGCCGATGCACCACCTTTACTTCGGCATTCAGAGCCAGCATACGCGTTGCTACTGAATCCTGATTATCACTACCTAAACCAGGCACCGATAACAAACCGCTCGGCTTATTAACTACAACAAGATACTCATCCTGATAAATTATTTCTAATGACATAAGAAGTTCAGACATAAAAAAGCCAGAGCATCTACCTTGCCCTGGCCATTAAGTGATTTACCAATGATTACTGTAATTCAGCAATCACCTGTTTAGCATCAGCCGCCATGGGATGATTAGGGTTTTCTTTTACAAAAACACTTAGTGTATTTACACTTGATTTCGCATTGCCCATACCACCGTAACTAATGCCCAGTGCAAATTGAGCATTAGGTTTAAGATCGCTATCACTATGATTATTAATAAATTCAGAAAACGCTTTCACTGCTGATGGTAAATCACCATTTTCAGCTAACTGGTGTGCATTATTAAATTCCGTTAACTCTTTGATATAATCCGGATCGTCGGACTTGTCGCCTTTCCAGTAAGGATTGATCAAACTATCTGTGGTTTCTGCACCGCGCACACCCGCCGTCACTATTGAACGATTTTGATTACGGCTGCTCATTTTCGGGCTGAGCGCACGCAATTTACCCCATACCTGATATAACAAACCTTTAAACACACTTTTCTGCTCTTGCTGTACAAAAACATTCGATTCATTCTTTACCTGCTCAGCGGCTACAGATAAAACTGACAAACATGCTATTGATAACAATATAACTGTAATTTTTTTCATTACCACACCTCCGAACTTACGTTCTGACTAAACCCATTGATACCACATAAAAACTACATTACTTAAAATTACATATAACTGATACTACTACGGGTTCAACAGCTTGATAAAACTCGCGTATTTCTGATTAACACCATCATCAATTCTACCTGCTTCTTTATACTTACTATTAGCCATCTGCAAATCACCCCGCTTGTAATGCGCCATGGATAGATTCATTTTAACCCCAGCATCATTAGCTGCAAGCTGCTCTGCATAAGCATAACTTTCAATAGCTCGCTCAAAATCCTGTTTACTAAAGTAGATATTACCGCGATTGTTGTACACGGCGCTATTATCTGGATCTATTTCCAGCACCGCATCAAACTCTTTTTCGGCCGCTTTATACAGGCCATTCTTGGCGTAGATAATCGCCATCTGCATACGAGCGTCGATATTTTTTGAATCCATTTGAGCCAGGGCGCTATAAGGTGCAACCAGGCCATCCAGACTCGCTTTCAGCAACAAATCCTTCTCACGCACAATAATTGGCGAAACCTGCGATTTATCCGGTACCACTGGTGTATAAGTCGCGGGCTTCAACGTCACCGGTGCATATTCACTCCAGGCATCACGCATGACAATGACTTTCAGTTCTTTCTTTGCCGCATACTCATGATATTTACGTGAGCCTTCTGACCATGCTTCGAGGAAAGTAGTGCCAATCATGGTCGCCTCAACCGGAATCCAGACTTCATTATTTCTAATCACCAGTAAATCATCATTGGCACTCACTCGATGACGTTCGGCCTGTGGCACACCTGTATTAAACATCATTAGCAGATGCCCAGGCACATCCAGAATAGCCGTCTCAACACCGAGATTTTCCAGTGCGGTACTCATCAATACAGAAAGATCATCACAATCCCCGCTCCTGTATTTCAATGTCTCACGACTGAACTGGACATAATCAACACTGTTCTCCGACAGGTTCGAATAGGGATTATTGGGATCTGCTGCATACTTAATCCCGTGTGCCGTAAAAACATCAAATAATGTCATTGCAGTTAAAACAGCATTATTAATCACATCAACTTTAGGTTTATTTTCATTCAGCGCCTGCCGAACAAAATCACGTAAAGTATCGTCTTTGGGCGTAACAAACGAACCCACCATATTTGGTTGCCCCCAGACGATGGCATTCTTACCATAAATAGTCATTGGCTGATTCACGTTGATCGAATCATTACGACCATCACGGGTGTAGCTTACTGCTACTTCTGTCTGCACACCGGTATCTTCATCAATTTCCAGCACCTTATTATTAAAAGTGGCATACAAAAACACCTTCAATGTACTGCCCGCATTTAATACCGGAATATCCTGGCTTGACGGAAAATCCATGTAACCTTTAACACTAAAGGTCAGTTTTAAATTAGTGTAATTCTGTGCGCTTATATTCTGCACATTGACATAACCAATAGGGTTCTTGCTGTACTGCTTGTATGCCGCTGAGAAAATCTTATTTAGGCTTAAATCATTAAGCACCAGCTGCGGTGCATTGGAACCAAACTCCATCGATTTTTTCTTCTCAGCATATGCAATTTCTAACGCCTGCCTGTTTACTGTACTGGGGTTCAATTTCACCGCCTTGTCGTAAGCAGAAATGGCTTCATCAAATAACCGACGCTGTGAATACAGCGCTCCCAAAATCACATAAGGATCAGCTGAACGCGTATCTAATGTTGAGGCTTTTTCCAATGCTATTTTTGCCTGATCAAATAAACTATTGTCCGCATAGAAGGAACCAAGCGTGGTATATAAAACTGCTGAATTTTTCTCTAACAACATTGCCTGTTTAATCAGGTCAATAGCCTGACCGGTTTTGCCCTGTTTATTGACGATACTTGCCTGTAACGCCAATGGTGCGTAATTTTTTGGCTGCAACTTCACTGCTGTCATAGCATGATTAGCTGCCTGCTGATATTCACCGATACGATATTGTGCATAAGCCAGTTTATATCTGGCACCATAATGATCTGGTTCAGCCTTAACCGCTAAATCTAAACTGCTTACCGCCTCTGCATAATTTTTTGCATCAAAATCCAGACCACCTAAACGATAAGCGGCATCAAATGAGGTCTCATCACCTTTGACCGCACTCACCAGAGCATCACGCACCTTATCGTTCTGATTCATCTTGATATAAACATCGACCAATGCCAGCCACGCGACTGCATTGGAAGGATCGGTGCGCGTAGATTTTGTTAAGTCCAGCAAAGCCTGGCCAAGCTGATTAGTTGCCAGTGCGGTAATACCTAACAAATACTGACCTTCAGCGGCAGTTTCTTTATTTCCCGCCAGCTTGATGGCAATATTTTTAACTTCAGCATACTGTTTCTGCTCAAGATGCATCCTTGCCAAAGCCAGTCGCGCCTCACTAAAGTCGGGCTTTAACTTAAGCGCATTACGAAAACTGGCACCTGCACCCTGATACTTTTTCATGTCCTGATAAACCAGTCCATTTTGATACCAGAGATCTGCGTCTCTGGGGTCTATCGAAATCGCTGTTTTAAATTCAGCCATACCTTTATCGACAATGCCTAACTTGAGATATGCCTTGCCCATGAAAAAATGCGCTTTTGCATTCTTATTGTCTTTTTCCAGCGCCTGTTCCAGACAGGTCACCGCACCAATCGCGTCACCCATAATCAGGCTTAATTCGCCACAATAAACAATAGTGTCGACACTAGCAGTATTATCCGCAATCACTTTGTCGACCACTGCTTTTGCCGCAATATAATCTTTAATAGCCACCAGTGCCTTGATCTGATAATTCAAACCTTCAACTTCATAACCCGGCAACTGTGTCAGTTCACGGAAATAACCTACTGCAGCCTCAACCTTGTTCAACTCCATAGCAGCAAGCCCTAAATACTTTAGAACTTCACCATTGCTATTATCATTCTGATATGACTGTGCAAATAAAACCTCTGCCTTATCGTAATTTTTGTTCCGATAATGCGCATAACCAATCTGGAAATCATCTCCACGAATATTCGACTGCTCGCCTTCAACACCAAAGCCACTGACCGCACTCACTCTGTAATATAAGTTTTTCGCTGATATCTCATGTTTAATAACTGCTTCTGTGCTCTCAACATCTGCAAGATATTTAAACTCAGATACTTTATTCGGCGCTGCATAAAT
>JAOUNI010000063.1 GCA_029881035.1 Gammaproteobacteria bacterium | reverse complement strand
CGACATGTTATAGAACGGATCAAGCTTGAAACCAGGCATCTTGTATGCGTTAGTCATGCGGCCATAAGCAACCGTACCAAAAGCACCTTTCAGGCCACCGAAGTAGAAACGTTGTGCGAAAGCACGACCACCATCAGTTTTAGTAGTAACATCAACTGTATCACCCGTTGGATTACCTAAACCGTCAAGAACTGGAACTGTTGTAGTCGTTGTAACCGCACCATCACCATCAGCATTTGCACCCGTTTGCAGGTGAATAAAAGCCTTAATGTCTTCACCAGTCTCTGCCTTTAAACCAAATAAAGAAACGTTGTCCGCACCGGAAAGAGTACTACCCGGCCCCCCACTTGTATCACTATCGCTTGAATTAATTGAATAACGGAACTGACCGTAAATCTTTGCGTCTGCCATTGCAACGGCTGGTGCACAACAAGCTGCTGCAACTACAGTTGCCAATAAAATTTTCTTCTTCATAATTTAAAGTCTCTTTAAAAATTATTATGGGGCTTAGAAATTAATCAAAAACAGGTATAAGCGACCTGACCTAAATCAACTTGTGTAATTTATCTACAATTAATTCTGATATGGAGACAATTTAAATAAACAATTTTTAGATTCAATATAACAATATTCAAGATATTTAAAATCTAATTAAAAATAATAATTTCTCCCATTTGAATTTTTTAAAGATATTTATGACTAATAGAAAATAAAAAATTATTTTCTATTAGAGAACAAGAATTATTACGCGCCAGCTACATTAAAAATCCCCTTGCTCAATTTTTTTATAGACTGAATTTAGTCATGTAATTATTCACCGAAAAAAGCCATCGTTCATGTTTGTTCTATCCATAATAAAACTGGGCAAGCCCAAAATTCATAAAAAATAAATTTAAATAGTTTTAGCTAAACTCCGTTTCAGGGGCATATATTGATTTAAATATTTATAATTTTGAAAACAACTATTTGTATAATGATCTCACCCATTGGAATAAACTGAACCACGGGGATAGGGCGAGTTGAACCTGGTTCGAATATCGAACTACAACATAAATAAAAAAGCCCCTTCTGGGGCTTTTTTATTTATTGCTGGGGTACAAGGATTATTCCGGACTTCCTGCCTTCCCATCAGAAAAAAACACAATAGCCACAGAAGAGGAAAAGAAAACTTACTATAACCTGATCGGGCGGATTTACTCGTCTCTTCCGTGAGACTACAAATTACGTCCTGTAATTTGCCTTACAGGCTGGCCTGTGGCCATTCAATTTTGCTCCCAGCAAAATTTGTCGCCCTTTGGGTTCGCGGCACTCATGACAAAACTGACTGGATCAATTTTGAACATCATGTTTTTTTATGATGGCATCGACCGCCAGGGAGAGGTGAGCCACAAGGACGTGGCGAATAAAAATCGTTCCTGACGATTTTTTGAACTAGGCTCAAACCAATGAACCCACAACAAAAATAAAAAAAGCCCCATAAGAGGGGCTTTTTTTATTTTGGCTGGGGAACAAGGATTTGAACCTTGATTGACGGAGTCAGAGTCCGTAGTCCTGCCGTTAGACGATTCCCCAAATACTCAGGAAACAGCTCAGCAGATAACCACTTCCAAGCCGTACAAACCGTATCCAGCCTGAAACTTAACGTTTCGAGAACTGAACAGCACGACGAGCCTTACGCAGACCCACTTTTTTACGTTCTACTTCGCGTGCATCACGTGTTACAAATCCAGCTTTACGTAATACAGGACGCAATGTTTCATCGTATTCCATCAAGGCACGAGTAATACCGTGACGAATCGCACCGGCTTGACCAGAGTTTCCGCCACCTTTGACAGAAATATTGATGTCAAACTTGTCGTTCATAGCGACGACATCAAGTGGCTGACGCACGATCATGCGTGATGTTTTACGACCAAAAAAGTCATCAACAGGCAGGCCATTAACGACAATCGCTCCTGAACCTGTGCTGAGATAAACTCTTGCACTGGATGTTTTGCGACGACCGGTTGCGTAATATTGTTCTGACATAATAAATAATACCTATTAAAATTCTAGCAGTTGTGGCTGCTGTGCTGCATGCTCGTGTTCTTTACCGGCATAAACTTTCAGTTTACGGAACATGGTGCGACCCAGTGAGTTTTTAGGCAACATGCCTTTCACTGCTTTCTCAATAACACGCTCTGGTGCTTTTTCAATCAGGCCTTCAAAGTTAATTTCTTTAAGACCGCCCATATAACCCGTATAACTGTAATACATTTTATCTTTAGCTTTGTTGCCGGTTACACGAACCTTTTCAGCATTAACAATAACGATGTAATCGCCAGTATCAACGTGTGGAGTGTAAATAGCTTTATGCTTGCCACGTAAACGACGTGCAACTTCTGTAGCTAAACGACCCAAAGTTTTGTTTTCGGCATCGATTAGAAACCAATCTCTTTTTACGTCTTCAGCTCTTGCGCTTATGGTCTTCATCAGGTTTATCCTGCAATTTTATATCTGGTGTATATCGCCACGGGACATCCTCGTGACAAAGAGGCGGAATAATACAGAAAATACGTCGCCCAGACAAGTATTTTACTGTCTTTCGATAGATAAAAAAGAAACTCTTATCAAAACCAAAATCCGGACAAAAAAAAGCGTGGGCTGGGTGCCCACGCTTAAAACCACCAAAATGGAGGAGGAGTCAAAAATGAATAATACGATTAAGTATGTAAGCATTTTCTAATATAGATTGCATTCTGTCAACTCTTTATTTTTCCTGGCTTTTTTTCACGCCTAACTATTTTATTTATTTATAATATTTTCAACAAGTTAGATCAATAACCGGTCAACAACCCGACCATTCTGCAAATGCTCGGAAATAATTTCATCGATATCTTCCCGGTCTATATAGGTGTACCAGGTCTCCTGTGGATAGACCACGACCACCGGCCCGGACTCGCATCGGCCCAGACATCCGGCCAAATTCATTCTGACACCACCCTCACCACTCATTCCCAGTTGTTTGATTTTGGCCTTGGCATAATCACGTATTTCGGCAGCATTACGCTGTCCACAGCACATTTCGCCGGCTTCACGCTGATTAGTACAGAAAAATACATGATATTTGTAATAAGACACTGTTCTCTCCCGTTAAAAATTTTACTTATATACTGCATATTGCATGTCATCTTCGTTATGGGCAATATAAGCCAATGAGAGATTACAGCCCTATAGATCGCCTGATGATGAATATCGATACTGCGCTACGCACTGTGGCCGGTAAACCCATTGTCACCCAACGTGCTTATCCGGCTGATAAAGTCGATGATTGCGAATTTAAAGATGAAGATCGCAAGCACGTTGCTGGTTTAATGCGAATTAATCACTCAGGAGAGGTTTCTGCACAGGCTCTATATCAGGGCCAAGCTCTCACTGCCCGTAATAATGAAGTACGTGAAAAACTGCAACAGGCTGCGCTAGAAGAAAATGATCACCTCGCCTGGACTGAAACCCGGCTCCAGGAGTTGGGCGATCGTACCAGTTTCCTCAACCCTATCTGGTACCTCGGCTCTCTGGCAATTGGTGCCTTTGCCGGTGCAATCGGTGATAAATGGAATTTAGGTTTTCTAGCTGAAACTGAGCATCAGGTGGTTGATCATCTGAATGAACACCTCAAAGAAATCCCCAAGCAGGATCAGCGTAGTCGTGCCATTCTCGAACAAATGCGTATCGACGAAGCCCGGCACGCTACCACAGCTCTGAATTATGGCGGCGCGGAACTCCCGGGCCCGGTTAAAGGCCTGATGTCACTAATGTCGAAGCTAATGACTATAACCACTTACCGGATTTAACCTTTATCTAGCTAAACATTTTTTCCCGTACTGCCCGCCAGACTGAACTGCCCATAGATTGTTGTATTACCAGAGGCAAGGCAATAGAACCTGCCGACAACACCTGATCATGGAACTTTTTCAAATTAAAATCACTTTGCTCCTGAGCGACTTCACGTGCCTGTAAAATCATTTCACGCCCCAATGCGTAACAAAGTGGGGTAGTAGGCAAGCTGCTATACCAGTTAATTTCAGCCTGAGCCTGTTCACGACTAAAACTTAACTCTGTCATCATTAATTCAACCGCACTCTCAATACTTAACTGACCAGTTTGTAATTTAATATCGATAATAATACGCAAGGCTCGCCACGCACGGTCATGTAACATAATAAGGCGATGTTCATCCTTATCTAGAAAACCCTGTTCGATAGCCAATTCTTCACAATATAAAGCCCAGCCTTCATACATACTGGCCGAAGCATTAAGCAATCGCGTATAGCTTGGCTTGCACTGGTTTTCAGTGACGATCTGCAAGTGATGTCCAGGGAAAGCTTCGTGTGCACAGGTAAGCTCGATACTGTAATTATTATGCCTGGCCAACGCTGCCTCGTCTGAAGTAGTGGTGACATAATACAATCCACGCTGTTCAGGATCACTGGACTGAGGTGGCTCATAAGCTGCAAAGGGAATTATGTAACGCAAAAATCCGGGGGTTGCCTGCACTTTAAGTGACTGTTTTTTTGGAACACTCACCAGTCCTGATTTCAACCACCACTCATAAGAATCCTTCATACTCTGACGATAAGTATCCAGTAACAGCTCTGCTTTAGGATGCTGTTTCTGAATACGCTTTAACAGAGCAGCTACATCCTCATCACCCTGCATGACTCTGGTTTGCTGAAGTAAGTCCTGCTGGCTGTTTTTATACAGCCTTTCACCAAAAGCCAGCACTTCATCAACTGAGGTTTCCATGAAATGTTTTTCATTCAGCAGCCGGTTAAAGCGATGCTGGCCACAGGCAAAATTACCCGCTGCTTTAGGTGCAATTTCAACTTCAAGAAATTTTGCAAAATCTTCCAGCGCATGTGCCGCATCCTCAAACAAAGATTGCAACCGTGCAGGATTCTCAAATTTATGAGTAATTAATGGGTGACGACCCAGATCACGGATAAAACCAATACTGGAGCGACATTCATTCACCGCCAGTTTCAACCACACCGGCACCACCTGCTCGGGATGCTGAGATAGCTGAAGTCTGGCGCCACGCAGGTATTCAGGAAACTGCTGCAGACGACGCTTTAAGGATTTATGTACATCATCAACAGGATAGATTAACAACTGGTAAATAGCATTCACCGGCACATAATCGGCAGGATTACAAAAACGCCAGTCACGCTCCTCAAGGTCGTGTAGTTCGATTTCAACCGCAGCCCTGAGTATTTTATAATCCAACTGAGCTTCATCAGTCAGTGCTTCAATATTCATTTCATCAAGCGCTGAAACCAGTTTCTGGTTTAATGCAATCAATGCACCAATATCATCATCAGCGTAGCTACGCAGCTCACCTGAGTGATCATTTACACCGATCTCAACTGCTCTTTCGGGATGAAAACGAAACCAGGCCCGATAATATTGTTGTTGTAATTCTTCAAATAACTGCTCTGCTGATTCTGACACTCAAAACACCCTTAATCTTCAATAATTTCAAAATCGTGTGTTATTTCCACACAGTTAGCCAACATGATAGAAACAGAACAGTACTTTTCTGCTGTCATGGTGATCGCGCGCTCTACTTTTTTGGCATCCAGTCCTTTGCCCTTAATAATGTAGTGCGCATGAATTTTGGTAAAAACCTTGGGTATTTCTGTTGCTCGTTCGGCTTCCAGCTCAACATGGCAATCAACGATATCCTGACGTGCACGCTTCAAAATATGCACCACATCGAAAGCAGTACAACCACCCATACCCAATAACACCATCTCCATCGGGCGGACACCCATATTACGACCACCATCATCTGGCGGTCCATCCATCACTACAGAATGCCCACTGCCGGATTCTCCAACAAAAGACATGTGATCTAACCATTTAACCGTTGCTTTCATGACACTGCTCTCTAAAAATGAAACTTTTAAGCCACTATGTTCCACACTTGTGCTTTATATCTATGATCATTTGTGTATGATCAATCACAATAGAGATAATTCTATCATTCGTAGGCCACATAAATGAGCATTATTCAAGACATTCCCGCAGCCAATCCCTCTTTAGAAAAACTTCTTAGCCACACGCACCATAAAACGTATCCGGCCAAAAAGATCATTATTCACGAAGGTGACAACTCGGAAAGCCTCTACTATATCATTGAGGGCTCAGTAAGCGTACAGGCGGAAAGCGAATCTGGTGATGAAATTATTCTGGCTCACCTCAGTGCCGGTGATTTTTTTGGCGAATCCGGGCTGTTTGATTTAAGCGATGAGGATGCCAGGCGTTCCGCCTGGGTACATACACGCTCAGATTGTATCGTTGCTGAAATCAGTTACCAGCGATTCAGAAAAATAGTCACCGAGGACCCAACGGTGATGTTCTTACTCACCGGTCAGCTTTTCACACGATTAAGAAAAACCAGCATGAAAGTCCGTGATCTGATTTTTCTGGATGTCAAAGGCCGTATTGCTCGCTGCCTGCTTGAGCTCAGTTCAGAGCCCGATGCCATGACTCACCCCGATGGCATGCAGATTAAAAGTACTCGCCAGGATCTGGCCAAGATGGTCGGTTGTTCACGTGAAATGGCCGGAAGAGTACTTAAAGAACTAGAAGATGATGAACTCATCAGCGCCCATGGTAAAACCATAGTGGTATTCGGTACACGCAAACCGACTTTTACTTCAGGAAAATAACTCAGCGAGTCTCTCACCAGGATCTTCAGCCCGCATAAAGGCTTCACCCACCAGGAAGGTATGCACATTATTATCTCGCATTAACTTCACATCTTCCGATGTATGAATACCACTCTCAGTCACCAAAATCCGATCAGCCGGCACCATATCAAGCATCGACAAGGTCGCCTGCAAACTGGTTTCAAAAGTATGCAAGCTACGATTATTAATGCCTATCAAGCGAGCATCCGTGGCCAATGCTCTTTTCATTTCCTGTTTATCATGCACTTCCATCAACACATCCATTTTCAGCTCGTGCGCCAGCGACAATAACTCTTTCAACATGACGTCATCCAGTGCTGCCACAATCAATAAAATACAATCGGCATTGATCATTCTGGCTTCATAGACCTGATAAGGATCAATAATGAAATCTTTACGAATCACAGGTAGCCCACAAACTGATCGCGCCTGTTTGAGAAAGCTCTCGCTACCCTGAAAAAAATCTGCATCAGTCAATACTGACAGGCAGGTGGCTCCATGTGCTTCATAAGTTTTTGCAATTTCAGCAGGATTAAAATTTTCTCTTAAGATACCTTTACTGGGAGAAGCTTTTTTAATTTCAGCAATGACCGCCGCTTTATTCTCAGCCAGTTTTTTTTCAATAGCCGCAATAAAACCACGCGCCGGTCTTGCCTGCTCGGCATATTTTTTTAAATCTTCCATCCCCAGTTTGGCTGAACGCTCAGCGATTTCCTCGCGTTTGCGTCGAAGAATTTTTTTCAGTATATCGGGTCGACCAGTCATAGTTTATTAGCCGTGGTTTTTGAAACCAGTTGCTGTAATTTTTCCGCAGCTTTGCCCTGTGCAATGACTTCTGCGGCACGTTTTACGCCTTCTGCCAATGAACCCACCAAACCTGCCACGTAAATTGCGGCACCTGCATTGAGACAGACAATGTCTCTGGCCGGACTCGGCTGATTAGCCAAAACACCTTGAATGATTTTCAAACTATCCTGTGCATCCGCCGCTCTGATGCTTGAAAGATCAGCGCGTTGCATCCCAAAATCATCCGGTTGAATGGTGTAACTTTTTACTTCACCGTCTTTAAGTTCGGCCACTGTTGTCGGCGAGCCTATACTAATTTCATCCAGACCATCTTCAGCATTGACTACCAGCACATGCTCACTGCCCAGGCGCTTCAGCACCTCGGCCAGTGGCACTACCCAATCTTTGCTGAATACACCCAGCACCTGATTCGGTGCACCCGCAGGGTTAGTCAAAGGCCCGAGCACATTAAAAATAGTCCGTACCGCCATTTCCTTTCGCGGGCCAATGGCATGTTTCATGGCACTGTGATGCATGGGTGCAAACATAAAACCCACACCAATTTCATTGACGCAATCCGCCACTTGCTCGGGGGTTAACTGAAGATTTACTCCAGCAGCTTCCAGCACATCAGCACTACCCGACTTACTGGTGATTGAACGATTGCCATGCTTGGCGACGCGCGCACCGGCCGCTGCAACGACAAAAGCACTGGCAGTAGAAATATTGAAACTGCCCGATGAATCACCACCTGTGCCACAGGTATCGACCAGATGTGTTTTCTCGACTTCGACCCGGGTCGAAAGTTCGCGCATCACCGAAGCGGCGGCGGCAACTTCATCAATGGTCTCACCTTTCATGCGCAGGCCGACCAGGAAACCACCAATCTGTGCGGGCGTGGCCTCGCCGGTCATGATCAGACGCATCACCGTAGTCATTTCCTCGGCGGACAAATTCCGTCTTTCTGTGACTGCTTTTATTGCGCTTTGCATATCCATAACAACATCCACCATTACAATGTCATATTCAAAAAGTTCTGTAATAATTCATGACCACACTCGGTCAAAATTGATTCAGGGTGAAACTGTACGCCTTCAACCGCCAGTTCCTTATGACGCACGCCCATGATTTCATCCATCTCACCATTTTCTGTTTCGGTCCAGGCTGTCACTTCAAGACAATCTGGCAGTGAATTTTTTTCAATTACCAAAGAGTGATAGCGTGTAGCGACGTAAGGATTTTTTAATCCCGTAAAGACATATTTACCGGTGTGATGAATTAGCGATGTTTTGCCGTGCATGATTTCACGCGCATGCACAATCTTGCCACCATACACCTGACCAATACTCTGATGCCCCAGACAGACGCCAAGGATGGGTACTTTGCCCGCAAAATTTCTGATCACGTCCATCGATACGCCCGCTTCATCCGGCGTACAGGGCCCTGGCGAGATCATGATGCGCTCAGGAGCACGTTGTTCAATTTCGTCCACAGTAATCTGGTCGTTGCGATGCACTTCAACATCCGCACCCAACTCACCTAGGTATTGAACCAGGTTGTAGGTAAAGGAATCATAATTGTCGATCATTAATAACATGCGTGAATACTACCCGATCTATAAAAGTTCTTCTTGCTTAACTCGTGATTTTGCATAAGGTGAAGCCAGTGGCTCACCAACAAACAGACCCTGTCCCGGCCAGGCTACACTTTTCCAGTACGACTCGATCAAGCTATTGCCTTTGATATATTTCTCAATAGCTATACCCGGATGCGGAAATTTCTGAAGAAAAGCGCACGGTTCAACGACTGCGCCATAACTACCGGTTACACCCGCATCTAGCCAACGCAGCAAGCTCATTTGCCTGGTGCCAAACAAAACACCGCCCGTAGAAGTCAGGTGATCAGCTATGGCACCATCCATAAACTGGTTACTTTCTATCTTTTCAACGTGAGTCAGGCCGGTAAAATAAAACATCACATCCTCTTTATTCTCTAACACATTGGCATTCACCTGCTGAATTTTCATGTGCCCACCCAAAGCTATAATTGTCGGCGCATAAAGTTGCGCACGAACATTACGGTTTTTATCAGTGGTGCTCATCAAATACGCGGTACCCTCCGGATACTGACCATCCGCACGTACCCCACGATCGATCATGGCAAATACCTGATCAATCGATCTACCCGCCAGCATTATGCTAGGTCGTATTTTGAAATCATCAAATGGCGCGCGGCTAGTCACATTAAAATAAGGACTAGATTGCGTTGCCTTACAACCTTTAGCACAATATTTTTCATCAAAACCAAATGCAAAAGCACTGGTAATCGACATACAGTCGACACGAAATGTTTTGCTCCAGGCTAACGCATAAAATTGCACATGCTCTGGTGTTTTTTCCAGAACTTGCTGATAAATCTTCTGGAATTGCGCTTTACTTAAGGTGGCTGCTACGGGTGAAAACTCAACAACAATAATATTTTCATCCGGAATATTTCTTTTCTGCTGATAGTAATCAGCGATAAGCTGACTATCTGGGTCCTTGCTATTAACAATAACAACTAACTTTTCTGCAAGTGAACGCTCCAGTTCAATAGCCATTACCGATAACGAGCAAGATAATATCAACATAGATAAAATAGCTCGAAGAAAACAATTCATAAGCTACCTAGTTGTTTTTATTCAATCCGGACTCAGCTAAAGTCACTGCCCGAAAAATTGCACGCGCCTTATTCATAGTTTCTGCCCATTCATTGTCGGGCACCGAATCATAAACAATACCAGCACCGGCCTGGATAGAAAGCTGTTTATTCTTGATTACAGCAGTACGAATCGCAATCGCGGTATCCATGTTTCCATTCCACGACAGATAACCGACAGCACCAGAATAAACCCCACGCTTCACCGGCTCCAGTTCATCAATGATCTGCATGGCGCGAATTTTGGGCGCACCGCTGACCGTGCCTGCAGGGAAAGTTGCACGCAGTACATCCATGGCATTCATGTTGGCTTTGAGCTGACCGGTGACATTCGAAACAATATGCATGACGTGCGAGTAACGTTCAACAATCATTTTATCGGTAAGTTTAATGCTGCCGGTCTTACTGACGCGTCCGGCATCATTACGACCCAGGTCGATCAACATCAGATGCTCGGCCAGTTCCTTGGGATCAGCCAATAACTCCGCTTCCAGTGCTTTATCCTGAACCTCATCTTTACCACGAGGACGCGTACCAGCAATTGGTCGCACGGTGATTTCACCATCTTCAAGTCGCACCAGTATCTCGGGGGATGAACCCACCACGTAATGATCGCCCAGATCAAGGTAATACATATAAGGTGATGGGTTCAAACTACGCAAGGCACGGTATAAATCCAATGGCTTTGCACTGAAAGGGATGGTCAGTCGTTGCGACAATACCACCTGCATGATATCGCCATCAACAATATATTGTCTGGCTTTATCAACGGCTGACTTATAACCTTGCTCAGTAAAACCAGACACAAAATCAGCCTCGTCGACACGACGCACCTCATGCGCAGACTCATCAGGCACAGAACTGCGCAAGCCCGCTGCCAGTTCCTGCAGACGTAACTCACCTTTTGCTAATGCATCATCCTGCTGCGGATCAACATGAACAATGATGTATAACTTGCCAGAGAGGTTATCAAACACGACCACTTCTTCGGACACCATCAATAAGATGTCCGGCGTGCCCAGAGGATCGGTTTTGTTATCGTGATCTAAACGCGGCTCGATGTAACGAATGGTCTCGTAACCAAAATAACCGACCAGGCCGCCAGTGAAACGCGGCAGATCATCAAAATCATCCTGCGCGTACTGTTCCTGAAATTCACTGATCCACATTAGCGGATCGTCCGCATGTTCTGTAGAAACCACAGCACCATTTTCTTCAATGGTAATTTGACGGTTGTTAATTTTCACAACCTTTGTGCAAGGCAAGCCGATAATGGAATAACGACCCCATTTCTCGCCACCATGCACCGATTCAAACAGATACGAATAAGGCGTGTTAGCCAGTTTGAGATAAGTACTGAGAGGGGTATCAAGATCGGCCAGAACTTCGCGCACCAGCGGCACACGATGACAGGCCATTTCTTTCAGTTTTTCAAATCTTAACTTGTTGGCGTTTTCAGAGGACATAATATTTTCCAGAACATAATTTACAAGTATTCATACACAGTTGCACAGACGAGCTTTACCATCGCCAGCTACAACCACCTCTCAATACCTGTTGTTCGGAAAATATATTCATGATCAGAATAATAGTTCAAGTTCGCTTGAAGCTCTATACTTCAACAGCTACCAATTGATAATATTTTTGATTTCTGCCATGGAATCGACGACGGCATCCGGATTGTAATCACGAATATCTTCACCGTGATTATAACCATAAGACATACAGATAATATCAAAACCGGCGGCACGTGCCGCTTTCACATCACTCATGGAATCACCCAGCATTAATGAA
>JAOUNI010000062.1 GCA_029881035.1 Gammaproteobacteria bacterium | reverse complement strand
TGATGTTTCTACAAAGGCATATAAAGCCAGGTAGGGTGGGCACGGTTTATGTGCCCACGCGTTAAAATCATCAATTAGGGAAACAAACCAAAAACAAAGGATTGAAAAATGTCTCATTACAGGCGTGCAAATACCGCAGGCGCTACTTATTTCTTCACCGTGGTGTCGTATCGCCGTCAAAAAATACTCTGCGATGAACCGATACGTGATGCATTGCGTGATGCGATAAAAACAACCCAGAAAAAATATCCGTTTAATATCGACGCATGGGTGTTATTGCCGGATCATCTTCATTGCATCTGGACGTTACCGGAAAACGATGCTGATTACAGTAAGCGCTGGGGCATTATTAAGCGCAAAGTCAGTCTTGCCTGCTCCGGGCAATATAAAAATGAAGCATGGTTAACGGTGTCAAAAAATAAGCATCGTGAATCAACTCTCTGGCAACGGCGATTCTGGGAGCATCAGATACGTGACCAGCAGGACTTTAATCGTCACGTCGATTATATTCATTACAACGCGGTAAAACATGGCTTGTGTGATCAGCCTGTTGCGTGGCCGTATTCGACATTACACCGATATATAAGGGAGGGTACTTGTCCTGTCAATTGGGCAGTTCAGGATGATTTTGAGGGTGGTGTGGAATTCGGTGAGTAGGCTCTTGTGTGATGTGACGCGTGGGCACATAAAGCGTGCCCACCCTACGGGGTGGGCGTAGCTGCGATTAGTGCAGCGTAATCAAGCGTACGAATCAATAATGCGGCGGCAGGGTTTCGTCCTTTTCATCCGCAATCTGAGATTTAGCCGCAGCTTTCAGTTTTTTCTCAGGCATGGATATTTTGACATCATCAGTATATCGATTTGGCTTTGCAGCATGTTGAGGGGTGTTTCCCGGTGTGTGAAAGCTCTGGTCAGAAAATCCGTGTCATTGAACATGTGTTGCTGCTTGAGTTAATGATGTAATTACAATATAATTACATCTGTCTAACAAGTTGTGACGAGGTTATTCATGGCGCATTTAATAAAAATTGGTAATTCACAGGGTATACGCATACCAAAGTCTATTATCGAGCAATCTCACCTTGATGGTGTGGAACTTCAGTTACGGGTTGTTGAGGAAGGTTTGTTGGTGATACCTGCGCAACATGCACGGTATGGCTGGAAAGAATCTATTGATAAGGCACTGGCTACGCAGGGTGAGGTGATCGAGGATAAGGAGTGGTTAGATGCAACGTTAACTTCTGATGAAGATTTGGAGTGGTAATGCCTGCGATTTCTCGATTTCAGGTATGGCTGGTGGCGCTTAACCCAACGGTGGGCCGAGAAATCGATAAAACAAGACCCTGTATTGTGATTTCACCCAATGAAATGTCCGCTTTATCGACGGTACTGGTTGCTCCCATGACAACTAAGGGTTTTGAATTCCCGTGTCGAGTTCCTGTTAGTTTTAAAGGTAAAAGTGGTTTGATACTTCTTGACCAGATCAGAGCTGTCGATAAAACCAGATTGGTTAAAAAGCTAGGCGTTATTAATGAGGATGTGCAGCAAGCTTTGTGTGCGTGTCTGCAAGAATTATTTGTATATAAATAGCCAGCTAAGGTGGGCACGGCTTTTGTGCACACTCAGATACCAACAAACTAATTAATGACCGCGTGGGCACATAAAACGTGCCTACCCTACAAATTCGGGTCTTTCTCTGTTGTGATTCTAATAATGCGGCGCTGGGGTTTCGTCCTTCTCATCTGCAATCTGCGACTCACCGGCGGCATTTAGTTTTTTCTCCAGCATGGATATTTTCAGCATCAGTATGTCGATCTGGTTTTGCTGGGTGATGATGGTGTTATCCAGAATGTCGATGTGTCTTCCAGTGCTGTAGGGCGCAATGCCCTGCGGTTATTGCGCTCTACAAATTGATCCGTGTGCGTGAATATCATCAGCGCAGTAGGGTTACATTTGTATGTTTGCCGCTAAGACTTTTTTAATAATTGCTCGAATTCTTCGGCGGGCACTGGCCGGGAGAACAGATAGCCCTGGGCGAAATCGCAGCCTGCTTCAGTCAGCAGCTTGCACTGTGCTTCTGTTTCGACGCCTTCAGCAATGACTTTCAGGTCGAGTTTGTGCGCCATCACAATGATCGCTTCGGACAGGGCCATGTCATTGGGGTCAGTCACCAGATTACGCACGAATGACTGGTCGATTTTCAGGTAATCGATGTCGAATTTTTTCAGGTAGGCGAGTGATGAATAACCCGTGCCGAAATCGTCGATTGCTACCTGAATGCCGGCATCGCGAAATTCGAGCAGCTTGCTGGTGACGTTGCTATCGGCGTCCAGTAGCAGGCCTTCGGTAATTTCCACCACCATGCTCTGGCCGGGCAGTTCCAGTTCCTGCAAGTAATCGAACCAGGCTTGATAGTAGCCGCGGTTGATGACGTTGCCGAGCTGCACGGGCGAGACGTTGACGCTGATCTGGAAGTTGGGGCTATGCAGTGTTCGCCAGTGTGCGACCTGACGGGCGGCTTCGCGGAATACCCAGTCGCCGATTTCGGCAATCAGCCCGGTATCTTCGGCCAGTGGGATGAACTGTGCGGGGCTGACCATGCCGAGTTCTGGATGCTGCCAGCGGATCAGGGCCTCAGCCTTATGGATACAGCCAGTCGCCAGATCCACGATTGGCTGATAATGAATGGTGAACTGACCGGCGGCCAGTGCACCATGCAGCTCGTTGGTCAGGCGTAGCCGTTCCTGCGCCGCCAGCTGCATCGATGGCATGAAATAACTGAAGCGATTGCGACCTTCATTTTTGGCGGCATACATCGCCTGATCGGCATTTTTCAGCAGCTCCTCGGTCTCGGTGGCGTCAACCGGGTGCAAGGTAATGCCGATGCTGGCAGAGATATAGGCGGTTTCATTGCCCAGCGAGAACGGCCTGGCCAGATGCTGCAGAATGTTTTTGGTAACCCGCTCGATGGTGCCGGCATCATCGTCGTCGAGCTCAGCCAGAATAACCACGAACTCATCACCGCCCAGTCGCGCGACGGTGTCGCTATCGCGCACGCAGTTGCTGATGCGCTGCGCGGCTTCTTTTAGCAGAATATCGCCGACACTGTGCCCCAGCGTATCGTTGACTTCCTTGAACTTGTCGAGGTCGATGAATAGTAGCGCCGTTTTCAGGCCGGTGCGTTGTGTTTTCCGGATATCCTGTGCCAGCCGGTCGTGGAACATGTGGCGGTTGGGCAGGTCGGTGAGGGCGTCGAAATTGGCCTGTTTCCAGATTAATGTATCAGATTCTTTCTGGCGGGTGATGTCGCGGATGAAGCCGTTGAATTCATATTCGCCCGAAACATTGACCGAGGTGATGGATAGCTCGATGGGAAATTCGTGCCCGTCATGATGCAGTCCCAGCATCTCGATGCGTGAGTTCAGGATGTCTCCCTTGCCGCTGGCAAGGAAACGCGCCAGTCCCTGTTTGTGCGCTTCGCGGTACGATGGGGGAATGATGGTTTCACTCAGGAGTTGGCCAATAGCCTGCTCGTGCGGCCAGCCGAACATCTTTTCTGCCTGATTATTCCAGCCGGTGATGACGCCATTGGCATTCATCTGCACCACGGCATCGAGCGCAGTTTCGATCACGGTGTTGAGTTTCTGCTGGCTTTCGGTTAGCGCCTGTACGGCCTGTTTGCGCTCGGTGACGTCACGCGATGAGCAATACACCAGCGGCTGTCCATCAACATCCACTTTGACCACGCTGACATCGACATCGATGATGCTGCCGTCGCGGCGGCGGTGCCGGGTTTCGATGGTGACAGCCTCATTGCCCAGTCGGCTAATACTGTCCCTGATCTGGGTGGTGGTCCATTGTGTATCCCAGTCTGCTACCCTCATGGTTACTAGCTCCTCCGCGGAATAGCCGAGCATCACGCAGAAGGCATCGTTCACCTGTAATACGTTGCCCTGCAGATCGAGAATGTGGATGCCGTCACTGGCTGCACGCAGTAGCGTTTCATTTTTATGGGCTTCTTTCAGTAGCAGTGCTTCAGCACGCTTGCGCGCTTCGAGCATGGCGTTGAAGCCGTCGGCCATTTCGTTGAAGCTGTCGGCGACGACGCTGAGTTCATCACGGGTATTGAGTTGGGCGCGTACGCTCAGGTTGCCTTCGGCAAAGGCGCGGGCAGAACGCGCCAGTGAGAGAATGTTGTTGATGATGGCGTAGTAGATGCTGGCCGACAGATAAACCACCAGTGTGAACGCCAGCAGGGCGACGCCGATACTTATGCGCAGGGTGTTTTTTGCCTCATCTATGCGCGTATTGATGAGAGCTCCCATGGTTGGCAGCAGGGATTCGTACATTTGCACGTAGCTGTTGTCGATTTCTGCGGTGGCCATCTGCAGAAAGACTTCGGGCGGCGTAGTCAGATGATCAGCAAGCAGATCGCTTTTTACCAGATCGGTGATCTGCTGAGCCGAGTGGGTAATTTCGTCTACCGTTGCACGCAGTGTGCCCTTTATCGTGATGTTGTAAGCACCTGTTTTGTCGAGATTATTGCGCAGCTCCTTGAGTGTGGTGCGGAGTTCGGCGAGCAAGGTATGCAGCATCATTCTCTGTAGCTCGGTTATCTGCTGGTTGGTAAGAATGCCGGTACCGTAGGCACGGATCTGCCCGAGGTGTTCGATCACATGTGGCAGCTTGTTGATGGTGGTGTCGATCAGGTAGAACGAGGCGATTTCCGGGTCCAGCGTCAGTAAATATTCATCAGCGACGGACACCTCGAATGACTGCAAATCCTCGATCAGTTTGGTGTGTGTGGCAAAATTGTCTCCCATGGCCAGGGTCAGACCTTGTTGGCGTAGCTGCTCCCAGTCCATGAGGATTGAGCGGAAGTGCTCACTATCAGTCAGGCTGATGGGCAATTTTTCTTCCATGTTCCTGAAGGTGGCAGCGGCCACCTCTTCCTGTACGGCGCGCTGGTTCCGCATAGCCTCGTTGCCACCGAGCAGTGCCGCAGAAATGCCACGGTGCAGCTGGATGGTTTGTATGGTTTTGGCGATCGGCTCAATCAATGCCAGCCCATCCAGTTCCCGCTCTGAGGGCTGGATAATCCGATCCAGGCTGACGAACAGGTGATAGACCACAACCGCGATAGCAATCATAGACAACAGCCACAGTAGCGTGAATTTTTTGGTGTAACTCATGCGGTTCAGCAGAGCGATGGCGGGGATGCAAATCGGCTGGATCATATTTTTCTGGTAGTTATGACAAAATCTCCGCAGGTGACTGAGATTTTTGTATCAGTTAGCGTTGATAGCTATTGGTGACGGTTGGTGTAGCGACTGAAAACAGAATCATCTGTATCAACGCAGGTATTGACCTGGGTATTTGCATATATCCTCCTGGAAAGCCTGAATGCACGCCGAAACAGTGTAAATCGGCAGGTGTCCGGTGATATTGATTTAAATAAACTGAAAAAACAAGGTAATTATGTATTAGCGATAAACTACTGAAATTGTTGCATTGGTTGCATTAATAATGCGGCGGTGGGGTTTCGTCCTTCTCATCTGCAATCTGCGACTCACCGGCGGCTTTTAGTTTTTTCTCCAGCATGGATATTTTCAGCATCAGTATGTCGATCTGGTTTTGCTGGGTGATGACGGTTGTGTCGAGAATATCAATCGTATTCTCCATGTGTGCCAGTTTGATTTCGAGCTCGGTGATGCGGTTTTCCATCATTTAGTTCTCTGAAGGTGTTTTTGTATTTACGGTTAAACGGGTTGCGCTGATAACAGCGAGGGGCATCGCTAGAAAGTTGAGTACCGGGATGCTGGTGATGATGAAGATGCCGCTGCCCAGTCCCAGCGAGCGCATTCGTAGCAGGCGATTGTACTGGCGAATCTCCTTGAATAACAGGCCATGGTTGGCGAGTGGGTAATCCATGTATTCCAGTGAGAACGACCAGGCGGTGAAGATGAACCAGGCGAACGGTGCGGCGAGGTTGATACCGGGTATAACTGTAAGGATGAGTAACGGGATCAGCCATTTGATGAAGTAGGACAGTTTGTGGATTTCTGAACTGATGCTACGCGCGGCCATGCGCCACCATTTTTCTTCGCTGATGTGTTTTATTGGAGTACCGGTGAGATGCTGTTCAACGCGTGCTGATAGCAGGCTGTTGAATGGCGCGGCGATCAGGTTGGCGACCAGCGAGAAGGTATAAAACACAAACAGCAGGGCGGTGAGCATAAATAATGGCCAGAGCAGCCATTCTAGCCAGCTGAGCCAGTCCGGGAGCAGGCTTTCTATCCACTGGTTCATTTGCTGGCTGAGCAGGTAGATGGCGCCGCAAAACAGGCTGATGTTGATGAATAGCGGAATGATGATGAATTGGCGGATGCCCGGCTGGAAGATCAGGCCGAAGCTGCTGAATACATCGCTCAGGCCCTTCAGGTAATTGTTCATTGATGTGGCTCCTTTGAGGTTAGATACCCCTGTCTGGCCAGCAGTGCGCTGCCGTAACTGGCTTCGGTGTGTTCAGCGACGATAACGGCCGTGTTTAAGGTGTGTTCGCGTATCTGGCGCCATGCCGGGTTGCGGCTGCCACCGCCGGCGGTGAACACTCGCTGGGGTTTTGGTGCGCCCAGTCTGGCCAGTTGCTGGTAGCCTTCGGCTTCGATATTGGCGATGCCTTCGAGTATCGCCTGAAAGAAGACGACATCATCGTCCGGGCGAGGTTCGAGTTGCGGTTGCAGGCGGGTATTGTTACGCGGGAAGCGTTCACCGGTGGTGGGCAGCGGATAGTAGCTGAGGCCGGTTGCCTGTTCCGGTTTGAGCTGCGCGGTCATGGCATCGAGTTGCGGCTGGCTGAAGTATTTTTTCAGCACACTGCCGCCGCTGTTGGAAGCGCCGCCGGCCAGCCAGTGTTCGCCGTGGCGGTGGCTGTAGATGCCGAATTCGGGTGCAAACACGGGCTGGTTGGTGATGATTTTCAGCACCAGCGTGCTGCCTAACGAGGTCACGGCATCGCCGATTTTGCTGGCGCCGGTGGCGATAAAAGCGGCAATGCTGTCGGTGGTGCCGGCGATGATCTGGCAGCTTTCGGGCAGGCCGAGCTGCTGCGCGATGTCGGTCAGGATGTGGCCGATGACGTTGCCCGGCGGGTAAACGTCGGGAAATAAATCCATTGTTAGATCTAATTGATTCAGCCACTTAGGCCATGATACTTCAAGTGAATTGTAACCCAGTTTCAGGCAGTTATTTTCATCGCTGATGCCGTAATTGCCGGTCAGGGTGGCCGCCATCCAGTCGGCCTGATGGCAGATATGGCTGGCCTCGGGGTGCTGCTTAAATAAGAACAGCGCCTTGGCCAGCGACGAGCTGGCGCCGTGGGCGGCGCAATCAGCAGGAGCGATTTTAGCGATTTGTGCGGCCTCATCGGTGCAGCTTTGGTCGTTGTACATCAGCGCTGGTGAAAGTGGGGTGCCGGCCTCGTCGCAGAGTAGAACCGTGCCCGAGGTGCCATCAATGGCCAGTGCTGAAATTGGGCGTGGATGGAGCTGTTTGCTCAGGTGCCGGATGACTTTATCGGCGGCCTGTTTCCAGATGAAGGCGTCTTGTTCGATGCGACCGCCGTTGTGTTCTGCAGGCGGTAACTCGACTCGATACGCGGCCAGCTCTTCGCCCTGCGTATTGATGGCGCAGCCGCGTACGCCTGAAGTACCGATATCTAATCCCAGGAAGACGGCTTCAGATGGCATACGCGCTGTGTTGAAATGCTGGATGAAACTTAGGGCAGCTGAACCAGTTCAGGCGCCTGCCAGCCGGGAGCGCGATGCTCGGCGACCACGGTGGTGTAGATGCCGCCACGGACATTGAATTCGGCGGTCAGGCGCATGAAGCGGGGCTGGCAGGCCGCGACCAGGTCGGCCAAGATCCGGTTGGTGACGGCTTCGTGGAAAGCGCCTTCTTCGCGAAACGACCAGACGTACATTTTCAGGGCCTTGAGTTCGATGCAGGACTGATCGGCAACGTACTCGATTTCGAGCGTGGCAAAGTCAGGCTGGCCGGTTTTCGGGCACAGGCAGGTGAATTCAGGGACGCTGATGCGGATGGTGTAATCGCGCTCAGGTTGTGGATTATCAAAGACTTCCAGCTCTTTTGAAGGTTTTGTCGACATGGTTTTATGCTTCGCGTTTAAAAAAAGGGCAATTATACCTGTCAAAACGGACAAATTCCCTGTCGATTTTTATGTCGTCTCATGTATACTGACGTCCAGTTTTTAGCACGGTTTTATCCTAACTTTTACGCTAATTTTCACGATAACAGGACACCTCATCACCCATGCGTCTGAGCAAGATTAAACTCGCCGGCTTCAAGTCTTTTGTTGACCCTACCACGATTAATTTACCTGGCAATCTGACCGGCATCGTCGGCCCGAATGGCTGCGGCAAGTCCAATGTGATTGATGCGGTGCGCTGGGTGATGGGTGAGTCTTCTGCCAAACATTTGCGCGGCAGCTCCATGGAAGACGTTATTTTCAATGGTTCATCTTCACGTAAACCGGTCGGCATGGCCTCGGTCGAGCTGGTGTTTGATAACAGTGAAACCCACGGCAAGGTTGGTGGCCAGTTTGCACAGTACGATGAAATTTCGGTTAAACGTACTGTCACCCGCGACGGTCAGTCCAAATATTCATTAAATGGTACACGTTGCCGCCGCCGCGATATTGCCGATCTGTTCCTCGGCACCGGTCTGGGGCCACGCAGTTACGCCATTATCGAGCAGGGTATGATTTCCCGCCTGATCGAAGCCAAGCCGGAAGAATTGCGTATTTTTCTGGAAGAAGCCGCTGGTATCTCCAAATATAAGGAACGACGCAGAGAAACCGAAAATCGAATTCAGCATACTCGCGACAATCTGGATCGCCTTGATGACCTGCGCGAGGAAATCGACAAGCAGTTATCACATTTGCAGCGCCAGAGCCGTTCTGCCGAGCGTTATAAAGAATACAAAAATGAAGAGCGTCAGTTAAAAGCCGAAATGCTGGCGTTGCACTGGCGCGATCTGAAGAAAAACCTGGATGTGCGCGACAAGGCCATCACCGAAACGGAGACCAAGCTCGAACAGATTATTGCTGAGCAGCGTGCCGCAGAATCTCGAATCGAGCAGGATCGTCAGTCACATACCGAATCGAATGATGCACTGAATGCGGTGCAGGCCCGATATTACGGCCTTGGCAGCGATATTTCCCGCATTGAGCAGAACATCAAACATCAGCAGGATTTGCAGCAGCGCCAGAAGGCGGACCTGGCACAGGTCGAGAGTGCTTTGGCTGAGGCAACACGGACATTACAAAGCGACCGCAATACGATTGAAGAGGTGACCTCGAAATTGCAGGCAGACCAGCCCGCGCTGGAAACGCTGAAGGCGGATGAGCAGATTATCAGTGAGCGTTTCAAGGCTTCGGAAGAAGCCATGCAGGCCTGGCAGTTGTCGTGGGACGATATAAATCGTCGTTATTCCGAATCCAGCCAGAAAGCACAGGTCGAGCGTTCACGCATGGAGCAACTGGAGCGCCATGTCGAGCAGTTGAATCAGCGTTTGCAGCGCATCGATGTTGAGCAGCAGGCGTTGCGCGGCGAAGACATTGAAGGCCAGATTGTTGAGCTCAAGGCTAAATTGAGCGAAGTTGAGCAGCAGAAAAAATCACAGGAAGAGCAATTATCTTCAGTGCTAACCTCGATTCGTGAAACGCGCGAAAAGATTGTTCTGACCGAACAGAAATTAGCCGAACACCGTCGTGGCGTTCATGATGTGCAGGGTCGTTTATCTTCGCTGGAAACGTTACAGCAGTCCGCCCTGGGTAAAACCGATAAGGCGGTGAACCAGTGGTTAGAACGTCAGGGTCTGGCCAGTCAGGCGCGTTTTGCCGAAAAACTGCAGGTGGATAGCGGCTGGGAAACAGCGGTTGAAACTGTGCTGGGCAATACCCTGGAAGCCATTTGTGTCGACCAGATCGATGCTTTGTGTGCCACCCTGTCTGGTTTGGACAAGAGCAATCTTTCTTTAATTGAAACTCAGGCTTCCGCTTCGAGTGCGAGTGGTGCCTCGGGTTATTTGCTGGAGAAGGTGACTTCTTCAGTCGAGTTGAAGCAGTTCATTGGCGGTATTCGCACCGCCGACACGCTGGATGCCGCCATGCAAATGCGCGCCGCACTGGCCGACGGCGAAAGCATTGTTACCCGTGACGGTATCTGGATTGGTAAGCACTGGTTGCGTATCAGCAATGATAGGGACGCGCGACAGGGTGTGCTGGCACGTGAGACTGAAATCCGTGAATTGAAACAGCGTCTGCAAACACTGGAGGCAGAAGCCAGCGCCCTGAATGACGATCTGATCGATAAGCGCGATAGTTTGCAGGCCAGAGAAAAACAGCGTGAAGAAGTGCAGGTGTCGCTGAATGCTGTTCATGCGCAGATGAACCAGCTGCAGACGCAGATCAGTGCGCGGCAAACACGCAAAGAACATATCAGTAGTCGTGGCCAGAATCTTGATGCCGAAAAAGCCGAGATTGAACGACTGATGGCCAATGAACAGAGCGATATTGAAAAAGCGACTTTGAGTCGTAATGAATCGCTGCAGCAAATTGAAATTGTCGGCAAGGAGCGTGACCAGCAGGAAGGACAGCGCGAAGTGCTGCTGTCTCAGTTGCAAAAAGATCGCAATGAACTGCAGCAGCAACGCGATAAAGCGCACGAGCTGGCAATTAGAATTGAAGGCCTGAATACACGCAAGCAAAGTTTGGTGCAGAACATCGAACGCATGGAAAAAGCGCAGCAGTACCAGATCCAGCGCAAACAGGAATTGCAGTTAGCACTCTCGCAAACCGGTGCGCCTGTTGAAGCGCTGGAAAAAGAGCTGGCTGAATTGCTGGAGAAACGTTTAAAGACAGAGCAGGAACTGACCGATGCACGTCGTAAGGTAGAGTCTATTGCGCAGCAACTGAGAAGTTTCGAGCAGCAACGTTCCGAGCACGAAAAACGTAGTCAGGATGTGCGCGGACAACTGGAAAAAATGAAACTCGATAGTCAGGAAGTTCGGGTACGCAGTAAGACTGTACTGGAACAACTGGCAGAAATGGATCGCGATGTCGACGCTCTGTTGGAGGCCATCGAAGAGGGCGCCAACAGCCAGGCATGGGAACAGAAAGTCGCAGCTATTGGCGAGCGCATTTCAAGACTGGGACCGATTAACCTGGCTGCGATTGATGAGTATCAGGAGCAGTTGAAGCGTAAAGAATATCTGGATGAGCAGCATAAGGACGTTGTTTCTGCGCTGGAGATTCTGGAAGAAGCGATTGGTAAAATTGATCGCGAGACGCGTACCCGCTTCAAGGATACGTACGATCACGTTAACAGCCGACTGAAAGAAATGTTCCCGCGTCTGTTTGGTGGTGGTATCGCCTATCTTGAATTGACCGGTGATGATTTGTTGAGTACGGGCGTGACGGTCATGGCCAAGCCGCCCGGCAAACGTATTTCGAATATCCATCTGATGTCGGGTGGAGAAAAAGCATTGACCGCGGTGGCGCTGGTGTTCGCTATTTTCGAACTCAACCCTGCGCCTTTCTGTATGCTCGATGAGGTGGATGCGCCACTGGATGAAGCGAACGTAGGACGCTTTAGTCAGCTGGTGAAGGAAATGTCTGATCAGATACAGTTTATTTATATCACGCATAATAAGACGACCATGGAGATCTCCGAGCATCTCAGTGGTGTGACCATGCGTGAAGCCGGTGTGTCTCGATTAGTTTCTGTGGATGTTGCCGAAGCGGCGACAATGGCTGCTGTTTAATTTAATTGATTTTAATTAGAGATCGATAATGGAAAACCTGCGCTGGATATTACTTGCCGCTGGAATCTTTTTTATTCTCGCCATTTATATTGTGGGCCGTCAGCGGCGACGTAACAATAGCTCTGATCTATTTGATGCCAAAGAAGACATTCCTGAATTTTCTGCACGCGACTGGGACGA
>JAOUNI010000092.1 GCA_029881035.1 Gammaproteobacteria bacterium | reverse complement strand
TGACCAATTTCGGGCGAACATCGAAGGATTCACCAGTCATTTCATCCTTCAAAGTAACAAAATTCAGTTTACCGCCCTCAACACTGACATAGTTCAGCGCACGCGCGTTCGATTGGTCTGCTTCCGCGTCGAGGAGCATTTCGGTGGCGAGACGTTCTGGTTCAAGAATCGCGCCATCGTAATAGGTTGCAACATACCGCACAGCAGGATTAAGTGCTGTAAAACGGCGAAGTGCTTTTTTGCGTCCTTCAAAACGATGCTTAGGAACAGTTTTCTGTGCGCGCGTAAAAGCATCATAAAAGATCAAACCAATCTTAATAACCAACGCCCCACGTTCGGCGGGACGATCTAAGAGATTGAAAAATTTGAGTGGGGCATTTAGTAAACCAGAAAATATCGCAAAGACGGGAATGGTAGTCGGCAAGGGACGCACAATATGTGGCGCATTTTGAAGCATACGATTGCGCTCTTGCACCGCTTCACGCACTAGACGAAATTCGCCATTTTCGAGATAACGGATGCCTCCATGTGCCATGTGCGATGAGGCTGCGCTCGCGCCGGAGACAAAATCCGCACGGTCGATGATGAGTACGTTGACACCGTTTATGCTCAGATCGCGGAAGGTTGCAATACCGTTCACGCCTGCGCCAATGATGAGTACATCCAAGTCAGGTGTCTTTTTGAGCGAAGCTAATGTCTCAGAGCGTTTCATAATTAAATTCCCAATGAATAATCAAACAAGACTGTCTGCCCACTGTCTGTTACAAGACAGAATGATGAAATTACCGAAAATAAGCCAAGCTATTGTACCGTATCCTGATGAAGAAATTAAGCACCGTTATTGCTCTTAAGATATAATGCGGCAGGTTAAAAAACATGATGAAAACAAAAATATTCTTTCTTTTTAGTGTACCTTTCCTATTTGCCCTTCTTGTAGGGCTTTCTTTTTCTGCGCAAGCCGCCGAACCGTTGCAAGGAATTGGTCAATATCAGACGCCAACAGCTGAGCCAGATGGTCGTATCATCTATACGGTGAAAGAGGGCGACACTTGCCTCAAGATTGGTTTAATTAACAACATCGACGAAAACCAGCTTCGCGCCATGAACCCCGACCTGGATGGCGATTGTATCGTCATCGCCGGGCAACGGCTGATGATCGGCGTTGGCGGCCCTGCAGCAGAGCCAACGATCACACCTGGCGGACCAACACCCGCACCTACGCAAGTGGAACCGACCGCAACCCCCCTCGGCGGGACAACAGAAATATGCGTGCTGCTTTTTGAGGATGTTAACGGCAATGCCATCCGCGAGGAACTGGAATTAGGGTTAGCTGGTGGCGCGATCAGCGTGACTAACGCTTTGGGCGGCTACTCACAAACCCGAGACTCAATTAATGAGATTGACCTCGACACACTTGAGCCAGCCTATATCTGCCTTGGCGCGATTCCTGAGGGACAGACAGAAGTCCCCGAAGGAGAGAGGCTGCCCGATGGTAAATATACCGTTAGCGCAGCAATTCCAGATGGCTACAACCCCACCAGCACGCTGAGCTACGAAATCGAGGTGATGCCTGGAGAACGGGCGTTCGTTGCCTTTGGTGCACAATCCCAAGACTCAACTATCGTCGACCCCGAAGCAGAGAATGGCAGCAACAACTCTGGCTTACTCGGTATTTTTGGCTTACTGCTCTTAGTAGGAGGTGGCGCTTTAGCGTGGTATGCTACGCGCATGCAGAAGCCATCAGCCGGAATGAAGTACCGCTAACGCGAGTTTTCACAAAACCCAAAAGAGTCAGCTGTATTGCTGGCTCTTTTTAGTTTAGCCTTCCCAAAATTTTTATAGCTTACAATCGAATTAGAGTTATATTAGACGTGACCTTCGAGGCTTGACTTTCATTATTCACGTTGCGTACAATAAAATTAGCCTTCACAGATAACATACTATAAAGAAGACACAGGTATCAAATGGAATATAGAGATTATTATCAGATTTTAGGGGTTGAACGAAACGCCAGTCAGGATGAGATAAAAAGGGCGTACCGAAAAATGGCGATGCAATATCACCCTGACCGCAATCCTAATGACAAAAAAGCCGAGGAAAATTTTAAAGAAGTTAATGAAGCCTATCAAGTTTTGAGTGATCCAAAAAAGCGAAGTCGTTATGATCAACTTGGTTCATCGTATTCTCAGTGGGAACAGCGCGGTGCACCAGGTGACTTCAACTGGGGCGACTGGTTTGGTGGCTCAGGTAAGCCGGGGGGCAGCACACGGGTTCAGTATGAGGATATTGGGAATATGTTTGGAGGCGGAACTGGCTCTGGAGGCTTTTCCGATTTCTTCGAGGCGCTCTTTGGCAGCATGGGAGGCGTAAATACTAGAGGAACGGGAACAAGCTCTGGGTCACGAGCGCAGCCGCAGCGCTATGAACAATCCGTTACCATCAGCTTGAAAGAGGCTCATCAGGGTACTGTCCGTATATTAGAGAATAATGGTCGCCGTGTACAGGTGAAAATACCTGCTGGCGCAAAAACGGGGACAAAAGTGCGCGTCCGTGGCGAAGCGCCCGGCGGAGGTGATCTTTACCTCAAAGTTGAAGTGGAAAAGGATTCGCGCTTTGAACGCAAGAACAATAACCTACACACTGAGACAAGTGTCGATGTTTTTACCGCGCTCTTGGGCGGTGAGGCAAAGGTACAAACCATAGACGGCAATATATCGCTCTCAATTCCCGCGGGCACACAGCCAGAACAAGTTTTTCGTCTAAGCGGACGCGGTATGCCTAATTTGCGAAGCCCGCAAAGCAAAGGCGATCTGTATGTACGCGTAAAGGTGAAAATCCCTAAAAATCTGAGTGATAAACAAAAAGAGTTATTGAAAAGCATAATAGAAGAAAAATAAAATTCTGGAGTAGTAATGAAACGAATATTGGTAGTTTTAACTGTCTTAATGTTAGCAACTCTGGCATGCCAGGTAACGTCTTTAACCGCACCAACTGTCCCCTCGCCAAGCCCACAGATAAATACTGTTGCCCCCGAAGTTTTTGTTTCGGAGCCAAGTTTCGAAGACGGCAGCCTGATGAGTATCTATGAAAAAAGCTTGCCAGGTGTCGTTGCGCTGCGCGTGACCACAGCTCAAGGTAGCGGCGTTGGCTCTGGCTTTGTTTTCGACACTAATGGAAATATCGTCACTAATCTGCATGTGATTGAAGGAGCAACTGAAGTG
>JAOUNI010000020.1 GCA_029881035.1 Gammaproteobacteria bacterium | reverse complement strand
ATTGATGAAAACAACGCCAATGCTGACGCCAATACTAAATGACTTCTCTTTCCAGACAAAACGAAAATCAGAAACAGTGGTAAGTATCTTATTGGCGATATTGATAGCCATATTTTCAGGACATAGATTGAGTAGTAATGCAAACTCATCACCACCGAGTCTGGCTAACATATCAATGTCACGGACAGTTTTTTTAAGATAAGCTGCTAACTCTTCAAGTAGTTTGTCACCGGCCAAATGTCCACAAGTGTCATTAACAATTTTGAATTGATCAAGATCCAGATACAGTAAAGCATGTTGAGAATTATGTTCTTTGGTTTCAATCAGAGCGTTATTGAGTGCGTTGTCAAACTGGTGACGATTTACCAGTCCTGTCAGGCTGTCATAAAAGGCAAGATGATGTATGTGTTTATCAGCAGCTATTTTTTTTCTGTATATGTAGGCCAAAAAAATAAAAATCAGAATTGATGCAGGTATAAGACCATAATTGACAATTAACTTCGTCGTCTCAATGCCTTCAGTATAAAGATTTTTGTTGCCAACAATTGAAATTCTCCAGTTTAGGCCGCTTAATGGCAGTTCATCTGAAACTATCCAGTCGACATCATCCAGTTTGATATTTTCCAGTAATGGCTCTGAAATTAATAGATACTCGCTTCGACTGAGATTGTCGAATTGATTATTTATAATTATAAAATTCTGGCCACTGTCGGCAATATCGGTAATTTCTCTGGTAATTAATGTTGAATTAACATTAAAGGCAAGATAGCCTAATCTTTTTGTGGATGATACATACACGGGTACCCACCAGATTACGCTGACTAATGTTCCTGAATCATTAGTGATTGCATCAATGTGGTTTTCATCTGCCTTAAGATTCAGACTAATTAAATGTAATACATTTTTGTCATTACTGACATTTTCCAGATTTGAATATATGGCAGTTTGATCAACTTTAATTATTTCAACTCCTTCGTTGTCAATAAATCTTGTTTCAATTAGGTGAATATTGTCTTTTTGAGCATCAAATAGAAATAATTCAAGTTGTCGCTTATCCTCATCGGCAGCTAGATAATTTAAGGTGAGCGTGTGAAATCGTATGGATTTGAATGATGGAAGCTTTGCGTAAGAATTAAAATTATTCGAGATATTGTTAATTCTTTCATTAAATATTGCTATCTTTGCTCTGGATTCTGTCTGGAATTGGTGCAATTGGTGCAATTGTAATGCTGTATTCATTTCTAGAAACATGAAATAACCAACAGCCACAATTAGTACAAAACCTAGTGCTGTAATATTACCTATTAATCTGGTGTATTCTTTCATAATGTCAGCAATATTTTATTTGATCTGTTGACGTACTTCCTTCATTACATTTTCATACAGGTTTTTTCTTGGCATTACGTTCCATAGAATCATCTTTCTGAAATAGCTAGGGTCATTAAGATGTAATGCTTGAATTTCATCCTGGGTCATGAATGCCAATGTTTCAATGTTTGATGGAGATAATCCGGTAATCCGGCTTAATTGTAACTGAATCTCAGGGCTGATCTGATGATTAATAAATTGATGTGAAATTTCATTTAATTTATTGTTTCTACTGAGCATGTAACTGTCAAACATGCCAACGGCTCCCTCTTTTGGAATAACCATTTTAAATTCCCTGTTATGCTTATTCAGGCGCGAAGACGGATCAAACCAGCTATTGGTGATAAAAACTTTTCCTGAAATAAGAAGTTCTAGTTCTTCCTGTTCGCCTTTGTAGTAGGAATGCACCTGGTCATTGAGTAGCAGGAGTTTTTGTTTTACTTCATTGAGTTGGTCTTGTGTCAGGTTATAGACATTGTTATATCCCAGTGTTAGTGCTGTAATCCAGATCATAGATACATCATTCCAGAGTGACACTTTACCCCGATATTTTGGATCCCAAAATATATTCCAGCTTTCTGGTTCAGCTATGATTTTGCTGTCATAGAGCAGACCGGTTGGACCCCACGCCCATGGCACAGCGTAGACGCCACCATCAAATTGGCTCCATGAGCTGTACCTTAAGCTATGATGTAAATCCTGATAATAGGGAATTTTTTCCAGATCTAATTTCTCGGCAAGATTCATCTTGTAGAGTATCTCAATGCCTTCATTAGAAATAATTAATACATCAACATCCTTATTAGTTTCGGCATAATAAATTATTTCATCGAGGTTGTTTAATGGTGTGAATTCGATTGAATAACCGAATTGATTTTCAAAGCTTTTATAACCGATGGTTTTGTTACGATATTCTGGGTCGGAATAGACATCCCATCCAGCAACATGGAGTACAGGTAAATTTGCGATTGACTCAGCGATAGTGTCACCATTAACAAGCATAAAAAAAATGGCGATTAAAGCATATGTCTGTTTTGGTACTATCATTATTAACCTATCAATTCAGTTTCAGTTATTAAATGATCTCCTCATATAGTCAGTTGCTTCACTAACTACATATATTCTTCTATGTGTTTAAAACATTTTTATTGATTATAGTTAGATATATTAACTAACTGATGCATGTACATTACATGAATGAGAGTAAGTATATTCACCTGTAAATATATGGTAATTAGTTACTCATAGGTGTGGAAACCAAGGCATTAAGATGTCGAGCCGGAAGATGGCATTAATTTTTATTATTCATCAGTAAGCTCTAATTTATATCGGTTAATTTGAGTTAATTCTTGTGCCGGATTGACAGTTAAATTGTAGTAAAATAGCAGGATCAAGTGCTGCTGGTATAACGTATGAGTAATACCAATAATATTTCTGATAAGCCCAGTCAGGCATATGGTGCTAAGTCTCCTACGAATGACTTTATGCTGGCAGCACCGCATGCATCATCGTGTGATGAAGTTCTTGCTGTACAGCAGTCATCGAAACATGGTCTGACTCAGGCTGAGGCTGCTACCCGTCTCGAACAGAATGGTCCTAACCGTCTTCCTGAAACCAGGCCGCCCGGGATAGGCATAATTTTTATTCATCAGTTTGCTAGTCCGCTTATTTATGTGCTGATTGTGGCGGCACTATTATCTGTTGCTATTCAGGAGTGGTCTGATGCGGGGTTTATTGCAGCCGTTCTGATTATTAACGGGATTATCGGTGGCATACAGGAACATTCTGCGCAACGCGCCGCGGCTGCGCTTCGTAGCCTGGTCAGTACACGTAGTCAGGTTTTGCGCGATGGTGATAGCTATGAGGTTGATGCTGAACAGTTGGTGCTCGGTGACATCATTTTACTTGAGTCTGGCGACAAGATTCCTGCCGATATTCGTTTGCTCGCCAGCCACGATCTGGAAGTGAATGAATCTCTGCTCACTGGCGAATCTTCTGCTGTTTTAAAAAATGCTGTATTGCAACTGGAAGTTGATACGCCTTTGGCTGACCAGCGCAATATGTTATTTGCGGGTTCGTTGGTTGAGCGTGGCCGTGGCCGAGGCGTGATTGTCGGTACGGCACTGGATACCGAACTCGGACATATCGCCCAGTCCGTGCTCAACAAGCCACCGACCAAAGCACCACTGTTGATTCGCATGGAAAAGTTTACCCATCGCGTTGCTATTATTGTCGCTGTGGCAGCAATCATTATGGCAGCCATTTCCTTTTCACGTGGTATGCCGCTGGCCGAAATCTTTCTGCTCGCAGTTGCACTTGCCGTTTCTGTAATACCCGAGGGATTGCCCGTAGCACTGACTGTAGCACTGGCAATCGGTATGCGTAGAATGGCAAAACGTAATGTTATTGTTCGCAAGCTGGTTGCTGTCGAATCATTGGGTTCGTGTACTTTCATTGCCACCGATAAAACCGGCACTCTTACCGTCAATCAGCTTACCGTGCGCACCATAGCTTTCCCTGACATGGAACCCTGGGATGTTACTGGTTCAAGTATTGAACCCGAAGGCAATATTGTTACACCTCAAGGTACACCCTCGTCTGACGAAATGATGCTGCTGGAACGTCTGTGCCAGGTCTCTGTGTTAGCTAATGAAGGTTTTCTCAGTCATCGTGATAACAGTTGGGCACATCATGGTGATGCCGTTGATACGGCATTGCTGGTGATGGCACATAAGGCTGGAATTACCAAGGCAGAAACCGTCAATGCCTATCCGGAAATAGAAACTATTTCGTTCGAATCAGAACGTATGTTCTGTGCCAGTCTGAATCAGGTTAATAGTCAACAGTGTGCCTTTGTTAAAGGCGCGTTAGAGCGACTGCTACCAATGTGTAATGCCATGGTGGGAGTTACCGGTAACACAAAACTGGACAGTCAGTTAATCGAAGCTCAGGCACGCGCACTGGCGAGTCAGGGATATCGAGTAATTGCAGTGGCTAGTGGTGAAACTGAACTGAAGGATGGCGAAGTGTTTTCTGAAGAACACTTGATTGATCTAACCCTGATCGGCTTGATTGGCATGATCGATCCATTACGTCCCGAAGCAAAAGCGGCAATTGCAAAGTGTCGCAAGGCGGGCATCGAAGTTGCCATGATTACCGGCGATCACCCTGTGACAGCACTGGCAATTGCCAGGGAGCTCAATCTTGCCGAGTACGCTGATCAAATTATTACTGGTCCGGAACTCAAACATGCTGCTGAGGATAACCGGATAGATGAATTAACCCGGGAAGCGCATGTGTTTGCTCGCGTTGATCCACAGCAGAAATTATTTATCATTCAATCGTTACAACGCAATGGACATTTTGTGGCGGTTAGTGGTGATGGTGCTAATGATGCACCGGCGCTTCAGGTTGCCCATGTTGGTGTTGCCATGGGCAAGAGCGGCACTGATGTGGCCAGGGAAACCGCCGATCTTATTATTACCGATGACAATTTTTCTTCCATCGTCGCGGGCATTGAAGAAGGCCGCATCGCTTATGCCAATGTGCGCAAAGTTATTTTTCTGTTGATTTCTACTGGCATGGCAGAACTGGTGTTATTTACGCTGACGTTAGTTACCGGACTACCATTACCGCTGCTCGCGGTGCATTTGCTGTGGCTGAATTTGGTCACTAACGGCATTCAGGATGTGGCACTGGCTTTCGAACCCGGTGAAGGTAATGAGTTGAACCGCCCGCCCCGGCCACCGCGTGATCCTATATTTAACCGGATAATGATAGAGCGCGTTGTGATCTCTGCGCTGGTGATGGGCACTGTTGCGTTTTTCCTGTTCCAGTATTTGTTAAATCTGGGTTATGACATAGATCAGGCACGCAACAGCACATTGTTGTTGATGGTGCTATTTGAAAACATCCACGTATTTAATTGTCGATCGGAAACACGCTCTGCGCTATTGCATAATCCTTTTACTAATCGAATCCTTTTTTTCGGCACAGCAGCGGCACAACTGATTCATATTGCCGCTATGTATATGCCATGGATCAGTGACGTGTTGCATATCCAGCCTGTTTCGCCCCAACACTGGTTAGAGTTATTGGGCATGGCGTTAACAGTGCTGGTGGTAATGGAATTACACAAGTTCATCAAACGAATCAGTAAACGATAAAACAGTCGCTCAGTATTTCACCTGCTGCTCAATCGCTCTTACAATGAAGCGTTGCGGCCCGCCGACCGAAACCGAGTTAAAAGGGTAACAGGTGGCCAGGACAAGATCATAATCGGCTTCGGCCGGGTCAATGCTCTCTGTACGGCTATCAACGATTTTAATATCGATCACTTTATATTTTTTATCAACGCTTGCTGTTTTTATAAAAATATCATCATCGACGGCAATGTACTGCAGTTGACTGAAATGCGTGTCACGGTGGCCGCTAATGAGTTTGGTGCCATCCTCATGCAACGCGGCGCCGGCCTGTGACAGCCCCGGCCCGAAGGCCAGGCTTGAACCGCTGTCGCCGGACAGGATGATCTCATCTAACTCAATGGCGGGAATGGATAACTTGGCCACTGGCCAGGTGTCCGCCCACGACCAGGGCTTGTTGATAGCGTTATTGGTCAGCGTTGCCTGCCAGGCTTCGTTAATTAAAAATGACGCCGCATAAGCCTTGCTGTAAATCCATGAGGCACTGCCAAGATGCCAGGTACCGATAGTCAGGCACATCAGCATGATGACATTGGCCAGAGATCGGCGGCTAATCACAAGATGAATCTCAGGCGGCGGATGACGATGGCCAGGCCAATAAACATCATCGCTAAAATAACATGCCGATATGAGCCTGCTGCAGTTTGAGGAAAATGGATCTGTGATGCTGATGGCTGATTAGTTTTAGCTGGCCGTGTCCAGCCGAATGGCAGGTTATTTTTAATTCGCTCAGCATGCAGTTCGCCACTCTGATTAACGGGCGTAACATCGACGGCCACCAGGCTGGTGAACTGGCTGAGCAAATGATGCTTTATCGATTCTTCGATGATCTGCAGTCTTAGATGATCTTTCAGGTTGCCGTTGCTCTCGTCATGATAGTCGGCGCTGAGTGAGCCAATTTTTTCCCGAGCCCAGGCCAGTCTGACACCATCATTATCAGAACCTCGATTTAGCGATACTTTATGCTGCCAGGGCTGGGTGCCAATGTTTCCATTCATGGTGATGGAGTTGAAAATATTTTTTCCACGCAACAAGACTGTGACCGGCTCACCGATATAAAGGTCAGGTATTGGGTCGTGGTAAATTTCGATATCATCGCCGATGACAGCCAGGCGTATATCGGTCAAAGCCGGTGTTTCCAGTTTTTTGAACAGCGCTGCCGTTTTCTGGCCCACTTCCCGGATATTGCTAATAAATGTAAACGTGCCCCGCCCCGCCTTCGCCGCTTTTTTCATAAAAAAACTGTTTGGTGCAGAACCAATGCCGACCGTGAACAGCCGGTTCTCTCCTAAATTCGTTTTTATATAGGCAAACAAATCGCGTTCATTGCTGACATTGCCATCGGTAATAAATACCAGCTGGCGGAGAAATTCAGGTTGAACAGGTGTGCTAAAGGCCAGTTGAAGTGCCGGCATCATTTCTGTGCCGCCGTCGGCGTTTAAAGCGCTTAAAAATTTCTGCGCATACTGTATGTTCTGGTTGCTGGCAAAGTTCGAATCAAAAAAAATCTTTTTAGCCATGTTGTTGAACCAGATAATATTAAATTTATCCGATGGTTTGAGTCTGTCCAGCGCCAGACTTAAAGCTAGCTTCGCCTGCTCAATCGACGTGCCTGACATGGAACCCGATACGTCTAAAATAAAGACGACCTCTCTGGGTATATCAAGCTGGTTATAGAGCTCGTTCTTTGGCGGGTAGACCGTGACCAGGCTGTATTCGTAGCCATTCTGTTTTTGATTGAACACGGTCGCTTTGGGTAATTTACCCAGCACCGGCGTCCAGGTTAGTAAAAAGTCACGGTCAGCGGGCACATGTTCATCCTGCAAGCTGACGGTGTAGCGATTATCCAGCTGAGGGCTAATGCTAACGTCGTGGCTGCTACTGACAATATTTGTCACCGATATGCCGGTGTCCAGATTGACACTGATCGATGTCGGGTTGAGCTGATTGGATGTGGTTGACGACTGTGTGTAAACGCCCGTGTCATACTGCGGATCGGCAATGCCCTGTTTCGATGCGGTGATATAACGCTCACCCACCACCAGTGGGTAACGCAGTGAATACTGGCCGTCTCGGTATTCCAGTGTTTGTTGATACTCAATTTCTACCGCCATTTCAGCGCCCGGTGCAATGTTGGCGAGTTTGGTGGTAAATATATTGGGTCGTTGTTGCTCAATTAGTCCTGTTCTCTGGCCATTGCGCTTGGCCGTTTCATAGGTTTTTCTGGCCTGTTCCTTTTCTTCTATTTGGCCTTCAATGATTCGCCCGTCAATGATGATCTTGAAATGATCAACCGCGGCATTTTCCGGCAAAGGAAAAACATAGATGCCTTCTGCCCATAAACTGCTGGTATTTCTGAAATGCTGATTGACCTTCGCGCGTGCAATCATGCCGCTAATATTAATGTTAACGTTGGATTGCAGCTGCAACGCTTCGATATAGACGCCGTCACTAGGCAGTAGCCAGGCAGAGCCTCTCGTGGCGGCATTCAGGTCGGGCGCACTCGCCGGGGTCTCCGCGCCGGCATAGACATTGGTCGCCAGCATAAAAAACATCAGGAAGACAAGCACCGTCACCAGCAATCGAATGAATATGGTTTTTATTCTGTTAGGTTTGCTATATGAATAGCGAAAATCGTTGCTGTATCTCATGGCAATCATCTCCTGATATTTTTTATTGAGGCTTATTTTTCACTTCGCTGATGTGAGAACCGGTGGCCGACGGCAATAATTCTGTCCTTGGACATCACCAGATAGGCGTCCATCATGTCATCCAGCCTTCTAACAATGGTATGACCAACTTCTGAACACAAAGTACGTTTACTTTGTTTATCAAAATAGATTAGCGTCGTGCCATTCATGCCTGTGATACGGCAGCCGAAATGGCGTAACCAGTTAATGATAAGTGGTGGAATTGAGCGTTTTTTATGATTTATTTTTTCCTGGTGGGTCATGTTCATAATAATTACCTGGCTGATAAATAATTTATAAATAATCCCGGTTTTGGACATACCAGTGAGCCGGGTTAATTCTTAAAAAGATGGTTTTTCTGTCATGATTGCAAGGTTGTTTTGCAGCCCTTGTGATGGTGTTTTAAAGCTAACTACGACGCGACGATCGAACATGTACGTGTCAAGATCACCCGGTAATGAGACGAAATTCTTTTCACCATGTGCATAACTGGTGATGCGATTTAGATCAATGCCGTGGTTAACAAAGTATTCGTGTACAGAGGCTAGTCGTTCAGCAGATAACTGGAGGTTGTCAGCTTCATTACCCAGTCGGTCTGAATAAGCATCAAGTTTTAACTCCAGGTCTGGAATCTTATTGAGCAAATCTACAATTACTGAAAGTTGTGGTGAGTAAAATTTTTCTACAATAATACTGCCTGCTTTGAAATAAACATCAAGGCTGAGGTCATTGATGATAATTTCCTGTAAAGTGCTGTTAACCTCTGTGTTATCAGATTCGGTCACTGAAACGATGTTACTGACTGATGCTGTCATTACTTGCTTGTTATCTTCAAGTTGTTTCGAAGAATCCAGCATTTCATTCAACATTATTTCAGTTTCTGCCAGGTGATCGATCCCTTGAATATTAGATTCAGATTCTGTACCGTTATGGCTGGCCAGTGCACCGACGAGACCACCAATAATCAGGCCTGCTGGTCCGGCAATCAGTGCACCACTGACTGCACCAATACTGATAGCAGTAATCTGTTTTTTACTGTTTGTCGTTTCCTGTTCATCCTGGCTGGCCATGCTCTGGCCTGAAGTTGCTGCGATAATGGAGGCGATTGCGATTGAAATTATTTTTTTATTCATGGTTATCTCCTGATTTAAAATATTGGTGATTCACAAATGTGGTAACACCTCGTTACGGTTGTCATTAAATCAAGGCAAGCTATTTCAATCTTTGGCAGTGCATGGAAAGAAAATGGATAAATTATGGAGATGCAGGCAAATCACTCTACAATCTGGACAAAATGAGGTAGATTGAGGCCATGAAAAAAATTATTGCTATAGTCGAAGACGATGTTAACCAACGCCAGCATTATGCAGAGGCACTGCGTAACTGTGGTTATGAGGTGGCTGAGTATGCCGATAGAACGGCAGCGCTTAAAGCATTTCAACAGACTCTGCCAGACCTGGCGATTCTTGATATCATGCTGGGTAATGAAGTTGGTGGTGGCTTTGAAATCTGTCGCTTCCTGAAAGACAAAGATGCACAGTTCCCGATTATCTTTTTAACCAGTCGTGGTGATGAACTCGATAAAATTTATGGTCTACAACTGGGTGCCTGGGATTATCAAACTAAGCCGGTATCACTAAATTTTCTGATTACACGTATTCAATCTTTGTTCCAGATAAAAAATAATACTTCGGCTAATAGTCAGTCTACTAATTTTCAGCATATCGGGGATATCAGCATTGATGATGCCAGTATGACTATGAAGTGGAAAAACATTCCGGTTAATCTAACACCCACGGAATTTGACATTTTACGTGCGATATTAAATACACCGAGTGGTGTTAGCATCGAGGATCTAGTCAGCGCTACAAGACAGGGTGTGGTCGAAGACAATACTATTAACACTCATATTCTTCATATACGAAAAAAGTTTAAACAGGTAGATTCTGAATTTTCCTGTATAAAAACCCGCTATGGTTTTGGTTACAGTTGGACATGTTAAAAACCAGTAGAAAAATTAGGCGCAGATTATCGTTGAGCGTGCAGATTATTGCATTCAGTGCTTTGTTTCTGATGGCCCTGCCCTGGCTAGGTAATCGTTATATGGATGAAATGAAAGAGTTTTTAGTTCAGGGTCAGGAGGATGCGCAATTATTAGCTGCAGGCGCTATCGCTACCGTGCTGCATAATCGCTCTGACCTGTTCAATATTTCAAATAGCCCCAGTAATTCACTCATTGAAGAAAGTTCACTTTATGTCTACCCGCTCAATCAGAGGATTGTGCTCGATGGTTATGGTAGTGACTGGAACTTATTATTATCACAAAAAAGAACATTTGGCGCCGAGAGCCTTATCTATGACAGAACCGCAGGTTCAGTCGCTCCTGTTTCTTTTGGTCTGTTACTCGGCGAATACAATAAACATCTATACGCTTTGATTAGTGTCACCGACGCCGATATTGTCTACCGACACCCACAATACACCCGACTCGATAGTAGTGACCAGATTCGTGTTGAGTTAATCGATAAATCAGGTGAGGTTAAAAGATACTTATTGATCACGGAAGTAGCAGGAAATGTCAGTGTATATGAAATGTTTGATGACTGGGTCAGGCCTCTCACCGGTCAGCCTGTCTATAAGCTCAATGCCATATGGAGAGAAACAGCCGGTGGTTATGATGTGGAAATGCGTTTTCCTATTGACTGGTTGAATGATGATAAACACCTGATGATTAGCGTGGTTGATGTCAACAGTAGTACTGAACGAAAAATTGATACTGTTGTGGCGACCCTGCATGATGATGTGGCTGCATTGAATAAACTAATTGTACGCTCACCTGAACTTGACAGAATTATCAAAGGCCTCGGGTATGCCGACTCCAATGTCTGCATTGTTGATCAGTACCGTCGGGTACGTGCTGTCATCGGTAGTAACGCTTTGCAGAGCACGCTATGCTCGTTAAACGATAAAGTTGCGCCTGATCTAGTGGCTCAGGCCCTGCTTGGACAAAGTAATGTTGTTAGAAGCCTTCCAGGAACAGGAGAAGAACTGGTGCTGGCTTCACATCCCATCTATCAGGACAAAGAAATAACCGGTGCGGTATTGGTTGAAAAAAACAGTGCCACCATACTTTCCAGTCAACGTGACTCGCTGACTAAAATTATTATCGCCACTGTCGTTGTTTTTATTATGGCGATAATCGGACTGTTATTATTCAGTAGTTTGCTGGCCTATCGAATCAGAAACCTGCAAAAAGAAGTCTCCAGCGCATTTGATCGTGATGGTCGTTTAATCAAGGATACGATCAACGCCAGCAGCAACGCCAATGATGAAGTTGGCGAACTCTCGCGTGGTTTCTCAACGCTGTTATCGCAATTAAAGAGCTATACCGGGTTTCTTGAAAGCGTACCTAGAACCCTGCGCCATGAAATATTAAACCCGCTCAACACTATTAGTATGGCTCTACAAAAAATGAGTGCCAGCCATGAATTCGACGAGAAACTCATCAACAGTGCCACCAATGCCTCAAGGCAGCTCGAACTCATCGTACATAGCCTGACTGAGGCAGCACATATCGAAGATGCCTTATCGCAGGACGAAAAAGAAATCTTCGACCTGGCCGAATTACTATCCGAGTATGTGTCAAACATCAGCCTTAAACATACAGACCGTGTATTTTCTTATACTGGGCCCGGTTCAGGCATCAGGATACAGGGTAGCGATTTAAGAATGACCCAGCTGCTCGATAAACTTAAAGATAACGCCATTGACTTTGCTGTGCCCGGATCAGAAATCAGAATTGAACTAAATAGAGATGATAAAGATCAGGCCGTAGTCAGTATCTGCAATAAAGGCAGGTTGATCGCGGATAACATTATCAATAATTTATGCAGCGGTATCATCTCTCACCGACAAGGCACTATTGGAGAACCGCATTTGGGGATTGGTCTGTATGTGGCAGCAAAAATTGCCAAATATCATAATGGTGTACTGAAGATATTTAATACTACTGATAAGGATGGTGTTTGCGTGGATATACGATTGCCGGTGGTTAAAGATGAATGAGGTTTTTTGAACGCCAAAATTCTGTAACCAATTCCTTACTATTCATACATAGAGGTTTTCCGTGTTATACCGAATCGCTGCTGATGCCGTCATCCTGATTCATTTTGCCTTTATCGTATTTGCGCTCGCTGGTGGCATGCTGGTTTTTAAGTGGCGCTGGATGATGTGGTTGCATATCCCCGCCGCTATATGGGCAGCGGTGATTATTATGTTCGGCTGGATTTGCCCCCTTACCCCACTGGAAAACATGTTACGGCAGGCTGCTGGCGTCGAGGCCTATACCAGTGGTTTTATCGAACGTTATCTGCTGCCCGCCATTTACCCGTCGGGTCTGGATCGTGGAGAGTTTATTGTAATGGGAATAATGGTAATCGCCATTAACGTGATTGTATATGCATTGCTATATCGCAAACCTAAAATATAAGCAGGTATCTAGCTAAGCTGGCGTTGCATAATCAAAGGGGGTAATCAAGTAATTAGAGCCTCACCCTGATTATGTAGCGATGCTAACGTTAATTAATTTCAGCTGTTAATAACCAGACGAATTGAGTGCCTGTGACGTGTAGCTACAACGTTAAACATTCTTACCTTCTACAAAACTGGCTATTTTTTTATCTTCATTCAGTGTATGGCTCACGAACCAGTCTTTAAGGAAGATGATTAAAGCTTCTAGTTTATGTTTCTCCAGCTGGCTCTCCATTATTTTTTGACTAAAATTGGCAAGCAGTTCGTCGTGATGTTGCTTGTGAGTATCATAATCAGGGTAACCCGCCAGATACATAATGTTTTCTTCGCTTATAAAGTGAAAAACCGCATAGACACGTAATTCGTTTAGTAATCTTTCTACATAGTTATCATCATTGCCCAGTTTTACTGCATCATCTATCTTTGCAATAAGATCAACAAATATTTGGTGTTCAAAATCGATTCGGTCGTGACCAATCTCGTATCTTTTTTCCCATTTAATGTCTGACATATGATTTCCTGATAAATATTTCTCTGATGATAATTTTAGAGTTAGCTTATTGATTTTAATGGGTAAGTATCTATTGGATCTCATTGTAACTTACACATGTGTGTCGTCATAAAAAACGGCAGCCATAAAGGCTGCCGGATCATGCGCTACTACTTTTCTCTCTTCGAGCACGGCTTTTTGAAAATCAGCTAATGCTCAACTGGAGTTTTATACAATTGCTAACTCTCCGTAGTTGCTTATTGTTATAGCCAGTTTTTATATTATTTCAACTGGCAGGCAGATAGTACATGACGAAGTTATATTTCACCAAACGCTAATATTGATGGTGATTTTTGATGGTTAGTGCAGAAAAGACGAGCTGTTCAGGTAATGTTTAATTTACGCTCATTGAGTTCCGTAATCAGCGTTTTAATGTCATACGTCTGTCCCGTATTGATATGCAGGGTGTTGTATTTTTCATCTTCATGAAGCGGCTGCCAGTTGGCTATCTGGTGTTCGAGCACAGTAAGGTCTGCATCAGAAACATCGTGCCTTTTTTCGACAATGCGTTGCCGAAGAATTTCTTCCGGTGCGCTCACTTCCAGAATGGTATAGGCAACACCCAGGCTTTCAGCGAGGCGAAGAAACGGCACACGCTGCTCATATTTTAAGAAGGCCGCATCGACAATGACGCTGTACCCTGCATTAATCACCAGTGAAACGAGCTCAATTAATTTTGAATAGGTTTGCAGGGAGGCCTGCTGTGAATAGATACCGGCATCGATTTTATGGGAGACTTTGACGTTGCTGGTGAGTGGTAGGGAAAATAACCGCTTGCGCTCGACATCGGAACGGATTCGGATCATGCCGGTGGCATCGACTAGCAGTTGGGCGACCGTGCTTTTGCCCGAGGCAGATAAGCCCCGCATGAGAATTAATTCTGGCGTTGAAGCTAGCGTATAGGTACTCGCCAGCCGAAGATAAGATTCGAACTCGGTGAGTGTTTGCTGTCTGCCCTGTTCTGAGATATTTTTCTGAGCAAGGCGCAAGGCATCGACTTTGGCGCGAACCAATGCCCGGTAACAAAGATAGAATCGTAGTATGGCCAATCCGGCATAATCGCCTGTGGCTTCCAGATAGCTGTTGAGAAAACGATTGGCCAGATGGGGTTGCTGCCGGTCCTGCAGGTCCATGACCAGAAAAGCCACTTCGCTGATGACATCAATCCAGCGCAAATGAACATTAAACTCAATGCAGTCGAAAGCAGTTGGGCCATCCTCCAGCCAGACCAGATTACGCAAATGAATATCTCCATGGCATTCACGAACAAAACCATTCTGTTTGCGTTGTTCGAAAACAGTTGCCAGTTTTTCAAACGTAGATTTATTCCACGACTGAAGCCTGGCCAGTGTGTCGGTATACGGCGTTATATCCAGATGATCCCTTATCTGCTCAAAATTTTCTGTAACTGGCAGATAAAGAATATCGTTATTGCCATAGTTCATTGTGCCATCGGCGATATCAATATGCCGGTGAAAATCGGCCACCATGTTAGCAATAGCATCCATGTGTTCGGCTCTTAGCTCACCGGCTGCCAGCATAAAATCGAGTTGAGCTGATTGTGGGAACTGTTTCATTTTTACTGCATACTCAAAGACTTCACCGCTACCGGCTATTACTGGCTTCTCCTCTGTACCGGTAATTGAGACCACATCCAGATATATAGCTGGTGCCAGTCTACGGTTTAAACGCAGTTCATTGAGGCAACATTGGTGTCTTTTTTCCAGTGTGGAGAAGTCCAGAAAACCATAGTTAACGGGCTTTTTAATCTTGTAGACAAAATCACCGGTGAGGATTACCCAGGATATATGAGTTTCGATAAGTTCAATATTTTTAACCGGATGATCATAGGCCACCGGTTTAAGCATATGAGTGATATCAATTTTCATAAGGGCGGGTCAGTTTATATTTAATAAAAACACCCATCAGGCTTAGTGCTGATAATAAAATTAAGGGCCCATAGGTTGATAGTTTCATTAGCTCATCCAAAGAGGCGTTCGTGGTGGCGTTGTATATAACCTCGGCATAAATATAGGACTTTATGCCTATGCCCAAAAAGGCAGCGGCTATGAAGTGACTGAGTTTGACTTTGAGAATACCCGAACTGTAATTAACTAAAGAATGTGGAAAGGCTGGAAATACACGTAAGGCAAACAGGGCGAAGAAATTATCCTGTTTGTGCAATAGTTTATAAGCATGTGATTTTTCGATGCGCTCTACCCATTCATCGGTGAGACGTTTTGAAAAAAAATAGGCGCCTATGCCACCGAGAGTACCGCCAGCAGCAAGAATGAATGTTGCCATTGCTGGAGGGTAAAGCGGTGCGGCAATCCAGAGAAAAAAGGAACCCGCCAGAGCAAAGGTAAAAAGAATTGCTTGCAGCAGGATTAATACTACAACTAACCACCATTGATCAGAATAGCCTCTGGCGAGGTGGAGCATTTTTTCAGCATCGAGCAGGCCATAAAGTTCCAGCAATATTCCTGTTGCGATCAGCAAAGCCACGATAAGGAGTTTTTTGGCGTAGCGTTTGATCATTGATGTGTACTTATCTCCTGTTTTTATCTATTTTGCCGGCGGTATTTTAACGCCTGCCTGACTGACCGGATATCGACATGTTCATGATGAATCAAAAATGTAATCGCTATTTCTTCTAGAGCGGCGTACAGGCAGAACAGAGCAGCGGCTCTAAAAGGCCAGTCGAGCAATCCGGTAAACAGCAAAATGTAACCCAGTACGGTTATTGCTACCGCCAGTTTAACGCTCCAGGTATGGTAACTGGTGAATTGATGGAATTTGATAAAACCGATCAGTACCGGCAGTGTGAGACTCAGTATAATGATGACAAAATAAACAATCTCGCGTAGCAGGATGTCGGGCCATAATATCCAGGCACAGATAGCAATAGTGGTGTAGATGATAAAATCACCCCAGCTATCGAGATGCGAACCCATTTTCGTAATCTGGTTCAGGCTTCTGGCCAGAAAGCCATCAAGCACATCGGTGAATTCTGCGAATAACAGAATGCCAATAAACCAGTACGGTTGCTGAGATAAGGCAAAGTAAAATAGCACCGGTGCCATCAGTATCCTGAGAAAGCTGACCAGATTTGGAAGATTAACTATTTTTTCTGTAGTCGGTTCCATGTATCACCACCTTAACATCTTTAATAGGGTCTGTTACGCAAACCCCAATGGTAGAGAAGCTTAGAAAGTGTCAGTTCCATAATAATAAATATAGCGACCAGTAACAGTATCGATGAAATATCAAGATTAAAGACATCCTTCAGCATCAATGCGGGAAATAGTGATTCTGGAATCTGGTCAAGCAATAAGGCCATACTGCTTGGTGGTAGCGACAGACGTCGTTTTATAAAACTGGATATCAGGTCACCAAGAATCGCATAGAATGCAATCAGTAAGCCTGTTTCGGGAGAAAAACCTAACAACCATGCTGCTATAGGTGTGGTTAAGAAAGCCGCTACAACACCACGCCACGTCTTTGAGGAGCCAAATATTCGTTGTCCGTCTGGTAGTTTCCAGCCGAAATCAACAGCAATGTCAAAAACATCACCTAACATCGCACTGATCAATATCGGAGCGCCATTTGCGATTATAATCAATAACAAAAGCTGTAATAATTCAATGGTCACTGTACGATCCAAGATTAGTTAACTCACAGTGTATAACCAAGTTTAATATATGGTAAACAAAATAGTTCTGGGAACTCATGTCCGAAAAGTCGATAAAAGTACTGACCTACAATATTCACAAGGGGTTTAGCGCCAGCAATCTTCGTTTTATCCTGCATGATATAAAAAGTTCTTTGCGTAACATTGATGCCGACGTGGTTTTTCTGCAGGAAATCCATGGAGAGCGCAATATATCTAAAAATCGGTTTGATGACTGGCCGAATAACAGCCAGTTTGAGTTTCTGGCTGACGAAGTATGGCCGCATCATGCCTATGGTAAAAATGCCATTTACAAATCAGGCGATCATGGTAACGCTATCTTGAGTAAGCACCCTTTTATTGAATGGGAAAATATCGATGTTGCCATTATGAAATCGGCCAGTCGAAGTCTGTTGCACGGTACCATACAGATAGCCTCCACTGAGAAGAAGATTCACATTATTTGTGTTCACCTGGGGTTATTTGAACGAGAAAGAGAGCGTCAGGTAGCGACATTATCCAATCGCATTAGTAGCCACGTGCCTGATGATGAGCCATTGATTATTGCGGGTGATTTTAATGACTGGCGTGGTCGTGCAGAATACTACCTGCATCATGATCTGGGTGTTTTTGAAGCATTTAAATTGAGCCACGGTTGTTATGCCCGTACCTTCCCTGCCTGGTTTCCTCTGCTATCAATGGATCGTATTTATTTTCGGGGTCTAAAACTTGTCGATTGCAGTTATTTGCACGGACAGCCCTGGCGTCGACTGTCTGACCATACACCACTGCTGGCTGAATTTAGTTTGATTTAAATATTTCTTTTCTAGATGAAGAGGAATAAAGTATGCACACAATTAGAAATTAACTGATTGTGTTATGTTAACAGTTCAACTATTCACGAATGGAAAAAACTCATGGCAAAATCTACAACACCGAAAAAAAAGAAACCTGCAGCAGCAAAGAAAAAAGCCGCTGTAAAAAAACCAGTTAAAAAAGCGACTGCAAAAAAATCAGCTACAAAGAAATCAGCAACGGCTGCGCTTCGTAAAGACGCGGCTGCCAAGCGTTCAGCCCTGGCAGATAAGCTGCGAGCTGACCTGAAAGCGACCAAAGACACACTTAAAGCCGCAAACGAATCAGCTAAGGCAGAAATTGCGGTATTGAAAGCTCAACTGAATGCAGCGATGAAACGTGAAGCTGAATTGCTGAAAATTGGCGAGAAGAAAGTTCTTGCCATGGTTGCCGCTGGCGAGAAGTGGGAAAGAGAGCAAATGGCCAAATTTAAGAAAATGGCTAGCAAATCTAAACCTGCTGCAAAGAAACCTGCGAAAGCAAAAAAGGCAAAAAAAGCCAAGCCAGCACCAGCAGTTGTTAGTACAGGAACTACCCCGAGCTAAACCAAACTGGTTGAACTTACAAAAAAACGGCTCTCAGGAGCCGTTTTTTTTAGCTGCCTCTGTTTGGACTGTTTTTTTACGGCTGCTGATGACTTCGAAATTCAGGCCCGATAATGAATTGAACCGCACTATCCTGAAAATCAATCGCCTTATGGAAACTGGCTTAACGCGCCTGATCTCTTTTAATTTGGGGATCAGCAGAAAAGACGTAATTGCCCTGAGAATAAAGGACAGGATAAAAACATTATAGAGCTGGCTGACCAGGTTTATTTCATAGCCCAAAATAATATATTGTGCCGGCATCACGCTACCTAGATAACCGCCCAGCAAGGCGCCAAAAAACACCCCAATACTGCCCAGTACGCTATGAGCCGCCATATAGGTCGCACGTTTATTCGGTGGAATCAGGTCATACAGGAAGTTGCTGGCACTGAGGGTGAAACCTGCCCAGATAATGCCGCCAAAGGCCTGCGCCACCATCAGATAATAAAAATTAGACGACAGCAGCCAGAAAAATGGCACAAACGGTATCAGGCTGCCGCATAAGCTAAGAATGATCCGGTTGCCAAAAATATCTGAAATAAGTCCCCAGCGATTGAGCGTCAGGAATTGCATAAATACCGTCGCTGCGGTGCAGGCCATAAATTCAACATAACTAAAGCCAAGATCGCGTAACAGGTAGATCGAGAAAAAAGGTGAGCCGAGGGCGACACTAAACTGGATGAGGGCGAAGTAAAGTGAAAAACCGGCAAACTGGGATTGTTTTAATTGCTTCCAGGTGAGTTTTTCAACCGGCATTTCGATTGCGGCGACGTGACCGGCAGGATCATGCATTTTTATCAGATGGTAGACAGAAACAAGACGTGAAAAAAAGGCAACGGAAAACAGGATCAGATAGCCTGTTTTGGTCGCCAGATGGCTATCAAAAAAATGCAATATCATTCCGGCAGCGACTAACGCCAGAAAAGAAGTCATGCTGGAGATACGCGTGCGGAATGCAAAATATCGCCCGCGTTTTTTTTCAGCTACCAGATCGCCCATCAAGCTTGACCATTGTGGTGCAGCCAGATTACCAAAAGCGTAATAGAGGGTGACGCAGATAATGAATATTTCTACCACGTAGTCAGACTCTAACCATGGCAAAAGTGACATAGGAATCCAGATCAGTGCCTGCAGGCTGGCACCCAGAAGAATAATGGCTTTTCGATTGCCGAAGCTGTGACCTAGCCAGGCTGAAAGCAACTGCGCGAAGGATGCCAGTAGTGCCGGCACGGATGCCAGAAAACCGATCTGGGCCGTACTCGCCTTAAGAAAAATGGCAAAGGCTGAAAAATAGGTTTCACCACTACCTAGCATTACAGCATAGGCAGCACCATCTCGAACCGAGTGCCTTAAGCTGCGGTTTGTGACCGGGTCTCTTGAGTAGCGCTGTTTCAAAAACGGGCCTTAGTAGGTTATAAAAAAATAATGGAGTCTGTCATCCTACCTGACAGGATTGCAGAACGGTCTATTGCAGTCACACAAAATCGATACCTGATAATTCCATGTATTGAAGCCTGATAGGTATGATTACATGTGTCATCATCAGGGTAACGTCAATGTCGAGACGTTGACTGGATTAGAGTGTATATATTAGCAATGATAAATATTACAGACAATTGCCTGGTTAAATTGAAATTAAATTTGGCTGTGAATGAAAAGCGGGTGATGAGAAAAAACGGTGGATCATTGACTTAATGGCAATCAAACAGGTCGGCGGCATTTCAATGCCAGATAAAATAAATACGGTGCAATCGCTGATACCAGATGTTTGATGCTGTGGCCAGAAATAAAACCTAGCGCATCAAATACAAACTGATCAGCCAGTTCAAATATTTTTGCCAGCAGGTAGCAGCCGATGATCAGCCAGTAATAATGGCCGTAGGTAAAACGCGAGGAAAACAGCCATAAGATCAGTGGCATCATAATCATGGGTAAAAATTGAACAAGAATATACAGTCGTAAATCGCCATGCCCGACGGTTTCGCTCCAGTACCAGTAAATGACTGAAAACATACCCGTGACTAACAGAGGAATAAATAATTGCTGGGCTGATTTTTCATGTATGTATTCACCAATAATGACAGTGAAAAATGACATGAAAGTCAGTGTCATTGGCAGACGATCCCAGAGTAAAGTCGCGTTTGACGGGTTTAGATGGTAATAACCAGAGCCAAAACACACCAGCGCGACGCCGACAAAAAATAAGCCATAGGCATATTTTAAGGAAAACACGATCGCTAGCTGACTTTGTTTGAGGATCAGTAAGTAGCCTAGCAGGCCAATAAAAAGATAGGGTATGTTCGATGCAACATTGAAAAAATTGGGTACACCGAATAGTGTGCGCTGGTCCGCAAAATCATGGTAGTGCACATCCTGAGGCATGGCAGGCAATAATAGCATCGCGATGATGGCACTAAACTTAACGGCCAGTAATAAAAAATGTCTTTTGTTCATAGCAATAATTTTAACTAATAGAAACAACCATACCAGAATCGACAATTGTCGTATGTGAAAATACGAAACTTTGATACCTACAATACCAAATAACGATGGATGTTGTCCGACAATTGTGTATTGATGTAAATTATCTGGTGGACAATGGTTGAGTTTGGTATTTAACTGGGAAACGGACCGAGTATTACCAATAACGGAAGCGGCCACAAATTTGTTCATTGTGGGGTATAGGGATAATCATTATGAGATGCTCTATTACATATATTTCCATGGCCGGCATAATCATATGCCAGGTATTTTTTACATACGATGTTACTGCGCAGACATTTGGTATCGAAATTGGCAAAAATAATATCAATCTTATTTTTGAAAGCGCTGATGCTAAAGATAACGATTCAGCACTAAGACTAAATGGGCAGCTTCTTTACAGTGAACAGAACAAACATCAGGACATATTTGCCAGTGCCGGCCTCACCAGTTTTACGGGCGATTCAAATGGATTAATGGCCGGTGCCGGCATTAGAGTCATTGCAGCAGATCCACTGGGTTATTATTTAAGTGCGCTTGCAGTTGGTGTTGAGTTGGCTTATCGACCGTCGTCGCCTGACAGGCTCCATTTTCAAACAGGCCTGAATTATGCCGGTGAATCGCTCACATTTGCCGATGGCGACAGTGTGTCATGGTTATATGCTAATTGTGATTATGAGCTTATGGCAGATGCTTCTATTCGTCTAGGTTATCGCAGGATTAAAACCCAACAGGTGCATGGCATGTCCGAGGATTTTGATCGCGGTGTTTATCTTGGACTGTTGTGGTCTTTTTAGCCTGGGGTTGGTAGTGGCCGCGATAAAATCACTTATTAACAGTGACTACCACAGCCACAGGATCAGAGAAAACCATGGTAACGACTAAGGTCGCTGCTTTATTTCATACATCAGCTCCTTGTTGATTATTTTCGTAAGATCACTCATCGACTCGGCCAGCAGATCAATAGCATCATCTGCCGTCAGAATACCCTGAAGATTTTTCTGCTTATCAACAACAGGAATACGGCGAACGCCTTTTTTCAGCATGAGATCCAGTGTGTTAATCAGCGTCTCCTGCTCCTCAACTGTAACTAGATCAGTGCTCATAATATCGCCGACGATGACAGAATTAATGGGTACTTTAAGTGCGATGACTTCAATGACCAGATCACGATCGGTGACAATCCCAATCGGTACATTTGCACCATCTCGTTTTTTCACCACCACCAGACTACCAACATGGTGTTCTCGCATCAGTATAGCGGCCTGTGCAATAGATGTGTCACGATCCGTGATGACCACTTCACGATTACAATACTCCCCTGCTGTCATGAGCTTTTCCTCCTTTATCAGCCGACAATATTGTGTTTACCAATTAAGTGCACAGTGCTGGCCTGCGGGCCTTCATCGCCTGCGACTTCCGAAAATCTAACTTTGTCACCTTCTTCAAGGCCGTCAAAATCGCCATCAACCAGACTGTTGCGATGGAAATAAATGTCTCTGCCGTCTGAAGTCAGTATCCTGCCAAAATCCTCATAAGGAACCAGTTCGGTGACAACACCGTGCGGTGGAGTTTCGTGATGTTTGATATCACCCCGCTGTTTACGGGAAAAGTCCTGCAATTTTCTGCGAGCTGCATTAAAGGCATCACGGATGGCTACATAAACATCCTCATGCGCATGATGATCTTTGGGGGCACGATTGATAACAATCTCACCGTTCGGCACGGTCAGATCAATTCTAACGTGGTATAGAACACCTTTATGGTGGTGGGTATGAGGAGCCTCTACCATTACCTTACAGGCCATGATGTGATCATAGAACTCATCTAGCTTGGCGGCTTTTTCACGGATATTGGCTTCTATAAACTCAGAGGGTGGGATGTCTCGAAAATTAACTTGCAAAGGCTGTTTCATTAATCAAACCTCCATTACTAATAATATTGAACCACATCTATATCATACCTATATTATTTTTCGAAGTATTCTCTTAGATCACTAATTTATGTGATGTTGCCATTATAAATGCAGCTAATTATCAGGGTATGTAAACAATAGTTTTTCTGTACTTATTCAAATGTTCTGGTAATAGATCGTCATTCTGAATAATTTCAAAAAATGAGCTGAAGCCGTCTTGTTGATAATTGTCTATAAATTATTTTTATCGGCTTTAATGTGGTGCCGGTTTTAATAACGGCTACAAGCAGAACTAATAAGATTATTTAATAAGTAGCTGGATACTCTTGATGATTGAATGTTATAAATTAATTTCCACAAGCTTGATAATGCTTATACTGTTCGGATAGCTGGTTTATTTCTGTTATTTTTTACAACAGAAATTGTAGGGGTACATTCAATGCAAACCTCCAGGGCAACAACACAGGTTGATAATGCTGTGACTACATTGTTGCAGGTTATAAATACGCTAGTCACCGAAATCCATCAAAATATTCCATCCGGAAAAGCATTAACCCTGGACAGTCATTTCGAGAAAGACCTCGGCCTTGATAGTCTGGGTCGTGTTGAATTGATTGCCAGGGTTGAAAAAAAATTCGAGCTGGCATTGCCGGAGAAAATTTTCGCTGAAGCCGAATCAGCCAGGGATTTACTACGCGCCATTCAGAGCGCAGAAAGCTCCAGGTCAGCCTTATATACAACAGATATACAAGTGGCAGAACTGGGTGAGGTTGAGGCGACTCCGGACGATTCGCTCACGCTGATTGATGTTTTGAACTGGCATGTCAGTGCACATGGCAGCCGTCCACATATTCAGATATGTACGGACGAAGGTGATGGCGAATTGATTAGCTATCAGCAGCTCAAGGATACTGCCCTGTGTGTCGCTGGCGCGCTCCAGCGGAATGGAATTAAACCGGCAGAACCGGTTGCCATTATGCTGCCGAGTAGTCCTGACTACTTCTATAGTTTTATGGGAGTTTTAATGGCCGGTGGTGTCCCCGTGCCTATCTATCCTCCCTCGCGGCCATCACAGCTTGAAGATCATATGCGTAGGCACGTGCACATCCTCAACAACTGTCGGGTAAAAACATTTATTACTGTAGCCGAAGCTATAAAAGTCGCTCAATTGCTCAAGTCACAGGTACCGGATTTACAACAGATTGTGACAACGGTTGAACTGGCTTCATCTTCAGCGATTTCAGCCATGCCCGTATTAACAGGCAACGACATTGCATTTTTACAATATACCTCGGGTAGTACCGGTGACCCTAAAGGCGTTGTACTCACGCATGCGAATTTGCTGGCTAACATCCGTGCCATGGGCGAAGTAGTCAAGGCTGATGCCAATGATGTGTTCGTCAGCTGGCTGCCGCTTTATCACGATATGGGCTTAATCGGTGCATGGTTAGGCAGCCTGTATTACGCTGCGTTATTCGTGGTCATGCCGCCATTGAGTTTTCTGGCCAGACCAGAGCGCTGGCTGTGGGCAATTCATCGTTATCGTGGCACCCTGTCGGCGTCACCTAACTTTGGCTATGAATACTGCTTGCGACGCATAAATAACGAAGACATACAAAATCTTGACCTCAGTTCGTGGCGCGCTGCCTTCAACGGCGCAGAAGCGGTTAGCTCTGAAACGATTAATAATTTCAGTCAGCGTTTTGCAGCTTTCGGATTTAACAATAAAGCCATGATGCCGGTCTATGGTCTGGCAGAGTCAACCGTTGGTCTTGCATTTCCACCACTGGATCGTGGCGCGCTCGTTGACCAGATCGAACGAAGTCGATTTATGCGATCGGGTGTTGCTAGACCGGTCGATGCCGAAGATAAAAATGCACTCAAATTTGTGTCCAGTGGCCCGCCTCTGCCTCATCATCAACTCAGGGTCATCGACCCGGCTGGACATGAACTGCCCGAGCGCCGTGAAGGCCGTCTGGAGTTTCAGGGGCCATCTTCAACGAGTGGTTATTATCGCGACACTGAAAAAACACAATCTCTGTTTGATGGCGACTGGCTGGATACCGGTGATCTGGCTTATATGGCGAATGGTGAATTATTTGTTACTGGCCGGGTGAAAGATATCATTATTCGAGCAGGTCGAAATATCTATCCGCATGAGCTGGAAGAAGCCGTTGGTAATATTTCAGCGATACGCACAGGCCGTGTTGCGGTTTTCGGGAGTGAAGACAAACACAGTAAAACAGAACGCCTGATCGTGGTCGCTGAAACACGTAGTAAGGACGATAATGATCTGGAAAAACTTCGTCATGAAATTAATTCACTGGCCACTGATCTCATCGGCTCACCACCCGATGAAGTGGTACTGGCACCACCCGGCACGGTTTTAAAAACTTCGAGCGGGAAAATTCGCCGCGCTGCCAGCCGTGAACTGTTTGAAACAGGCCGAATTGGTAAAAAGCATGCTGGAATCTACTGGCAGTTAACGCGAATCACGCTTGCCAGTATTCTGCCTCAGCTTCGACGCATGTGGCGTTATGGGCTCTCTGTGCTTTATGCAGCGTATTGCTGGGTTACCTATTGCCTACTGGCAATCATTGTCTGGCTAGTCACCATGTTCATGCCTGGCTTTTCCCTGCGCTGGTTTATTACAAAAAACTGTACGCGTTTGCTGGGTAAACTCGCTGCTATTAAAGTTACGGTCAATGGTATTGAAAATATTCCGAAGCCAGGACAAGCTTATGTCCTGGTCTCAAATCACACCAGTTATCTGGACAGCTATGCACTGTTGGCGACCATGCCCGGTTATCTCCGATTTATTGCCAAAAAAGAATTAGCTACGCATTTTTACAATCGTATTCCATTAAAAAATATTCACACAGAATTTGTCGATCGTTATGAGTCCAGTAAAAGTGTGGAAGATACCCATCATCTGGCCAATACGCTCAAACAGGGACATACATTGATATTTTTTGCAGAAGGTACCTTCACCCGTGTGCCGGGTTTAAGGCCATTTCATATGGGCGCTTTTACGGTTGCTGCACAGGCTGGTGTGCCGATCGTTCCGGTAGCCATACGTGGCACAAGATCCATATTACGGGACGGTTCGTGGTTTCCGCATTACGGTTCAATCAACATTGATATTGGTGAAGCAATCGACAGTAAAGCGATAATGAATAAACACAATAACGGCAACTGGCATGCCGCGCTTGAATTACGCGATCATAGTCGTGAGTTTATTTTACGGCACTGTGGCGAACCCGACCTCGCCCAGATAAATACACCATTTATTGAGTAATTAACCTGAGACAATTGATGACATCATCATCTGGATTCATGTTCTTGTAGTTAATAATCAGTCAATCTGACTCGTCTGTGGATAATGTAAGTATCTGTATAGATTAGCCGTTAAGAATTGCTAGATCTGTCGGCTTGAAAATACCTTTTTCGGTAATGATGGCGGTCACCAGTTCAGCGGGGGTGACATCAAAGGCCGGATTGATTGCGGCTGAGCCGGGTGAACTGATCAGCACGGTTTCCAGCATGCCTTGCTGGTTGGGCCCTGATTGATACAGCACTTCATCCTGATGCCGTTGTTCTATGGGTATGTCTTTGCCAGTAGCGCAGTCAAAATCGATAGTCGATGTGGGCGCGGCGACATAAAAAGGAATGCCATAATATTTTGCGGTAATGGCTTTTTCCAGCGTGCCAATTTTATTAGCCACATCGCCATTGGCGGCGATTCTGTCTGAGCCGACAATTACCATATCTATCTTGCCCAGTGACATCAGGTGTGCGCCGGCATTATCCGGAATGATGACGTGAGGCACGTTTTCATTTTTTAGCTCCCAGGCAGTGAGCCGTGCGCCCTGACCTCTGGGCCGGGTTTCATCGGCATAAACAAACACTTTTTTGCCACTTCGGTGCGCGGCATAAATCGGTGACAGCGCAGAGCCGAAATCAACGAACGCCAACCAACCGGCATTGCAGTGTGTTTCTATATTAAAACCATCTTTGATTAACTCATTACCCAGTTCGCCGATTCTTTCACAGGCATCGGCATCTTCATAGGCAATTGTTTCTGCTTCGCTAATGGCCTGTTCTATAGAAGCCTGCCCTGCCCTGAAAACTCGTTCGACCGCATAAAAAAGGTTCTGTGCGGTGGGCCTTGTATTCTCGATTTCGTGTCGAGCTTTGTTTACCGCATCGGTATCAGTGCCGTGCTCAATAAAAGCCTGCGCCATAGCGTAGCCAGCGGTAGCACCTATGGCACCCGCACCTCTGACAATCATGGTTGAGATCACCCTGCAGGTCTCTCGGTATTTTTCTGCCCTAAATATTTTGAATTCGAATGGCAGCAGGTTCTGCTCAATCAGGCAAACGGTATGACCTTCCAGCCACACGGTACGATAATTCTTGCCATCGACTTTCATCAGATCACCCGCTCGTTGCCGCCGTCTACCGGCACCTGTGAGCCTGTGGTTTTAGCGAAAGCCTGCCCTGCCATGGCACACATCATGTCAGCTACATTTTTTGAGGTTACCTCGGTGTGTAATACATTATTGGCTTTGTATTCCTCAACGCTGATGCCATAACTTTTGGCACGACCTTGCAGCATCTCTTCTGTCCACACCCCCGTGTCGAAAACGGCGTTGGGATGAATGGTGTTGACGCGGATGTTATCTTTGCCGAGCTCAAAGGCGGCAACGCGTGCCAGCTGTGTGAGTCCTGCTTTTGCTGCTGAATAAGCACTGGCACCTGGCCCCGGTGCGGGAACATTTTTTGAAGCAATGATGATGATGGCCGGGTCGATGCCATGGCGCAGGAAAGGAATGCAATATTTCATCAGGCGCTGATGACTGGTCAGGTTGATGTCCATGCTCAGTTGCCAGGTGTCATCGCTCATGTTTTCGATATTTTCATTGGCGGTAAAAATACCGGCATTCGTCACCAGTATGTCCAGCCCGCCAAAATATCTGACGGTTTCTTCCACCGCGTTTTTCAGCGCGGTATCATTGCTGACATCACAAGTGATCTCTATAACGTCACTCCTGTTGAATAGGCCTTTGATGGCTGGATTGATATCCAGTGCGGCGACGGCAGCGCCTTTTTTAAGCAGGGCTTCAACACAGGCCTTGCCAATGCCACTGGCCGCACCGGTGACCAGTGCGATTTTTCCCTGAAACTCAGGACTGCTTTTGCTTTTACTTAATTTCGCCTGTTCCAGTTCCCAGTATTCCATCTCGAATAAATCTTTTTCGGGAAGTGCTGTCCAGCCGCCCAATTGCTCCGATGTCTGAATGGCCTTTATCGTATGAGAGCTAATATCTGAAATGATGCGGGCTTCCTTTAATGTCGTGCCAAACGAAATCAGGCCCTGTTTTTTCCATATCGCCCATCTTGGCGCATGATCGAGACAAATCTGTTGTTCATTTGAATTTTTATCAAAGTAAGACTGGTAGCTATCAGAATAGTCATCGACCTCAGTGGTATTTATCGTTGCATCAGACTGGATAATTAGCGGTGACTTTTTAGTGCGGATGATATGGTCTGGTGTCAGCGGCCCCCGGGTAGCAATGGCATCGACATTATCCAGGCTGGCAAAAGAACCGGCATCTGTGCTGCTGTCAGTCAAGGCATAAACTGCTGCCCCTCTCAACACAGATACTTTTTTTCTTATGCCGGCAAGTAGCTTTAAATCCAGCTCGGTCCTATGATCAGTACTTGTCTTTGAAGTGGTCTTTGTTGCGAGGTAATCTTCTGCACGCGAAACGATGTTAATCATCTTCTCGTAACTGGATTTGGCCTCTTCATCAAAGGTAAATACGCCATGATTGAGCAAGATCATGCCGTCGTATAAAGACCAGTCGATGTTTCGGGTCATGTCATAAATCTTTTTTGCCAGTACAAAACCCGGCATGACATAAGGCACGATCAGAATCCGGTCGCCATAAATCTCTCTGATTATATTTTCACCATCTGGAGTATTGGTGATAGTAACGACAGCGTCAGCATGAGTATGGTCGACATACTTGAATGGGATGATCGCATGCAGCACCGCTTCGACCGATGGGTTGGGTGCATAAGGGTTGGTCATGGCTGCTCGTTGCATGGATACCATGTCCGAGTCACTCAGCTGTTCCAAACCGGCCATGTGCATCAGAACATTTAGTTTTACCGGTGCAAAGCCTTCGGCTTCGATATTGCCCAGATCCCAGCCACTGCCTTTGACATAAAGTATCTCTTCATCGTCACCAAAGATATTTTTTTCGGTAATTTTTACTGAAGTATTGCCGCCACCGTGCAGTACCAGATCAGGGTTCTGGCCTAATAGTCTGGATGTGTAAACTCTAAGCTGCAAAGGATTATCTAAAATTTTATCGGTGGAAGTATTTAACCAGAGACTATTCATAGGCTTTATTCACAGGCATTTAAATATTAAAAGGTATAATTTTAATGTGATTTCCGTGACTGATGTAAAGTATTTGTTTTACACATATAAACCATATAAATAACAGGTTAGATATGCGGTCAATAAAGCTATTTGGAATGATAATGATTGACATTGCAGCCTGGATTCGTACTCTTATAGCTATGAAATATTCAATCTGACATGCGTATATACATGGATGTTGGCTCGTATAGTCAGCAGGTTCATGAGGTACGAGATGTTAAGAAGATTATTCTTTTTGTTTCCTGATGAAAAACATGCTCAGTGTGCGGTTGATCAACTCATCCTTAAAAAAATCCCAAAACATCTGATACATGCCATTGCTCATGATATAAAGCTCTCTACTTTACCCAAAGCCACTGCCAGACAGAAAAATGATACGGCTTTTCATATTGAACAGGTTTTGTGGTATGAGAATTTACTGTTATTTTCTATTGCGCTAATTGCATTTCTGGTGTGTTTGTTTACAGCACACTGGTTATGGGCCGGTCTTGCATTTGTGGCTATGTTAATGTCCTATTTTGCGGGTCTTCAATTTGTTATGCGAGTACCCGATGCTCATCTAACTGAGTTCGCCGATGCATTGTCACACGGTGAGATATTGTTGATGATAGATGTTCCAGTCCATCGTGTTATCGAAATTAAACGATTTGTTCAGCATAACTACCCGGAGGCTATTGGTGGCGGTATTAGCTGGACGCTGAATGCATTTGGCATTTAAACACGAGGCTAACAGTAGAACTAAATTTATTAAGTTGATACAGCGGTCGGTGGTTATTATCTAATAAACTTAAATTTACGGGGTAATAAGACCATGACGTATTGCAAGTCGGGTTAAACCGGCAATATCATTAATACCCAGTTTGTTTTTTAAATGAGTGTAATGATGTCCCGCTGTTTTTGGACTCAGGTTGAGTAATTCGGCAATCTCGTTCACTGATTTACTATCGGCAAGTAGAAGAAATACCTCGAACTCCCGGGGTGACAAAATTGATAAAGGGTCACCATCGTTTGAATTTCTTGATTTCACCAGATACGGCATCATTTCCTGTCCGACAAATAATGTACCCGATGCGATTTGTCGAACAGCATCAATCATAACCTGTGAGGCATTACGTTTTGATATGTAACCAAGCACACCGAGGTCAAGCGCTCGTTTTAAATATACTTCATTTTCATAAACGCTAAAAATGAGTATTTTGGCATTCCTGTCCTTACTCAGGATCTTACGACTGGCTTCAAGACCATCAATACCCGGCATTGATATATCCATAACCAGTACGTCAGGTTGGTATTCGAAAAAACACCGGTAGGCTGATTCTCCATCTTCTGCTTCGGCCACAACAGTTATATCAGAAGTTGCTTCAAGTAGACGACGGTAACCCGCTCGGACGACTTCATGATCGTCAGCCAGTATTACGCTTATATTATTGGATGCCATGAATTATTGCTCTTTATCGTTCGGAATTTTAATAAAAATCTGAAAGCCATTATCTGTTGATGTCTCATGCATAAAGATTCCATTTAAAGCCTGTATACGTTCACGCATGCCGATAATCCCGAGCCCAATATGAGCTTGTGAGGGTGCTGCAGAATCCATGCCGATACCATCATCGCAGATACTGAGATGTAGGTTTTCTCGGTCTCGTTTCAACTCTATACTGACGTGACTGGCAGAGGCATGTTTAACTATATTTGTCAGACATTCCTGGATGATACGGTAAATGGTTATGTTAATGCGTTCTCCAAGATTAGATAAGTCACCATCAAAATCATAGATGCAACTTATTTTAGGATTTCGTTTTTTCCAGACATCGATTTCATCTTTTAAAGCTTCTTCAAGACCAAGATTATCTAAAATACTGGGGCGAAGAAGATGCATCATTGAGTGAACAACATCATAAATATGTGCAGAAACATTTAAAATCGCATCGGCACTGGTAATAACACGGTGATCGCATTCTGGAGATAAATCTCTGATAGACTCCGCGTCGGCCTGAATGGCGGTAATGCATTGCCCTAGTTCATCATGAAGCTCACGAGCAAGGTGTTTGCGTTCTTCTTCTTGAACTTCGAGTGATTTTTTTATTAGCAACCTGTTTTCAGTCAGTAGTTGTTGTGTTCTTTTTTCTTCATATAATAACTGCTGCGTTCTTTTTGAAACTTCCGCAACCATACGATTGAAAGCTGCTGCTGTTTTGCCTACCTCGTCATCTGTCTCAGTTGGCACGGTCACAGAATAATTCCCTGTTTCGACCTCCCCTGCTGCTTTTGAAAGCAGGCCTAATCTTCGAGTCAGTCCCAGGCCGATAATAATAGTAACCAGAATGGTTAATATGATTTCAATTAAAGCAATGGTAATGCCTCTATTACGTGATTTATGAATGGCATCATCCATCAATGAAAGAGAAAAACCCATTAACATACGGCCCATAGGCTGGCCTGCAACCTGTATATTTTGTGCGATATCAAAAACATTGTCATTAACCAGTGCAGGGTGCGTATCGATTTTGGGTCTGGCTTCGGGAGTAACTGTGCCCAATGCTATAACAGCATTTTCATCTCGATCGACAACAACAATATAGGACAACTCCTTGTAACTGATAATATTGCTGAGATATTCTTTAAGCGTTGCATAATCCACGGCGACCATGTAATTACCAGAAGTGGTTGCAATCTGTTGAATCATGCTGATTGCAGTATCTCTGAGTCGGTCAGTGTGGGTAGTATGAATAATGGAGATATTATTCCAGACCAATAATGAAAGCATAATGACTTCAATAGTTACCACACTTGCAATGAGTCGAAAACGAAGTGAGTGAAACAGGTTTTTAATGGCAGACAACATAATTTATCTGGCGAGAAGATCGCGGACTTTATCGTATTCTTCGGGCTTCGTTTGTTTAAAACCAGAGAAGCTATTATGACTGAGAATTTCCTTTCCTTTTTGTGTTGTACTCATCTCTAAGAGTAATTTAGTTATTTCAGATTTACAGGAATCATTGATTCTTGGGCTTACACTGATTGGAATGTGTGGCGTGCTATCGGTTCTAGCAATGATGCGCATGTTGTCACGAACTTGTTGACTGGCCGCTGCATACGGAGGCTGCATCAAAGCTGATGCATCAGTCACTCCATAATAAGAAGAAAGCAAAGAGGCATCATGTGAAGGTGTGCTGATTATGGTGATATCCTCATCAGGATCGATACCCGCATCATTCAAATATTTTCTGACTAGCAATGTAGCAAGGCCTGCTGGGGGCACCGTTGCTAACCGCTTGCCTTTCAGGTCATCGAGCTTATGAATTGGACTTTGTCGTGGCACAACAATAACGGCCCACATACCCGGTGAATCAACACTGACAATTAATCTGTAACCTGCCCTGCTACTTGCCTGAGGATAGAAATGGGGCGCTGTAAATAGAATATCGTAACGCTTATCTTCATGAGTACGGCGGGCAAATTCTACAAAATCAGGGGCGGTTTCTATGCGGACAGGAATACCAAGATGATCCGAGAGATAAAGCGCTATCGGTGAAAATTGTATAACGAGCTGCTCAGCGCTGACAAAAGGAATAATTCCAAAAATAATTGGGCTGGCATCACTACAATTTGAATTTTCTTTCGCGATGGATATTATCGGTTGACAGAGTGCGAGCCCGAAAAAAATGAACAACAATTGATATCTGAAATTATTCAGAAAAATTTGTCCTGTACGTGATATAAAAATGTGCAATGAATAATGCCTGAAGTTATTTATGCACGAGTATACGTCAGAATCCCAGGTTTCTGAATATTCTTGCTCATTGACTGTTTGAGGACATTTTTTAATAAAAAAAGGCGGCTATAAAAGCCGCCTTTTAATCGTCCTTCTAACAAAAAGGATTAATCATTGTGACCGACATGACCACTGAAGAACGCTGGACCCGCACCAAAAGGCGGTTGTACAAACGTTATATCAGGGGTGTTATCTGGCTGGCCAATTTGCTCACTTTCTGCCTGAGGCAGGTTACCGGGGTTCTTTGAATCCACAGTAACGACACGACCCTGGCCAGCACCAAACTGAGCTTCGGTGACGGTGTTATCGGGCAGGCTATCCAGGTAACGACGCAGTGCATGTACAGGATGCAGGAAGTTATCAGGTGCAACCTGTTTAACCGTTGCGCCAACAATGAAATTTTCTGTGGCAGCAGGGCCAGTTAATGTAATTGCGCTGCTGTAATCGTCCGCATCAGTTAACTGGAAAAACTTAAAGTTAGCGCCACCACTGGTACGACAGACTTCATCCAGTGGATTGCCATGACCGTAGCAGGACGCAAATACATAACGCTTGCTTAAATCTAGTGGCTGACCACCAATCTTAATGTCAACAATACGGCCACTTGAGCTGCTGAACGGTCTGTTTTTAAGGTCGATTTTCTGTTCCATGTTGGCAAGACCCACATTCCAGCCGCCGCGTTGCATGAATACATTACGATCAAACACGGCACCAAGAATGGTGTTGAGGCTATTTTGTATACTCTGACCCGAGAAATCTGCAATATTCACTGCAGGTGAAATCGGGAACCAGGTGTACAAATCACGCAAAGTAATCGCACTGCCCGGCAGTACGGCATTACCGAAACGGAAACCGTTAGCCATGGAAACGTCAACGCCATTTTCCCAGCCTGGTTGATTTCTTACGTCAGCCACAGTGTTGGTAACATCTAAAATGGCATCCGCAATGAAGTTGTTCAGTGTATCTTCAAGAACATGATGGCGTAATAACAGGGTATCGGTATAACCGACAACTGTGTCAAGGTCTTCAGTTAGTTGGAGACCGCGAACGGATGGATTCAGGAAGCCGCCAGGCATGAATGTGTGACGCATCACGGCATTATCAGCGCCGGCAACAAAGCCTTCTTCAACAAAGGCCACTAACTGCGCCATGGCCGGATCTGGTGTCACTGATTCATCAACCGGAATGGCCTGCCATGAAAAATCGACGATGTCGCCGCCATTCATTTCCAGATCGAGTTTGCCAACATACATGTCGCGATTGGTTTCAACGACAATCGCAGCACCTTTGGCAAGCTGGTAACGCTCACCTCTGCTTAACGCCTGACCAGGAGTGGTTCTGGATACTTTTTTACTATCTACCAGTAAGGCACCAATAGTCGCCTCATGCGTGTGTGCAGAATACATCACGTCGATGTCTTCGAAACTTTGCGCAATTTTTATGTTTTGCGCAAGACCCAGTTCAGACTGAACCACAATCAGCTGTGCACCCAGTTTTTTTACTTCATCAAGCAGTGCTGGCAACTCTTCAACGCCCTGCGTGAAGCGTAAACCGATATTGAAGGTATCGGCCTGCTGTGGAACGATTGCTGCAGTCAAGCCAATAACAGCGATTTTAGTGCCATTACGCTCCAGTATTTTATACGGTGCAAGAGTGCGTTTGCCCTGTAGCTGTGCAGGAAGCGGAGCCGCGTTATAAATATTGGCAGCAACCACCGGAAAACTGGCTTTGATGACACCCTGACCAGCTGGGGTTGGATAAGGAGCAGTGTTGGCGTCATTTTCATCACAGGTATAACCACTGTCTACATCGGTAAGACCAGCGATAACAGGAATACTGGCACAATTGATATAACTGGCCATGGGGCGGATATTGCCCGGTATAGTGGGTTTTGGACCAAACGTTGTAAAACGGTTACGGAATACAGCAGCACCATAACCAAAGTCCCAGTTACCCGGTGTAAACACATCGATACCAAAGGCATTCATCGGCACCATCATGGCATCACCGACGGTAAACATGGCCTCTGCACTGCCGTGGGTTAAATCACCAGCAGAAAGAAGTACTGCCTCTGAGTTTTGACTACGAATTTCATTGATGATCGTTTTCAATCTGGCCAGGCCACCTGAACTAGCCACTTCGCGTTCTGAGCCATCAGAATTTTTCAGAATTGCCGCATGGGGAACGATTGTACCGTGCAGATCACCCATTTCGATGAGCGTTACAAGATTGTCGTTATCTTGAGCAAATGCCTGCGTGCCCAGAGAGGCTACTGCCAATGCGGCCGATAACAATGTTTTTGAACTTATAAAAGATTTTTTTTTCATTTATTTCTCCGTTTTTTTAACATTTATGCCAACTAAATGTTGACGGTACTACTGGGTTTTTAACTGGAGAAAATACTAAAGGCGCAACAGAGGACGTTATATAGGGAAAATCCCTATTGACGATGAGGTGATAACTTATTAGTAAATAAGGATAGTCTTATTTGTTCGAGCAAACAAAATAGAACGATAGAGAAATAAGTGGCATAGTGTGAAGACAGAATAGAATGTACAAGTCAGGTTATTGGGCTTCACTTTCATGTAGTTTGATGAGTTCAGCCAGTTCCCGTTTGAGGATCGTTTCATCACCGGTGTTTAATTCAATCAGACGGTGTAAATGGCTGGCCGTATCAACATCCATATCTACAATCTCAAATCCAGCATGATCTACTTCCATGTGAGCAACTTTGACATTCATGCTTAATCGAAGATCATTTTTGTTCACATCGCCAAGCTGTATTTCAAGCCTGTAACTATCGCCACGTTTAGCTGGCCAGTAAATGGGTAAAGAAGTCAACGCGCCATTTAAGCTGATATCAAATAACGTACATGGCCATGACTGGTTATCATCAGGGTTGATAATGTGTGTCTCGGCATCAAAGGGAATACGGGAAAAATGGCGTTCTGATAGAGTTTGTGACATGGTTTTACCCTGATCTAGAGAGATTGTTTTGTTATTGGCATTACTAACAGAAATTAAATTTCTGTAAATGCATATATTTGGTTTGTCATAGTAACAATAAACTACCCCTGGTAGAAGACATCAGCCCTATCTATCTTTTGGACTCAAAAGTAATAGATTTCGAAACTAAACCTGATCAGCCATGTTATTCAAATCTCTGGATATAAATAGACCCACATGACTTTATGCACTACTCTGTAATTAGTTATTATCATCAATAATAACTAACTTTCAGGAGAAGAATAGTTCGATGCTCAAATTTATTATACGTAGTTTTTGGTTGATCTGGTGTTGGCTGGAGCTGTCCGTATTTACACTGATATTATATCTTCTGTCCTGGCTACCACGTATTTTTACCGGTGATTATTACCATGCCCTTTCACGTAGTTGGTGCCGTTTTTTTATTCGTGCCCTGGGTATAGACCTACGCCTACATCAGAAGAATACACATGCCCTGCCAGAGCATTTTATCCTGATTGCCAATCATCCTTCGGCACTGGAGGACTTTGCCATACCGGCCCTGTTTAATGTTTACCCGCTAGGTAAAGAAGGTGTTCGGCACTGGTATTTTATAGGTCGTATTAGCGCCAAAGCCGATACTATCTTTGTAAAACGCGATGATCCAGAATCACGACATGCAGCGCTGGATTCGTTAATAAATGCAGTGAAAAAAGGCCGTAACGTAGCCATTTTCCCGGAAGGTGGCTGTAAAGGACGGCGTATATATTCGAAATTTCAAACAGGCGCCTTTGATATATCAATTAAAACAGGTGTACCGATCCTGCCGGTGTTTCTGCATTACGAAGAACAGGATACGTTTGAATGGCGCGACCCGCAAACGCTGCTTAATAAATTCTGGCATTTTATGACCTGCCAGAACAACCATGCCAATTATTATGTCTACGATGCCATCAGTCCCGAAGGTTTTACTAGCAAGGAAGAATTTGCAGAGCATGTACATGCCATGTATTTACAGTGGCAAACACGTTATCTTGAGTAAAATAATTCAGTAGGAAAGCGCGTTAAGTTCAACAGGCCTGGTTACCCACCTTTATTATTAAATAAATATCAAAATAAACGGTTGCTCCAACACAAAATAAATAATAGAGTAATTACCGAGGTTAATTGTTACAGCCATTATGCCAACATAAGAATCACTAGCGAGTATCAGTTTGAGAATAAGTGATATGTTACAAACAATAACGCAGATAACCGAGCAACACTTAATAATCATTGCAGCTGTTATCTTTATCAGTCTGATAGTTTATCTCAGCCGAAAAAAAATAAAACATTACTGGTTGAACTTCAAAACTTATAGGCAGCTTAATCGTCTGGGTATTGAACAGCTCATTAATGTTCAATGGCCTGATGGGCTCGGCCATTATTTCACGATTGATCGTTTGGTTATGCGTAACGATGCGATTAGCTTAATAATGTATAAATGTTATCCCGGTAAAATATTTTGCGCTGATCATATCGATGAATGGACACAAATGTTAGGTCAAAGAAGTTACAGCTTCGAAAATCCACTTCATGAGCTGGATTACCAAATCAACACACTTTCAGCATCTATCCCCGATATACCGGTAAACGGTTATTTGTTTTTTGATCATTTATCCGAATTCCCAAAAGGTCATCCTGATCGAGTTATCCATAGTAAAAAAATTCCAGATGAACTTATAGGTAACAAACAGGATAGTGCACAGCAAGACATTCTGGACGCATGGCAACAACTGATAAAAATAAAAGTTTAGATTGACAATAGTTTTTTTAATTGTAGGTGTTGCCCTTCCCCATTTAATTTAATAATAAAAAAACGGCGTCCTTTTGGACACCGTTAAATAAAAATATTTTAAGGTTCGAAGTTATAAACTGTATTGTTATTTGCGTTAATAGTGACGGTTGCGGTACTCAGGAAACTAACTGTAGCTGTATCATCATCTAAATCAGGATTATCAGCTAGAGCATCACAGGTAAACGCGATAAGGTAATTACCTTCGGTAAGAAAGCTCACTTTGTAATTATATACACCATCGTCGTTGACCAATGCCGAAGTGATCGGGTCAGGTCCATAGCCTTCACCATCTTCATCATCGGGCGTATCGACGCTGCCATCAAAAACATAAACTGCGCCGTTGCAGCTGCCGCTTGAATAAAAGCTGGCATCGATACTGCCTGATAATGTTCCTGTTTCAACGTTATTCATCATTCGCAGCGAAGGTCGAAGTATATAACCGCTCATACCTACAGGATCATGCACTGATTTACGCAAATCAAAATCAATGGTGAAGTTTGCTTCACCCCCTGCTGGAACTACAAAACCCTGATTTAATTTAAGCCCACTTTGTGCGCCGCTTGGTATATGTAACTCATATTCCTTTCCAGCGATAACAATATAAGAATCTTTAACATTCGCTTCAGCATTAACCATTAATCGAAGCCAGTTGTACTGTCCGGAAGAGACGATCTCAGAATCCAGTAACTGCTGAGAAAGGCCATTATTGAGTGCTAACAAATCAATCTGACATAAATCCGGGTCAGACGTACACTTTTCAGTGAAGTCAAAGCTAATCGACGTTCCATTTTGCGGTTTTATTTCAATGCCACTGAATTCAATAATAACCTTTTCGGCTGTATCAATGGGTGCATCAGTCACATTGATAGTTAATGAACCTGTTGGTGATGAGCTGCCCGAATTGCAGCCGAACTGAAATAACGTCAGGCTGGTCATTACCATTATTTTGAATGTTTTAGTTATCGATAATTTCATCACTTTAGCCTCATTTTCATGGTGGCCTGCTAATAATTAGCAGGCCACCACGTTACTTAACTTATTGTCAGCCGACAATATTATGTTTACCGATTAAGTGCACAGTGCTGGCTGTGACTATCAATACCTGCTATTTCTAAAGAGTTCATTTTATCACCATTCTCCAGGCCGTCAAAATAACCATCAACCAGACTGTTTCGATGGAAATAAATTTCCCGGCCCTCATGTGATTGTATCCTGCTGATATCTATATCTTTTCTTGAAATACTTATTTAGATCAATTATTAAAGTGATTTAATTAAAAAAAGTGATTTAATTAAAATTTTGATTAAACATTACTATTTTCAGTTGAATTTCATCACCTTTTTTAAATATTTGTCACCATAAATACAATTTATAGGCTGTCATTTAAATTTAAAAATCTGTATGTATTATATTTCTCGATAACATTTTTCTATTGGCCCTGATCTATTTTTCAATTTCAAGATAATTATACGTTCGCCTCATAAAATAAATATGCAAAAGTATGTGTCATAAAATATTTAAGTCATAATGTTATTGCTCTGTCTATATGGTACAAATGATACTATTAGTTACTTTAATATTAGGATAGCTCTTCATTAACACAGCAGCCAAAAAAGGCAGTACCCTGTCAGTGGCTTTGATTTCACACCCGGATTGTGTGCTGCATGAAATGGGAGCACGCCATCCAGAAAATCCTGCGCGCCTGAGAGCCATTCAAGATCAATTGTCTGCTTCTGGTCTGGACTCGGTTTTACAACATCATGATGCGCCGCTGGCAACGCGTAATCAGTTATACCGGGTACATGATCCCGTGTACGTTGATGAAATTTTTCTCAACTCACCGCAACAGGGTTATCTTTTTCTCGACCCTGACACTTCGATGAATCCATATACATTAAGCGCTGCATTACGTGCAGCGGGTGCCGTGGTACTTGGTGTTGATCTGGTGTTGAATGGAAAAAATAGCGCTGCTTTTTGTAATGTCAGGCCCCCCGGCCACCATGCCGAACATAATAAAGCCATGGGATTCTGTATTTTTAATAATATTGCTGTCGGTGCAGCGCATGCATTGTATACGCACAATCTAAAACGAGTAGCTATCGTCGATTTTGATGTGCACCACGGTAACGGCACTGAAGATATTTTTAAAAACGAAGAAAAAATCCTATTTTGTTCAACCTTTCAGCATCCGTTCTATCCGTATGCTGGAACTGATACCAAATCAGAACATATTGTCAATGTGCCCTTACCAGCAGGCGCAGATGGGAAAATCTTTTGCGACGCGATTAAATCGCACTGGCTACCAAAGCTGGAAGCATTTCAGCCTGAACTCATTCTTATCTCTGCCGGTTTCGATGCACATGTCGAAGACAATATGGCTGGCCTGAATATGGTAGAACAGGATTATGCATGGGTGACGAACGAAATCAAAACCATTGCAGATAAATATGCCCAAGGTAGAATCGTTTCAACACTGGAAGGTGGTTATGCACTCTCCGCACTGGGGCGCAGTGTAGCAGCACATATAAAAGCATTGCTGGGTTAGTTAATTTTTTTACAAATGCTCCTTACAATGGGCGCAGAGAAAGTTTCATTTAACTCTAACGTCCGCGCGTATAATCAGTGTGGACGATATTCCAACGCATCACAATTTGCATATCATTGGCTAAACCAAAACTATAGGCTTCAAACAGTATCTCTGTGCCATTGTAATAAGCTTTCGGGTAGGGGTTGGTTTCAGTGGCTGGCGGCGCAGGCTGGGTAGGACCCTTATTCAAAATATCCCACAGGCTTGGGAGTACATCATAAAAAGAGTTACTAAATACATGGTTCCCCATGTCGATCGAAGTACCATAAAGATATTGATAATCAGCAAATTGCTCAACTAACTGGCCACGATAAATATCAGTGTAGCTGCCTTCAGCATCATCATCCTTTATGCAGAGCAGGCTTGGCCAACCATCGAAGGCCCACCCTGTCTCAAAGACACCGTAGTAAATTTTAATGTCATTGGCGGCGCTAAAACTGTCTGCTACGAAATTATTATTAGAATCTAAACGTCCGGCAAAGCTGGCATTTATCTCACCATTAACAGGCTGACCGCGCCTGATAGTGGCATCATAAACCGGGAAGCTACAACCGGTATTGGAGGTATAACTTCTATATTCAGCATCAGAAAAATCAGTTGTTACTTTATCTGTACCTTCAAAGTTTCCTATATTTTCATCTGCGGTTCCAGAAGAAGCATGCAAGGCCAACATGATGTCATGGGATTCATTCCAGTAGAGCGCGCCGCTATACCATGGGTCATAATCAATACCGTCAAAGCTTGCCAGCGCCCTTGGTAGGATAATTGAATATTCAATGCGTCCCTCCCATATATTGCACTGATCCAGTAGCTCGTTATATTTATATTCCAGATCTGGCTGAATATCCTCAACACCAAGCAACTGCGCTTCGGCTAAAACTTTGGCGATAGAATCAATGTCGGGACACTTGGGGTTTGTTAATACTTTTGCTGCCAGTTTTCTGGTGACATTATCGGCTTCTTCCATTAAGTCAGCGTAAGGATCTCCAGCATGTGGCCATTGCGGAGGGAAAACATCGCAACCAGAATCATAATCACCAGAAAAACCACCAACAAGCTGCAAGCGTGCTGCTGTTTTAAATAACATCGCTTTTGCGGCTTCGCCAGGGTTAGCTTTGGCCTCTGCTATAGCGGCATCCACCTCAGCCATAAAGGCGGCTATAAGCGCCGGCGTGAATATTTCACATGAACCAGGCTCTTCACCATTTTTTTCTCGTTCAGCCATGTCTTTTGCTGAGGTGTCATAGGCAGCATCTGTGTCCTTAGATGCCTGTGAATGGGCGTTACCCGCACCGGATGGAGGTGGTGGTGTGCTGCTGCCACCTGCGTGCTGTGAAAAATGATCGAGCAAACAACTTACGTGATCTGCATCTACTCGATTACAGGCCGCATTATGTTGTTCTAGCCACTGTCCCTGATCAGCATCAAACCAGAATAAGCGCGCTGGATCACCCAGGGCACCACCATCAGTCAGAGTGATCTCCACTACCTGGCCAGAAGCAGGCTGCACCAGACTACCATCATCTGCAGCGCGTGCACGAATATCAAATGGCTGACTGATATGCAGTACATCAGACGTATCCATGGCTGCAAAAGCAGTATCAAGAAAAATCGGATCAAGTGGAGTCAGTTCGATAATGACATCTTCATCAAATACCGCGGGTTGAATCGTTACTGTAACCACATCTCCTGGTCCAGCACTTAAAGTGGTTACATCACCACCCATAACATGAAAAGCCTGTGCAGCGATCGGTGTCAGCGTTGTATTGATGATGTTAATACCCTCTATTTCGCCTGATGGTCGGGTATAAGATGGCGCATAACCTTCTGCTTCAACCAGATACCAGCCAGCTGCCGTTGCTGTCGCTTCATCGGTAGTCACACCACTGTTGCCGGTGATAGCACCACCCACACTGGCATAGGAAATCAGTTCACCATCGGTGTTAGTGACAAAACCAAGAAGTTTATTGAATAAAAGATCTGGAGTAGGATTAACAGGGTCAGGTGTGGTATTACTCGGACTTGAATCACCACCCCCGCCTCCACAGGCAACTGATAGCAAAGTAAACAAACCGATAATCGAAAAGCTAAGTTTATTCATATTGTTAGTCCTTCAATTTTTTATCCTTCAAGTAGAAACTCTACACTCCATGATATTGTGAAAGTTTGACATGAATCAATTACGTTTCAGGAATTATATGAGCGGCACTTCAAAGATCTGTGATGAGATAGAAGCGGAATCTAAATATCTCTTTTGGGATCTAATTATCAATATCTAAATATCCCTTTTATGACTTACGATATTCAAAATCGTCAATCAGTAAAAAAATAATTACTTTATTACTCGAGATTTTCTGTCAATGTGACAAAAAAGTGATAACTCTGTGATGTCTCAGTGAGATCATGATTCTAAACTGACCTCACTGACAGCAATAAATCCGGAGTTCCCATATTATGAACCGACGTAAATTTATCACTTTGGCAGGCCTGGGTCTGGCAGCTCTACCACTGCTGGCATCAAGAACATTGGCAAACAAGGACAATTCATCCATGAAATTCGTGAAAATTGTTAAAACTGATGAAGAATGGAAAAAGATACTGACACCAGAGCAATACCATATCCTGCGTGATGAAGGTACAGAACCACCGCGATCCAGCCCACTGAATAACGAAAAACGTCAGGGAGTCTACGTCTGCGCCGCTTGTGAATCGCCGCTATTTAACTCAGAAATGAAATTTGATAGCGGTACCGGCTGGCCCAGTTTTTTTACCAGCTTACCTGGTGCCATGGAAACAAAGACTGACTTCAAAATGATTTATCCACGCACCGAATATCATTGCGCGCATTGCGGAGGTCATCATGGTCATCTATTTAAAGATGGCCCAAAACCCACCGGAGAACGCTGGTGTAACAACGGCCTGGCACTGAAATTTATTCCCGCTTAATGACAATATGGTTTTTCAATACAGGATACGACTTATGTTTAATCGATATATTATTGCACTGATATTAATGTTCAACTTCCCTGCTCTGCTGATAGCGCAGGAGAATAGTAATAAAATGGAAACCGCCATTTTTGCCGGCGGCTGCTTCTGGTGCGTAGAATCCGACTTCGACAAAATGCCTGGCGTTTTCAAAACTACCTCCGGTTATACCGGTGGCCATAAAAAGAATCCTGCTTATAAAGAAGTTTCTGCCGGTGGCACCGGACATACCGAAGCGGTCGAAGTTGTTTTTAATCCTGAGATGATCAGTTACAAGGAACTGACCGATCGTTTTTGGCGCACTATCGACCCAACCGTAAAAGACCAACAATTTTGTGATCACGGCAAACAGTACCGCAGCGGTATTTTTTATAACAGCCCGCAGCAAAAAATGGATGCTGAACAATCAAAACGCGATATCGAACAAAACAAACCTTTCAAGCAAGCAATAGTCACTGAAATCACCCAGGCATCGACATTTTATCCCGCCGAAGATTATCACCAGGATTATTATACAAAGAACCCGATACGCTATAAGTTTTATCGCTTCAATTGCGGCCGTGATGCACGCCTGGA